>NZ_JAEUPY010000577.1 GCF_016790065.1 Steroidobacter sp.
AACCGCTTGCCCCACGCTTGCCCAGCAGCGGCAACAAAGATCGTCCAGGCAACGTGCTCTTGGGCGCCGGCGCGCGAGTCCAGTCGAGGATGGTGGGCACGATGTCGATGAAACTGACCATCGCATCGTTGACCGCGCCGCCGGCGGCACCGGGCGCGTGCACGATCAAGGGCAGATGCAGTCCTGGATCGTAGAGATTGGTCTTGGCGCCAGGAAACGGACGTCCGTTGTCGCTCAAATAAAGAACTAGCGTGTCGTCCGCGTGGCCCGCGTCTCGCAAACCGTCTAATAGCAGACCGATACCAGTATCCAACCGACTTACCGACTGATAGTACTCGCTGAGATCGCGACGTACTTCAGGCAGGTCCGGCAGATGTGACGGCAACGGCACCCGCGCTGGATCGTAAAGCACAGGCTCGACCCGCGGCCACTTACGATCGTTGCCGTAATTCACCGGAGCGCGATGCGGATCGCTGTACGCCACGGTAACGAAGAAAGGCTGGTCGACGCCGCGAACGAATCGCAATGTTTCGTCAGCCATGAATGCGACATCGCGAATGCCCGATCGCTCCGGCGCAAGCTCCGCGTCATAAACGAACGCGCTGTCCGGGCGAACGTGTTTCTTACCGACCAACGCTGTCGCATAGCCGGCTCGCTTCAGCATCTGCGGGAGCGTGTCGATGCCATCGAGCAACGACTGATTGTGCACATCGTGCGCCAATCCATACATGCCGTTGCTGTGCGAATAGAGGCCGGTGTAGATCACCGACCGACTGGGGCTGCACGAGCTGACGGCCGCATACGCCTGCGTGAAGCGCGTGCCACCACGCGCCAACGCATCGATGCGAGGGGTCGCGATGCCGGTGCCGTAGCAACCCGCGTCGAGCCCCTGATCATCGGCGATCAACAACAGCACGTTGCGACGTGTTGAGGACGCGGCCCGAGTGGACCGCGTCGACAGCAACGTCGAACCCAGGACAGCCCCCGCGGCCGAGGCAAGCAAGGTCCGTCGTTTCATCGGCACTCCGGTCAGAAGCGATAAGCCGCCGTCGCTTGATAGGAACGACCGAAGATGGAACGGCCGATCACCGCCGCGTCCGTCGTCCCGACGATACGGGCGTTGCCTTCGGTCAGACCCAGCTCGTTGGTGACATTCAAACCCGTCACCTGCAAGTCCACCGCGCCCAACTTCAAGCCGACACCGAGATCCAGTGTTTCGTACTCGGGCAGCTTCTGCAAATTCTGGATATCCGAGTACCGGGCATCGACATGCGTGTAGGCCGCGAACAGCGTCAGATCGCCGATGGACAGCGGAATGCTGTAGCTCGGCGACAGACGCGCCTGGAAGCTAGGCTGCCGAGCCACTTCGTTGCCGTTTTGCACGCCGGTGGGCGCGCCATTCCTGATCCCGGAATACTCGGCATTGAAATAGGTGAAGTTGAAGCCCAGCGACAGCCCGTCGAGCGGCTGCCACGCGCCGTCCAACTCGGCGCCATAGGCTTCCGAGCCGGCCACTGCCACCAGATTGGTGATTGCGCCCGAGGACGAATCGACGATCTGCTGCGTGTAGGTCTGACCGAGGAACTCGTTGTAGAACAAGGTCAGATTGACGTCCAGAGTATTGAACGCGGTCTTCAAGCCGAGCTCGTACTGATCGACCTCCTGCACCACGCGTGAACCCTGACGCACTTCATCGAACGTCGGGAACCGATAGCCCGAGTTGACGCGCACGAACGTGCTCAGCTCCGGCGCGATCCGGTAGTTGGCGCCGAACGTGAACGAGGTCTTGGCATCGTCATAGGTGAAGTATTGGCGGTTGCCGTTCTGCACCGACACCGCGTTGTTATAGAACGTGAGCAAGTTGCCATCGAGGTTCACGTTGGAGGCGAGCCCGACGGTGCCGTCGGTCTTGTAGTCCTCGTGACGCACGCCGCCGTCGATACGCAATCGATCGGTGATCTCCCATTCATCGGCCAGGAAGAACGCCAGATTGCGGCCTTCGAAGTCGTCCACGAAATGGTTGGTGGCGTAGCCGGTGAAGCCGTCCTTGGTGATGCTCACGCCATTGTTCAAAGTAACGTCGATGCGACGCGCGTGTTTCTCGAAAGCGAGCAGCGCATTGTTACCCTGATACCAGAGATCCTTGATGGAGTGCTTGGCGAAATAGTTGCCCACGGTCAGCGTATGCGAACCGAACGTGCGGCTGACGCGAAAATCATTGCTCAGGGTCTGTATGTCCTTATCGACATACCAGAAACCGGCAACGATCACCGGCGTGCTCAGATCAGTGATGGCCGCACCGCTGGTGGTGTAGTTGGCCGAACCGCTGGTGGCAGCACCGCCCGCAGCAGTCACGATGGCAGCATTGCCGTTCACGGCGCTGATGCGACCGTTGATGTAAGAACCCAGCGTCAGTGGCACCGCGCTAGTGAAGATGGCGCGGGTATCGGCCGTGCCATCGAGATAACCGAAACGATTGGTGATCTCCCACTCGCCCGGATTGAAATCGAAGCTGACGCCGAACTGCTTCAGGTCGATGGTGCGACCGTCGCTGAAATCGGTCGAGAGCGTCCGCGGCGTGGCACCGGGAGCGACTTCGAATTGCAAGTTCGTGGTGTCAGGGCCGGCCAGCGTGTCCTTGCGCTGATCGAAGAACGAATACACGTTCAGATCGCGACCACTGTTGGTCGAGAGCAGCGGCGCGCCGGAGAAGAAGATATTGGAATCTTTGACGGCGCGGCCGGAGAACGTGATCTCGCCGCTGTCCCAACGACGCGTCAGCGTGCCGCTGAGCTGGCCACCTTTATCTGCGGTGAAGTCCGGATCGCGCACGCCATCGCTTTCTCGATAGAAACCACCGACCGTGCCATACCAGCCTTCGGCGAGTTTGCCGCCGAGGAAACCGTCGAAACGATACAAGCCTTCGGAGCCCAAAGTGACGCGGCCACTGCCTTCAGGCACATCGCCGCCCTTCTTCTGGATGAAGTTGAGCGTGATGCCGGGCTGACCGCTGGAGAACAGCGGGCTCGGGCCACCGCGCAACACTTCGACGCGCTCCACCGTGTCGTCGACACGAAACAGGCTGTAGCCTTCGATGAAGCTCAAAGTCATGGGCGGCAGCAACGTGGTGCCGTCCAATTCGACAGACGAGAACTGGCCACCGCCGTTCATGGGGAAGCCACGAACGTTCACTCGCAGACCGGCGACGCCACCGCTCGACTCCACGTAAGTGCCGGGGACATTCTTCAACACGTCCGCGGTGCTGAGCGGAGTGATCTGATGCAGGTCGTCCGAGCTGATGGAGTTGATCGAAAAGCCCGCGTCGAGTCGATGCAAGCCGCTGGCGCGCGCCGTACCCGTGACCACGACTTCTTCGAGTGCTTCTGCAGAAGCGCTGGCCGGCGCCTGCGCTCCGGTCGCAGTGGATTCAGCGCCCGTCGTGGCCTGCGCCAGACGAAACTGATCATTCTTCAGGAATCGCGGCACGGAGGTGGTCGCTCCAGCCCGGCTGGACGCGGGCGCTGCCGCTTCCTGTCGCGACGGCGATTTGTTTTCCGGAACGATGGTGACGGTGTTGTCGTTGAGCAGCCGGTACATGAGCCCGGTTCCACGCAACATCTGGCTCAACGCTTCTTCGATGGTCAACTTCCCGGCGGCACCAGCCGTCTGCACGTCGAGCACGTCATCGGAGGCGAAGATCACTTGCACATCGCACTCGTGGGCGAATCGTTGCAGTGCCGGGCCCAAGCCCTGCGCCGGAATACTCACATCCTTACGGACCGAACTGACGGCATCCTGAGCCATCGACAAACCGGCGATCGACAGGCAGAACGCCGTCGTGGCGAGCACACTACGCATCAAGATTCCCCCATTGGCACTGATACTGGTGAGCGTCGTTGTCATTGGCGACGCTTCATGATGAGTAAGAGTGCCCGTGGAGTAGAAAAGGAAACCGCTGCAACAGAATTCGTAGTTATATTTGGGTCACGAATTGAAGATCAGGGCTGGCGAGACAAATGAATCTCGCCATCGGTGGTGGTCGCCGTCACTTCGAAGCGCTGCTGTAGGAATTGCACCAGATGCTCGACCCCGCTGGAGGCGAACACGCCGCTGATACGAATCTCCTCGAGCGCCGCGTCGTCGATCACCAGCCGTTGCCGGCTGTAACGATTGAACTCGGCCACCACCTCGGACAAGGGATCGGCATCGAACGCGAGTTTTTTCTGGGTCCAAGCGATGGCGGCCGCCACGTTGGTCGGCTGCGGCACCAGAATGGCCTTGGGCGTGACCACGATCTGCTCGCCGGCTGACAACAGCACGGCTTCACCATTGGCGACACTGGCATCTCGCACCGGCGCGGCCGTGCTCGCCGCTTCGCCCGATACGGCGACTCGGCCTTCCAACACCGTAACGACGGTACCCTCGGTTTTCCGGTAAACGTCGAATTGCGTGCCCACTGCCCGCACGCTGGTCTCGCCGCTCACCACCACGAACGGGCGTGCCGGATTCTTCGCCACCTCGAACAACGCCTGGCCATCGATCAGCTCGACTCTGCGGACCTGCTCGCTGAACATCACCCGCAGCTGCGATTGTGAATTGAGCTGCACCACCGAGCCATCAGCCAGCGTGACGGTTCTCTGCTCTCCCGTCTCGGTCGCATAGGTCACGCCACGATCGGCTCGCATCCATACAGCGACACCGACCATCACGCTCAATACTGATACGGAAGCGGCAACGGCGAATCGGCGCCACACCGGGCGGCGCGCTGGAATTTTCGGCGTCGGAACGGATGCGACATCTGCTGCCGGGTTCGTCACCGTTGCAACCGCTTGCCGCAACGAAATGACGTTGCCCTCAGCCGCGATTTGTTGGGCCAGCGCCTCCAATTCGGTTGCGCCGAGCTTCAACAACTCGGCATCTTCCCAAAGCGCCGTCACCTGCAAGTACGCGCGCACATGCACGGGCGAAGTCCGCAGCCAGGTGTTGAAGCTGGCCAGCTGATCCGGCTCGACGTCGCCCACGCTGAAGTCGACGAACCAAGCCGCCGCCTCTTCTGCGATCTGTTTGTTGAAGCCGCGATCGGACGCGCTCATCAGTAACCCTCAGCCAACCGTTGCTGGCAGAACGCGAGCGCTTTGACCAGATATTTCTTTGCCATCACGCGCGTCACACCGAGCCGCTCGCCGATCTGTTCCAACGTCGCACCTTCGCCGCGATACATCAGCAGCGTCATGTAGGCACGGGGCGATTCGGCTTGCAGCGCAGCTCCCAGTTTCTCGAAGCGGTCCTCCAACTCCGCCTCCTCGGCCGGATCGTCGTCCGCCAGGAACGAGTCCATGTCCTCGGCCATGTCGGCCGGCAAGGCCGTCGTCGGCCGAGTCGAAGAACGCAGCGTGTGTTGATGTAGAACATGCAACGCGACGGTGTACAGATACGCCTGCGGATTGCGGATGGACTCGTGGTCTTTGATCCGCAGCAGCCGTAGAAACACCTCCTGCACCAGATCCGGCACATCGGCCGCGGCGTCGCGCAGTCGCATGGACAGGAACCGGCGCAGCCTACGGCCGTGCGTGTGCTCCATCCTCGAAACGAATGCTGGCGTACTACTCACTCGAACCATCCACTCCCGGGGCCACCCGCAGCCGTTGCGCATGGACACCCTATTGATATTAGAGCGGCGGCCGAGGCCAAAAGGAAACCGCCAGTGAATAAATAATGACGTTGACGCTGCCCCGGCGGCCGATGCAACGTAATGCCATGCTGAAAGTTGCTGGCCTTGCCGCCGTATTCACTGGTTTTTTGCTGTCTGGCCCGTGGCTTGCGGCGCTCGCCGCGGCCCCGCCCGGGACCGTGCCG
>NZ_JAEUPY010000580.1 GCF_016790065.1 Steroidobacter sp.
GCTCTTGATAGTTCACCGCGGTGAGGCCGGCGTCGATTCGCCAGGCGCTGGCCAGCGGCACGCTGAATGCGAGTTGGGCTTCGGCGAAGTTGTCTTCGGCGTCGCTGATGCCGAGCACTTCGGAGTTCGAGACCAACGCCACGTTGTCGTCGTGACCGATGCCGAGAGCCGCGTAGCCAATCCACTTTCGTTCCGGAGGCGGCGCTAGCGGGTGCAGTTCGGCGAGTCGCGCAGAAGCTAGTTGGCGGAGTTGTTCGTCCTCCGTGGCTGGTGCGACTCGGGCGAACCAAGCGGTGGCGGCTGTGTCGTCGTTGCGTTGGAGTTCGACCAATCCCAAGTTGTAGTACGCGAGCCCGGCCATCGTTGGCGTGCGTGCGACGATTTCGAATGCTTGGTGCGCCCGGTCGTAACGACCGAGCCGATAGGCGCTGACACCGATGTTGAAATGAACCGCGGGGCCGGTCATACCGCCGGCGAGCGCGGCTTCGAAATCATTCAACGCACTCGAGTAGTCGCCTGCTTGGAACGCGGTGCTGCCGGCGCGAAATTGTTCGGCGGCATCGGCATTCTGAGCCTGCACTGAGCTGTGCAGGAACGCGAACAGAGTCAGGGTGAGGAGCGCGGCATAGCGCAGCCGCAAGCCGAATCGCTCAGGGGCGAGGCGGGCGGCTCGGAGGATTCTGCGGAGGCGGGTTGTTCTTGTCGTCGTTACGACGCCGTTCTTCGGCAGCAGCACGTCGCGCTTGCTCGCGCTGTTCGGATGCTTCCTTGGAACGGTCGTTGGCTGCCTGGCCGATGTCTCGACCCAGCTCCTTGGCTTCGCGACCACGGTCTCGGCGCGGCTTGTCGCCGTCCTTCGGTGGTGGCTGAGTCGGGGGCGCGGCGGACGGGTCGACAGCCTTGCGCTCGGGCAGCGGAATTCGGCGAACGACTTCGTCGGGCAGCTTGGCATCAGGGTCCACGATGATCTGCATGGTCACGTCGAGATCGTCGCGTTTTGGCCCAGGCTGCGACGCCGGCCGCTGTTGCGCCCATGCGCTGTGCGCCAGCAAGGTCAGGACCATGAACGTTGCGTACTTCACTCGTCCCTGAATGATCGTCGCCCGTCGCAGGCGTGGCAAGCGGTGAGGTGTGACCGGCATCATGATCGTGAGGGTTCGCCGTCACGAACCTTGAGGTTGACGGTGACGCGCCGGGTGCGTCCCTCGTGTTCCACGACCGCTACCAGTTGACCGGCCCCGGTAGCACGGGCCACTACCGGCAGCGATAGCACGTTGCGACCTTGGTCCAGATGCGCCTGCCAATCGATTTCGCGTTCGTCGTCGAAGCCGTCCAGGGTCACGCTGCCGCTGGCGATGATACGGATGGTGGCATCTTCCAAGGTTCGTTCGGAATCGATCAGCACGTCGATGTCACGCATTTCGTTGAGTGCGAGCGTGATGCTCGGCGCAGCGAGATCCACCGGTCGGAACAAGATGACCAGGGTCAGTGCGACGGCGACAGCAGCGCCGAACGCTGCGCCCACCCAGGTTTCCCAGCGACCGAATAGATGAGCAAGCTGGCCGCGGGCCACTGGGCTTTGGCCTGTGGCCTTGGCGAGCGCACGTTCCACAAAGTCAGGACGTGGCTCCGGTGCGGGCAGGCGTCGTAGCGCCCGGCGCAGAATGTCGGAGTCTTTATCCACGGTAATGGCCCGATCGTCGGCTCGCATTATCCACACGCTTCATACACGATCCGGCGGCGGATTTCGTTCCGTTTTCAGCAATTCCCGGAGTTTGGCGCGGGCCCGGTGCAAGCGCGATTTCAAGGTGCCCACCGGTAAGTCCATGATCTGAGCCAGCTCCGGCAGGCTGTAGTCCTCGATGTCATGCATCGACAATACCACGCGCTGTTGCTCGTTCAGGGTCTCCCAGGCGGCCACCACTCGGTCCTGAGTGAGCTCCTGTTCGACGATGTCGGCCGGGCCGAAGCTGGGATCGATCAGCTCCTGGCTGTCTTCCTCGGCGCCGTCTTCCGACAGCTCGTTGCCGAATTGCACCGGCGAGCGGCGTTCGCGGCGCACCTGGTCGACGAAGATTCGATACATCACGCGCAGTGCCCAAGGCCGAATGCGATCCAGTTCACGCAATTCATCGAGCTTGGGAAATAGACGGACCAACAGCTCCTGCACCAGATCCTCGGCCCGATCCACGGCCCCGGTCCATCGATAAGCGGAGCGATACAGCACGGGCACGTGATCCCGCAGCAGATGATCGAACTCGGCTGCCGCGTTGGCATGCGACGGACGGGCGCGCTTCTGCGAAACCATGAGTTCCATTAAGCCTCACACGAAGCATCCTGTCGAATGGTTCCCTGCTGTGTTCAGATAGCGGGGCGGTTGCTCAAGGACAGCTTATGGATGTGCTAAGTGTGCTGGTCATGGTGGCGGCGAATGTGTTGGCTCCCTGCCAGCTGCCGGGCATTGCCGAAGCTGCGCAGTGCGCAGTGGTCGATGTGCCGGAGAATCCGGCCAAGCCTGACGGGCGTCGCTTGGGAATCAGCGTCGGGGTGTTGCCGGCGCACGGCCAGGCACTGCCCGATCCCATTCTTATATTAATGGGTGGCCCGGGCGAGGAGGCGATTGGCGCGGCTGCCGACTTCGCGAAGCTACTGGCACCCTTGCGGCGTGATCGCGATCTGTTGTTCATCGATCAACGCGGCACGGGCAAGTCGCATCGGCTCGGCTGCGATATTTACGCGGGGCAGAGCGCACAGGCCATTTTTCGTGATGTTTTTCCACAGGCAACGATTGAGAAATGCGCCATCGAGTTGAGCCGAGGCGCCGACCTCACTCAATACAGCTACGCGCATTTCGCTCGCGATCTCGAGCACATCCGTCGGCTGCTCGGTTATGCGCCGATGAATTTGTTCGCGGGCTCGTACGGTACTCGCGCCGCTCAGGTGTTCATCAAGACTCATCCGGATAGCGTGCGCACTGTATTCATGTGGAGCATCGTCCCCATCGACGTGGCCATTCCGCTGCCGATGAGTAAGGCGGCACAGTCGGCGATGGATAAAGTGCTGGCAGCTTGCGAGACGCAGCCAGAGTGTCGAACGGCGTTCCCGAACGTGCGTGACGAACTGGTCCAGGTGATGCAAAGGTTGGATGCTGGGAAAGTTGTCGTCAGCATCCCCGGGCAGGTGGAGCAGGTGACATTGAATCGCGGGCGCATCGCCGAGCGGCTGCGGTCGATGATGTATCGAGCCGATGGGGCAGATGCGATTCCATACGCCATTCATCGGGCGTATCTCGGCGACTATCGCTCGATCACCAATGACCTTTTAGAGAATGCGCGTTCGATTTCGTCGGCCCTCAGTTTTGGATTGTTTTTTTCCATTGGCTGTAACGAAGACATTCCCTTCATCGTTGAGTCGGAAATCGCAGCGGCCACGGCGGGTACCTACATCGGCGACTACCGAGTGCGACAACAACAGGCGGCTTGTGCCAAGTGGCCCAAGGCTTCGCTACCGGCTGGCTACCGAGATCCGGTGCATTCGTCGGTGCCGGCGTTGTTCGTCTCTGGCGATACCGATCCGGCCAGCCCGTTATGGTTCACCGAGCATGCCAGCAAAGGTTTTACGAATCGCGCCGAGGTCGTGCTCAACGCTCGTGGCCACACCGAATGGCGAGATTGTGTGGCCGATATCTATCGACGATTCGTCAGCGCCGGCTCGGTCACGAACCTGGTTACCTCGACCTGCAAGTCGGAACCGCGGCGGCCCTTCAAGACTTGAGCACGTCAGTTCACGAGGCGATACGATGCGCGCTGCGATTCGTATCAATGAGTTTTTGGGCAGCATTTGTTGGAGTCGTCATGAACCACAGCTCGAAAGGTTTGTTGTTGACCGGTCTGTTAGCGCTCGGTGCGGCGTTGCCGGCGGCGGCAGCATTGCAAGCAGGAGCGGCGGCCCCTGATTTCGTTGCCCAAGCGTCGCTGGCCGGTAAGCCGTTCAAGTTCTCGCTCAAGGACGCGCTCAAGAAGGGACCGGTGGTGGTGTACTTCTATCCGTCGGCGTACACCGGCGGCTGTAACGTTCAAGCGCACACCTTCGCCGTCAACAGCGACAAGTTCGCTGCCGCCGGCGCGACCATCATTGGCGTCTCGCTCGACAGCATCGAGCGCCTCAACGATTTCTCTGCCGATCCCGAGTACTGCGCCGGAAAATTCGCCACCGCTTCGGATGCCGACGGCAAGATCTCGCGCTCCTACGATCTGCAGGTTCGGGAAGCGGGCTCAGGCAAGAAGGACACGCGCGGCAAGGACATCGACCACGGCTTCGCCGAGCGCACCACCTTCGTCGTGACCCCGGACGGCAAGATCGCCGCCACCGTGGGCGGTCTGAATCCGGCGGAAAACGTCACTAAGTCCTTGGAAATCGTGCAGAAGCTCAAGGGCGGCTGACCGCAAGGAGCCGTCCGTGCTAGCGGCGGTCCATCCGCTATGTTGGAGAAAATGCAGGCAAATCATTGAGTTGCCTGCTTTAGAACTAAAAGCTATGATGCTCTGAAGTTTCGGTTATATAACCGACTTGCAACCACTTCGAGGAGAGATCATGAGCGCAGCGATGTCCATGCCGATGATGAGCAACATGGCCATGCCGATGAACGGCATGCCGACCATGCCCATGGCGATGATGATGCCGATGAACTGCCGTATGAGCTGTGAAATGACTGCTCAGGGCATGATGTGCATGATGATGCCGGGCGAAGGCATGACCATGGACATGATGAAAGACATGTGCACCATGATGACGTCCATGATGGCCAGCGGCATGGCTTGCACCATGACCTGTGCCGGCATGCCCATGATGAGCTGTTGTGGCATGGCCATGATGCCCAGCATGAAGTGCGAAATGACTGCCAAGGGCATGAGCTGCATGATGATGCCGATGGGCATGATGAGCATGGACATGCTCAAGATGTGCTGCGACATGATGACCAAGATGATGAACTGCGGCATGCCGATGACCATGATGTGCGGCAATATGCCGATGATGGTCTGCACGCGCTGATCGAGCTTTAGTAGCTGATGCTCTCCGGATAGGTCATCACTAAGTACGCGATGACCTCGGACGCGCCCCCGTTACGATAGCTGTGGGGCGCGTCGGCGGAAAAATACACCGCATCTCCTTCCGCCAGTCGGTGCACCTCGGCGCCGACACTGATCTCCAACTCTCCATGGGCTACCACCAGGTTTTCGCTGGTGCCGGCGGCGTGCGCGTCGCTGGTTTCATGGCAGCCGGGCGCCAGGCGCAGCTCGTAGAACTCCACTTTGCGACTGCCGGCGAAGGGGAATAACGCTCGCGATACGAAGGTGCCGTCGGCCGAGCGCAGCAGCTTGGCATCTGCGGCTGGCAGGAAAGTAATGTTCGATTCGCTGCGGTCGTTGACGAAAGCAGCAATGGGCAAGGTGAACGCATCGGCGATGCGTGCCAGCACGGTGACGGTTGGAACGCTTTGGCCAAGCTCGATCTGACCGAGCATGGCGCGGCTCACGCCTGCGGCGCGAGCCAACTTTTCCAGCGACAGATTGTTTTGCGATCGGAGTCGGCGCAGGTTGGTGCCGATGACGCGGGCGAAATGCTTGTCGTCGTTGCTCTTATCGGCATCGGCCGGAGGCAGGGAACTCAAGTCGGCCACAAATCACATCGACTCCGGTCCGCGAGCAGTCCGTAGCGTGCGAATCGTGCTAGGCGCATTCGGCGTGGAAGGAATGAAGCCCACGTTCGGATACCACATCACATACGGACGCGGCCGGCGCTGGCTGGCCTGGCGCGCGAAGCGATAAGGCGCGAGGGCGATCACGTTGGAGCGTTCGGTGGACATGATGGATTCGTTGCCGTTCACAGTGAGGACGAGCGTAGGCCATGCTCCTCATGCACAGAAGGAATGAATCCGAATGTCGCTATAACGGCTTACGATGTAACCGCCGTATAACGTCGGAAGGGCGGCTAACTTGCGGTTCCGCTTAGGGTTTTAAGGCGGCATCCCGGAGTGCCGGGAACACCCGGCCAACCTTGCTGAGCAGGTACTCGCCATAGCTGGGAGCGGCGGCGTGGGGATCGAGGTCGTCCCAGCGCACCTGAGTGTGAGGTGCGTCACTCTCGGGCCCGACGCCTGCAATGGGCGTGAGTCTGGCGTCGAAAGCGGGATCGAAGAACAGCGCCATGGACAGCCGGTCATGTTGAGCCGAGCTGCGCACTCGATGCAGCGCTGACAAGTAACGGCCATGCGTCAGGCGTTCGAGCATGTCGCCGACGTTACAAACAAACGAGTTCGGCACAGCGGGCACTTCCAGCCAGCCCTCGCCGTGCCTGACCTGTAAGCCACCGACGTCATCCTGCTTCAATAAGGTGATGAAGCCATAGTCGGTGTGCTCGCCCACGCCCCAGCCGTCGGCTGGATCTAGGACGCGGGGATAATTGAAGATACGAAACAGAATGGTGGGATCGCCCGTGTAGTGCTCTCGAAAGAAATTTTCGTCCAGCCCCAGTCCCAGCGCGAGCAACGACATCAACTGTTGGCCGAGGCGAGTCTGTTGTTCCATGTACTCGAGCACGGCTGCGCGCAGATCGGGCGTGGCGGGGAAGAGATTGCGTCCATGCAGTGGTGTGCCAGCACGCACCCGTGGGTCGGATTCATCTAACTCGATGCCGAAGTAGATGCCCTCCTTGCCATCGGGTCGGCCGGACGTCAGTTCCTCGCCGAGCTGGAAATAGCCGCGCCAGGCGCGACCACCTTTGGACATGTGGATGGCGCGCTTGTGTTCCACTGGCCCAGCAAAGAAATGGCGCGCTGTAGACATCAGCACCTGCACGCTCTCGATCGGCACATCGTGGCCAACGAGATAGAAGAATCCAAAGCGCCGACACGCCGCGTCGAGTTGCTCGGCAAGCCGTTGTTTAGCAGCGGGCCCTTCGCGCAGCAACGCCAGGTCGATGATGGGCAACATCTCAGCGATACTTCAGGCCAGTGCCGGTGTTAAACACGACCACTCGGTCCGAGTCCTTGATGAATCCGTTCGAGCGCAATGTTTGTAATGCCGACCAAGCGGCGCCGCCTTCGGGGCACACATCGATGCCGGAGCGGCTGGCGAGCTGTCGAGTGGCGACATCGGCTTCCTCGTCAGTGACCGCGACCGCAATGCCGTCATGCACTCTCCGGTTCATGCCACGGCCTCCCGCGGATCGGGCGTCAGCCGCAAATATGAGGTCAGCGAACGCCAGCCCTTGGCGAAGACCCGACGGGCCTCTTCGTCGGACACCGCCGGCGGGATGATGACATCGTCGCCGACGCGCCAGTGGGCGGGAGTAATCACGTGATGTTCGTCGGTGAGCTGCAGCGAGTCGATGGCGCGCAACACTTCTTCGAAATTGCGACCGCAACTCTGCGGATAAGTCAGCATCAAACGCAGCTGCTGTTTGGGATCGATCACGAACAGGCTGCGCACCGTGAATGACTCATCGTGATTCGGATGCAGCATACCGTACAAGCCGGCGACAGTGCGATCCAGGTCGGCAATGAGCGGGAAGTCGATGAACGTGCCCTGGGTTTCGCGCACATCCTGAAGCCACTGGTAGTGAGACTGAACTGTGTCGAGCGACGTGCCGATGAGCTTGACGTCGCGGCGTTGAAATTCCGCTTGTAGTTGCGCCAGCTGACCCAACTCGGTGGTGCAAACGGGTGTGAAATCGCGGGGATGAGAGAACAAAACGGCCCAGCTGTCGCCGAGCCAGGCGTGGAATTGGATGGGACCGTGAGTGGTCAGCGCGTTGAAATCCGGGGCCGTGTCGCCGAGCCGTAGAGTCACTGCATGCTCCAAAGAATCGATTGACCATTCATTGGAGCATGCGCACCGGGCTCAAGTCGGTAGGCAGCGGGTCACGTCGCGGTTAGATGTTTGTTGGTGCGGGCAATCGACCGACAGCGTTGCTCATCGTCCGCTGTAACGGAAAGTCAGTCCGTACTGTCTGGGCCGCGAGGTCGACATGAGGTAGCCGTACGGCGGGCCGATGTCGATCATGTCCAATGCGGGGCGTTCATCGAGCACGTTGTCGACCGAGAGCACTACTGACAAGCGTTCGGTCAACTCCATGCCGAAGCGGAAGTTCACCAGCTCATACGAGGGTTGAATCACCGGCAAGCCTTCATACGAGTAGAAGTCCGAGCGAGACTCGTCGACGTATTGAGCGTCGGCACGCACGTGGGCCGAGCGGCCGTTCATGATGTCGAAGCGATACTGCACACCGATCGACGCGGTGGTCTTGGGTACGATGGGGAAGGGATCGCCTTTGACCACGCCGGCTTCGTCGCTGGACTCGGTGTACTTCGCATCCGTGTAACCGACGGTGGCCGTAAGGTCGAGACCAGTCATCGGCGTGGCGGCGAACTCGATTTCGCCACCGCGGCTTTCGGCCGCGCCGATGTTGCCGATGAAGCTGAAGCCGCAGTTCAGCATCTGCACGGTCTTCTGCACGTCCTTCCAATCGATGAAGTACGCCGAAGTGTTCAGGCGCACGCGACGCTCGGCGAGCTCGGCTTTCCAGCCAAACTCGTAGCTGGTCAGTTCGTCGGCGTCGAAGTCGGTTGGTGCACGGGTCAGGCCCAGTCGTGCCAAGCCGTCCACGCAAGCCAGATCATCCAACGGTACGATGTTGTTCGCGCCGCCGGGGCGGAAGCCCTTGGCGCCGGACAGATACACCATGTGATCGTCGTTGACGTGATAGTCGACTTGCAGCTTGGGCGACACAGCCGAGTCGGAGCCTTTGCCCGATTCGGGATGATTGTCGTAGTTGGTCAGCTGCTTTTGCTTGCCGTCGAACCAGCGTGCGCCGGCAGTGACGCGCAGCTTGTCGGTGAGACTCACGCTCACTTCGCTGAAGACCGCGACTTGCTGCTCGTCGTTGTTTTGAGTGCCGGTGAACATGCTTTCGGTATCAGGATAGATATCGCGTAGCGCGCCTATCGGGAAGTCCTGCCAGAAGTCGCGCTGTTCATCTAAGAAGAATGCGCCAATCACGCCATTCCAACGATCGCCACGATAGCTCAGACGAATTTCCTCGGAGAAGCGCTGGTGCTCGATCTCCGTGAACGCCCAGGTGGTGCGCGGCGAACCGTCCGGCAGCGGACCGTAGTAAGCCGTGTTGCCGTAGGTGAGATCTTCGGTAATCAGCGACACCGATTCGAAATAGGCCGTGGAGGAGAACAACTCGAAGCCGTTGCCGAAGTCATATTTCACGTCCACCGCGGACAAAGTGAAGTTGTTGGTCTGTTCTTCGGGAATATCGCGCGCGAGCAACTTCAGGTCGCCCATACTCTTCAGATACGTCGGAGTCCCTTGAATGGTGGTTTCCTGACGGAACACGCTCGGCGTGATGGTCAGCTGCTCATTGGGCTGAATGGTCGCGGCGAGACGCGCACCCCAGCTGCGTTCGGTGTTGATGTCCTTTTGCACGTCGACGCGACTGGTCGACGGCTGCAAACTCAGCACGTTGTCGATGTAACCGCCTTCGTCGCGATAGAACATCACGCCGCGCAGCGCGACTTTGTCGTCCACCAACGGCGCGTTGACCATGGAGTTGACGCGATAGCCGGTGTCGCCGTGAGCTGTGGCCGACGCCGTCACATCGCCTTCATAGAAATAATCGTTGAGGCGCGGTTTGTTGAGCACCACGCGGATGGTGCCGCCCATGGAGTTCGCGCCGTATAGCGTGCCTTGCGGACCACGCAGCACTTCGATGCGCTCCACGTCGAACAGTTTTGGATCCATCACTGGCACCGGCGCTTCGTCGAGATAGAACGCAGTGGTCGGCACGCTATCGAAACCAGACTCGATACCGCGAATGTTTACACGACGCCCGCCACGCAGATCGTCGCGACCGCCGGCGGGTGAGGTGATCTTGAAGCCCACGCCCGGCACGTTACGAGCGTAGTCCAGGAAATTGTCCATGCCGGCCTGTTGAATCATGGCTTGATCGAAGGCCGTGATACTGACCGGCACGTCTTGCAAACGTTCTTCGCCGCGCTTGCCGGCGGTGACGGTGACTTCTTCCAGCACCGGTGCTTGGGCGGCGTTGGCCGCCTGGGCAGCGACTGCAATCGACACGGCTGCTAGCGGACGCGGCGCTGGCGACAAAGCGGCAGTTTTCAGTACGGTCGGCACGGCCACGATGGCGATGCCACCGCCCGGCGCCTTCTTATAAGAGAGCCCCGAGCCGTGCAGCAGCCGTTGCAGGGCCAGCTCGCCGCAGCGTTCGCCTTTCAGCGGTTCGGAAATTTGGTTACGGGCCAGGTCGGCGGGCACGGTGATCGTAATGCCACACAAGGTGGCGAAGTTCATCAACGCATGGTTCAGCGGCGCCGCGTCCAGGTCGATGGTCGAATCGGCGGCCAGGCCGGTCTGAACGGTTCCGGCCAGCAGCGCCCCGTACAGCACAGTCGAGATCGAGTCGCGTAATTGCATAGCTGATATTGGTCTCTTGTTGTCTCCCTGGGGGTATGACGAAGCGGCTCGACGAAACGACACTTTCTCGGTGGCGTTTGGTCAGCGCTCGATCAGGCCCGCCCGGAGCGCAATCAGGGTCAGCTCGGCCTGATTGCCGGCGTTCAGCTTTTGCTTGATGTTGTAAAGATGGGTGCCCACGGTCGAGGTTGAGAGATTCAGCTCCGAGGCGATTTTGGGCACGGCCGCGCCGTTCGCCAAGCGCAGGAACACCTCGAACTCGCGTTCAGACAAGGCTTCCACCAGCGAGGCCGTGCCGGCGACCTCGGCCAGCGCAATTTCCTGGGCCAGTTTCGGATCGATATAACGTTGGCCGGCAGCTACGGTGCGTACGGCTTCGAGCAATGTCTCAGGCGCGGTGCGTTTGGAAAGAAAGCCGAGCGCGCCTTGTTTCAGTGCACGTCGTGCGTGCATGGCGTCGTCATGAGCGGACAAAGCAAGGGTTCTGGCGTCTTTGTCTCGGGCACGCAGCCGGCGAATGGTTTCCAAGCCGCCCATGCCCGGCATGGAAAGATCCAACACCACGACGTCCGGCGCCAATTCATCGAAACGCACACAGGCCGTTTCGCCACTATCTGCTTCGGCAATGACGCGCACGTCGCTCACCGTTTCCAGCAGCAGCCGGAAACCGGTGCGGACTACGGTGTGATCGTCCACCAGCAGCACTTTGATCATGAGCGCGCTCCGAGCGGGATGTCAGCAGTCAGTGCGACGCCGTGCGGTTGATGGTCGGCCAAGGTGAGCGCGCCACCTAACATAGTCATCCTTTCTTGCAGGCCGCGTAAGCCGAAATGTCCCGGTCGCGACCAATCTTCCGGCAGGCCGACGCCATCGTCGAGCACGCTCACGCTCACCTTGTCGTCGGAGCATACAACAGCGACATCGATGGCCGTGGGGCGCGCGTGACGGACTGCATTGATGACGGCCTCTTGGACCACGCGATAAATGGCGATGTTGATGCTGGTGCCCAATTGATCCGGCAGTTGGTGGCGCAGCGAGAAACGAATCGTTGCATGCCGGCCTTGCCATTGCTTGATGAAGTCTTCCAAGGTTTCGG
>NZ_JAEUPY010000598.1 GCF_016790065.1 Steroidobacter sp.
AGCGTTTGATCGTCACGCGGTTCGGCGAGGGCGTACGGGTTCCAATTCAACAGGTCGAGCGGCTGGTTACCCACGTCGAGCGGCTGATCGTCCCAGGTGTAGTTGTGCTTCTGCCAGTTGGCGCCGACCTGCAAATCGTGGCTACGGCCGAACAGATTCACCGTACCCGACAGCAGCACCTCGACCCCCGACTGCACGTCGTCGTACTTCGCGAGATAAGCTTCCGGATAGGACGTCCCGTCGGCACCGACACTGCTCCAGATCAGATGACCTTCCTTGTACTTCATCTGCGCATCCACTCGCGTCGCGGTGACCCGCGCGATCCAATCCGAACCGAGGCCCTGCTCCAGCTCGATGTGCGTGGTCACACCTTGATAGTCACGCCGATTCCAGGCCGGATTCAGAAACGTTGACCGCGACAACCCGAGACTGCTGCCGTCCGCATAGCGCGGCATGCCATACATGAATGGAATTCCCTCGGCATTGCGATACTCCAGCCCTGCCGTGATGGCGGTGCTCGCTGTCAGGTCGTATGCCAGCGCGGCATAGGCCGTCGTGCTGCGTTCCTCACCGATATCGTAAAAGAACTCTCGATCGTCATACGCACCCACCAGGCGACCGCGCAACTTTCCGGACTCCGTCAACGGGCCGGTGACGTCCGCCTCGGCGCGACGATGATTCTCGGAACCCAGCACTGCGGCTCCGGTGAGCTGAAACCTGTTCAACGGCTTCTTACGCACCAGATTCACGGTACCGCCAGGAGAGCCCGCACCGCTATACAGTCCGTCAGCGCCGCGCAGGACTTCTGCTCTGTCATACATCACTAGATCGGGAGTCAGCACATTCCAGGGACTGTGCTGGGTCGGCACGCCATCCAACTGCACCACCGAGATCTCATAACCACGCGAATAGAACCGCTGTTGTCCCATCCCCTGCATCTGCGTCGTCAATCCAGGCGCTTCTTTCAGCACGTCTTCCAACGTCACCAGATTCTGCTCTTCGATGCGCTGGCGGGTGATGATGCTCACCGACTGCGGCGTCTCTCGGACCGAGGCCGGAGTTTTGCCCACCGAGATCAGCATGTTGGTGCTGGTGATGATGACTTCTTCGAGCGTGTCGGATGCGGACACTTCCTGAGCGCCGTTACGCGCATTGTCGCCACCGAGCTGCGCCAAGCGAGTCCACGATGTTCCATCCGACGCCCAGGTGGTCCGGTCGAGTTGCAGACCGGCCGTGGAATCCAATTCGCCGTCCACCACGATGGTGACGGTCTTCTCATCGAGATAGCGAAACACCAGACCCGTGCCATCGAGAACCTGCGTCAATGCTTCATCGTCGGTCAGCGTGCCCACCGCGCCTTGAGTACGCAGCTTGGCGACGTCTCGAGAAGCGAACACCACCTGGAAATTTCGTTCCTTCGCCAGACTGCGTAGCGCAGCGCCCAGATTCTGCGGCTGTATGTTGGTCGGCTGCTTGATGACCGCCCGCGCTTCGGAAGCCGCGGAATGCCCGACCATCGATAAACACAACATCGTTGCAACGGTAGCGATGCGCACGAGCTCTCTCCCCATTTGTTTGTATATCGGCTGAGCAGGCTGCGAAAGCAGCGCACTCATGGAGAGAAGAGAGTCGCAGCCCGGTGGTTTATACCCCGGGCCAAATATTTTACTCCGTCTGTTCAGTGGACCGCCCCGGTGTTGGCGGTTTCGATCACGATCTGCGAGTTGCTCTCCGTGACTCTCACGCCGGGGCGGGTGCGCAGAAAGCGCACCAGCGAGGCTGAGTCCGTCGAAGAGAACACGCCGTCGATCTCGAAGCGCTGCATGTCGGTGTCCAACACCACCAGCGGCCGCTCGTTATAGCGATTGAACTCCTCGGCCACCTCGGCCAACGGCGTGGACTCGAACACCAGCTGGCGCTGCGTCCAGGCCACCGCCGTCTGCGTATTGAGCTGCGTCTGTTTGCGCAGTGTGTTTTTCTGTACCGTGACTCGTTCGCCCGCGCTCAGCAGCATCTTGCCCGAAGCGGCTTCTGGCGAAGCTGACTTGCCGGCCAGTTCCACTGCTCCGTTCGTTGCGGAGGTGACGGCGACGCGCCCTTCCACCACAGTAACGACGGTGCCCTCAGCCTTGCGATACACGTCGAACTGCGTTCCCACAGCACGCACTTCCGCAGCGGCCGTGCGAACGATGAAAGGTCGCTGCGCATTCTTCGCTACCGTGAACAGCGCTTGACCCGCGACCAGCTCGACCAAACGCTCGTGGTCGCCGTAGTGCACACGAATTTTCGATCGCGCATTCAAATTGACGATGGAACCGTCCGACAGCGTGAAAGACCGCTGCTCACCAACATCGGTCGAGTAGATCGCCCGAGCGAAGAAGTACTGCCACCCGGCGAGAGCGCCGCCGATGCTCATCAGCACGCAAGCGGCTGCAGCCATACCGAAACGCCCTGACCTGCCGCGCCGCCGATTCGTTTCTTGCGCGGGCGGCGTGGCCGACAACTTGGGGTGAGCAAAAACGTTGTCCGGCTCGGCAACGGCCTGCGCGATCAACGCATCTTCCGTCCATTGTTCGGCCGCGCCCGCTTGCGCGCTGACGCTCCAGAGCGCCGAAGCTTCAAGATAGGCCTCCACATGAGCGGGAGACTCCATCAGCCACGCATGGAAAGCGCGCCGAGCCGCCTCATCGGGCGTGCCGGTACGGAACTCCACCAGCCACTCGGTGGCCTGCTCGTGGATCTGAGGACTGAACTTGGCGTACGTGTGCTGTTCCATGATCACGCTTTCAATCCGCCCGGTCTATGTGCTGTCGACATTGCAGCAACGCCTTTACGAGATACTTTTTCGCCATCGGAAAAGACACGCCCAGCCGCTCGCTGATCTCCTGCAGCGACAGCCCGTAGCGACGATGCAAAATGAACGTGGCACGCACCTTGGGTGAGAACCGCGCCAGCGCCCGGTCGATTTCCTCCAGGCATTGCTCCGCACTCGCCTGCAGTGCCGGATCTTGGTCGGTGTTGGCGGGCAACTCCGTCAGCATCGTGGCGGCATCCACGGCCGGCATCGCGCTCGACTCGCGTAGCGCATGCTGTTGAGCTACGTGCTGGGCAACGGTGAATAGATAGGCTTCCGGCGACCGGATCGCCTCGTGATCCGGAATCCGTAGCATGCGCAGGAACACCTCCTGCGCCAGATCCGGAACATCCGCCGGATTGCGCACCCGCTTGAGCAAAAAACGGCGCAGCGGGTCTGCCTGGCTGCTCACCAGCGCCGTCAAAAAGTCTTTAGGGTCTTCGGCAGCCAACTGCGACCTCGGCACGGAAGGACGTCAGCAGAATAAGAGCCTGCGCCCCGGGGGCTTTATACCCCCTCGCAGAAAATGTTTTTCCGGCTGCCGTGCCGTGCTCACTTTTAGAACTTGACGATCTCCCCGTCCGCCGGGATCGCCTCGGTGCGCTGCTCGGACTTGCCCTTCGGAGCGAGTTCGGCCTTGATCTCCTCGCCCAGCAGTTGCACCGAGCCCTGCACTTCGAAAGCGGGCAACGCGTAAGGAAAGCCCTCAGCGGCCAGCGGCTCGGGCGAGTTGGAAATATGGAAATGCAGGTGCGGCTCGGTGGAGTTGCCGGTGTTGCCCACCAGGCCGAGCACCTGGCCACGACGCACTTTGTCTCCTACTTTGACTCGCAGCGACCCAGGTTGCAGATGGGCGTAGAACGCATACAGCCCGTCACCCACGTCCAGCTGGACGAAATTGCCGCCTACGTTGGCCAGCGTGATCGGCTGAGCACGCGAGTCGATGCCTGGCACATTGTTCGGAACGCCATCCAACACCGCAGCGACGACTCCGTCGGCCACTGCCAATGCATCGTGGCCGAAGGCGTAGTAGTTCTTGTTGTCCTTCGGATCGCCGCCGTAGGTCTTGCCATTCTTGCCCAGCTGCACCCAGTCGATGGCAAAGCGCTGCGCGATGGCGGCGTGAGCATCGATCGGAATCAGCGCACGACGATGCCCAGATTTGTTGGATGGACCGTTGGCAGCTACCCAATGATCGCCGCTCAGCGGCGCGCCGATCACCAGCGAATTCTTGGCAACGGCCAGCGGACGAGTCTGAACCTCGAGCGTCTCCGGGTAGTCGCCCAGCTTGACCTTGAATCGATTGCTCAACTTGAGCGGCGCGTCCGGCAAGCGATCAAATGTCACCCAAACAAAAATGACACCGGCCTTCCGCGCTGCCAGCGTCGTCTTGTCGCTACCCTGCCGCGGCATCATGCCTTCGAGATCGGTCTGGCTGAAGCTGGCGAGCACTCGGGAGTTATTGTCGCCATCGACCACTTCGAGCGCTGACAGCAACAGGTCCCATTGACCCATGTTGGTGACATGCAGTTCGTAGGCCAGATGCGCCTTGCCACCCGCGCTGAAAGCGGTCGGCGTGAGCGGCACATTCACGTCCATTGCGACAGTGAACGGCTTGGTGGTGGGCCCCGTCTGCTTGGGCGGGCTGGCGGCTTCCTCAGCCGGTGCGCTGGACGGCCAGGCAGAGAACAAACAGGCCATGCCAACAACCGCAACGGCATACATCGGTGATCTCATCTGGGATCCCTTAAGCTGGCTGAGGTAGGTCATTCTAGTCAGATCCCGGCGTCCAAGCAGGCCACAACGCCGGCCACCAGGTGGCGGCGATAGCGGATTTTTGATTTTCCACCCTGGATGGGTCCATGATGAACCGCGACAGCAACGCAACGGAGTTCTGAACGACGTGGCAGCCATCGACAGCCAGACTCAGGCGCGGAGCGTATTGATCCGCTACGCGTTCGATCGCCTGGAACATCAATGCACCGCCCGACGAGTCCCCGACTCTCCGGTATTCGAAGCCTCCCCTCAGCAATTCTCTGACGAAATTGTCCTGACCCTGCGCCCCGAAGTGGGCACCGGCCACTCGCGGCTGGTGCGGCTCGCCCCCGGTGTCATGTTGGTTATGTCACGCTTCCAACTGGTGCGGCCGATCACGGTGGCCGGCCAGCAGGACGGACAGGTGACCTTCACCTTGAACCTGGACGGCGGCTACCGCGCGCATTTGGGGAATCGCACGCTGTGCGTCTCCGGCCCCAGTGCCATCGTCATGTCCTATCCCTCCTCGTTCCAATCCAATGGCGAGTACGTGCCCGGGGTCAAGCAGGAAATCGTCTCGCTGGTATTCAGTAGCACCGAAGCGCTGCGCGCCTTCGGGTTGAGCCGCGACGCACTGCCTCTGTTGCCAACGGAATCAGGGCGCGACGGTGCTGCGAATCCTTCAGTACGCGTAGCTGCAGCCGAAGCTCCGGCAATCGAAGCATGCGCCGCTCTTCAACATGCCCCGTATGAAGGACAGCTGCGAAACATGTATTTGCAAGCCAAGGCGCGCGAGTTGATCTGCCACATTCTGGCGGCGCCCGTGATCGCCGATAGCACTCGTCGTCAGCAAAGCGCGGGCACCAACGCACTAAGCATTGCCGCAGCCGTGGAATCGCAGTTGTCGCGCTCGGACCGCCAAGTCAGCGTCGAAGAGATTGCCGAAGAGGTCGGCGTATCGAGCAACCATCTGCGTCGCATGTATCGATCGGTGCATGGCTGCACCATCCGGGACGCAGCTTTGAAAGCACGCATGGCCAGGGCCCGCCGGCTGCTCACCGAAACTCGGCTGCCCATCATCGAAATCGCGCTGGCGCTGGGCTATGAACATCACGCCAGCTTTTCGACGGCCTATCGCAAAGAGTTCGGCGAAACCCCCATGCGCACCCGCCGACGCGGCGCCGTAGCAACCCCCGCTCCCTGAGCCGCCACCCCGACGCTCGGCCCCACCGAGCGGGTGGAAAATCAAAAATCCCGCGCGATCCCGCTTAAGCATCGCCGCCCCATCGGCCTGAGGATCGTCGCACAAGGTCGCGAGGCCCTGGTCAGCCGAGCGACCGCCAATTGGGGAGTCGATATGCACGTCCGAGTCCTACCCGCCGCACTATTCGGCAGCGCCGCCGCCATCGTTTGCACACCCTTCGTCCCTGCAAGCGCCGCCGACGATGGCGCCGTTGCAAACATCGAGGAAGTGATCGTCACCGCGCAAAAGCGCGCCGAACGGCTGATAGACGTGCCGCTGTCCATCAGCGCCGTCGATGCCGCAAGCATGCAAGCGCGGGGTGCCAACAACTTGCAGGACGTTCAATACTCGGTGCCGGGATTGTCGGCACTCGAATATGGACCCGGCAACGAGCATGTACAGCTGCGAGGCATCTCCAGTGTGGTCGGGCGCCCGACCGTGGGCAAATATCTGGATGAAATGCCCATCAACATCGACCAAACGGTCGTGGGCCTGGATCTGCGATTGATCGACATGGAGCGTGTCGAAGTGCTGCGCGGCCCGCAACCGACGCTGTACGGTGACGGCTCGATGGGCGGCACCATTCGTTACGTCACAGCGTCGCCGGATCTTGGGCAAGCCTCGGCCAGCGTGAATGCGGAAGCCATGAGCGTTGCTGACGGCGACAATGGCTGGCTCGTGAACGGTCATGTCAACGTGCCGCTGGTGCAGGATCGCGCCGCACTGAGAGTCGCGGTGGGCTACGAAGATCAAGGCGGTTGGATCGACCGCCCCGCGACCGGCCAGCAGGATATCAACGGTTATCAAATCGCCACGGCGCGCGCCAAACTCCTGGTGCAACTCAATGACAAATCCGATGTGAGTCTGCTGTTGTTGCATCAAGAATCGGATCAGGACAACCAGCACTTCGGCAGCGACCGTAGCACCGCGTGGACGGTGCCCACCTACCTCAACACCAAGTACGACCTGGCGTCGGTGGTGTTTCGTTACGACCTGGGCTTCGCCGAACTGATCGAAACGCCGGGCTATCTGCGTTATTCGGTGGATACGCAACTCGACCTGAGTCCGTTCTATGTGCCGGCGCTGGCGCTGTTCGGCTACCCGCCGGGCTTTATCACCGAGGTTTCTTTTCCCGGCCAGTACGACACCAGAATCTTCACCAACCAGCTGCGGCTGGTCTCCAAGAACGACGACGCCTGGTCATGGGCAGCAGGCATCGATTATCGCGATTTCGATATCGACGTTCGTAACCAAGCGCCGACCGCGCCGAATCCCCTGCCCTTCACGCTGCTCGACTATCAGCAACGAGATCAGACACGCACCTGGGGATTCTGGGGCGAGGTGGGTTATGAATTTACAGATCGATTCAATGCGACCGTGGGCCTGCGCTATTTCCACGATCGCAGCGAACGGGTCGTCGAACAGCTTTCATTCGGCGTACCGACCGGCGTAGACGGGACCGAGACATTCACGTCCAGCAACCCTCGACTCAATCTCAGTTATAAATTGAGCGATCGGTCGTTGCTGTACTTCAACGCTGCCAAAGGCTTCCGCAGCGGCGGCTTCAACGGCACCTCGCTCACCACACCGACCTACGACCCGGAACAACTCTGGAGCTACGAACTGGGCTCCAAGGGCGCGTACTTCGACGGCCTGCTCAATCTGGAAGCGTCGGTCTACTACAACGATTGGCAGGATGTGCAGACCAACTATTTCACACCGGCCGGTTTGACCGTCACCACCAATGGCGGCCATATCCAAGGCTGGGGAGCAGACTTGTCGGCCGTCATCAATGTCAGCCGAGACTTGCGGCTCGGCGCCACCTACGGTTGGAACAATCTTGAATACAAGGAAGTCCCTGCCAATGGCGACAAGGCCGTCGGCGATCCGCCTGACTGGGCAGTGAACGAGAGCTGGTCGGCGTTCGTCGACTATCGCCGTCCCGTCTTCGAAGCCACTGCATTCACCGCTCGAATCGATTTCCAACACGGCGGCGAATCGCGAACCACGCTGCGCAGTCCGGTTTTCGATCAGATCAGCATCACGCCTGCGCGGGACTTGCTGAACGCTCGCATCGGGCTGGATTTCAAGAGCTACGGTGTAGCGCTGTACGTGAACAACGCGCTCGACGATGACACTCCGGTGTTAAACGGCCCCTTCGGTACGTTCGTGGAGAATATCGAGCAACGTCCGCGCGTGTACGGCGTGTCGTTGCATGCGCGCTTCTAACGGGGCATCGGCATGAGCACTTTCGAATTCGTGCCCAGCACCGCTTCCGAGGCCGGCTTTTCATCCGAACCGTTGCAGGACCTGCGTTTGTTTCTGCACGCCGCGGTCGGCAACGGCAATCTGCCCGGTGCCGTCATCCTGCTGGCCCGTGGCGATAAAGTCGTGTTGCATGAGGCGATCGGTTATAGCCACATCGAGAGCGCCAGGGTCCTGAAGACCGACGCCATCTTCCGGCTCTACTCGATGACCAAACCGCTGACCGCAGTGGCCATGCTGCTGTTGTATGAAGAGGGAAAGTGGCGTTTCGACGATCCAGTCTCGGCGTATCTTCCAGAGTTCCGCGACTTCGCCAAGGCCGGCAGTCGCGCGACCCGCGAGCCCCTGTTGCGCGATCTGTTCACTCACAGCAGTGGCCATGGCTTTGGTAACACGCTGGAAGAAATCATGGCGGTGGTGGTCGAGCTGGATCTTCTGAATGCCAAATCGTTGTCGGACCTGATCGGCAAATATGCTCGAGTGCCGGCAATGTACGAGCCAGGCACGCGCTGGGAGTACAGCTTTGCGGTGGATCTGCAGGCAGCGATCGCCGAGAAGATCACCGGACTGCGCTTCGATCGCTTTCTGGAGCAGCGCATCTTCGCGCCGCTGGGCATGCACGATACCGGCTTCGCGTTGAGCGACGCACAGAATGCACGGCTCGTTCCAGGCTACGCGATGGATGCCGCTACTCGTCGTCTCCGGCCCGGCAATACGCTGGAAATGCAGGAGATAACTTTCCCGATCGGCGGCAGTTCATTCCGTTCCACCGCGGTCGACTATGCGCGCTTCGCTCGCATGCTGCTGGGTCGAGGCAGTCTCGGCGACACTCGCATTCTCAAACCGGAGAGCGTCGCGCTGATGTTGGGCAACATGCTGCCCGACGCACTGCTCCGGAAAAGTTTCAACACCGTTCATTACACCATCGGTGGCGGCAACGGCTTCGGCATGAACGGCCGGGTATGTATCGATCCCTCGGCTGCCGGCAGGCCCGTCGGCAAAGGCACCTATGAATGGGCCGGCGCTCACGGCACCTGGTTCTGGGCGGATCCCGAGCATGACATCGTGTTCGTCGGCATGACTCATCGAGCCATGCCACACACGGAGCTGAAGCCACTGAGCTTGATGGCGGAGGACCTGGTCTATCGCGCATTAGCGAAGGCCTGATGAGCATGACTGGTCTGTACCTTCCGGTGACCATCGTCAATCACGCGGCCATCGACATCGCGGTGCCGCCCGATCGGGTCTGGCGCCTGATCCTGGAACATTTTGTCGACGCCCAACGCTGGCGTGAGCTGGGCTACTGCATCGAACCCCTCGACGATCCAGCGGCTGTGTTCGGCAGCTATCGCATGTGGCTGGAGCAAGACGACAAGGTGGTCGATAACCGCGTTTGCCACATCACCGAGATCGACGACTCCGCGCGACGCCTCAGTTTGTTCGCCGACTATCTATCGCAGCCCGGCGGCGCGCAGGTGTATGTCACTTATCAGGCGCAGGAAATCGCTGGCGCCACCCGCTACACGATGGATTGTCACACCCGCGCTGGCATCGATGCATCGGCAAAGCTCGACAAGGCTAGTGTCGCCACCGCCATCGCTGCGATCAAGAGCCACTCCGACACCCACCTCGCCGGATTTCTGGCGCGAATCAAGACACGCCTGGAAGGCACCGAATGACGACTCCGACGCTGGCCCCGTCCGCTTGGCCGCAAGCCGAGCAAGATCGCTGGTGGAAGATTCAACAAAACCCGTTGCCCGGAAATCCGCCCGCTCGCGGTAATCACGGAGCAGTAACCACTGCACTTCATGGGCTCGCCGCACGCGTCGGCGTCGAAGCTCTGCGCCAAGGAGGCTCGGCAATGGATGCCGCGCTGGCCACGGCATTGACGCAGATCGTGTTGGGCGGCGGCGCAGTGATCAGCTACTTCGGCATCCTGCATCTGATGCATCACGACGCGGCAACCGGCGAGACAACGTCGCTCAATGCCAGCTGGAACACTGTGCTTGGCGAAGACGATCCGCTATCGATTCCAGGGGACATGCAGCGGGGCAAGGAAAGTGTTGCCAGCATGCTGGGTTCGGGCGCGCCTTCGGGCCGCACTGCGCTGGTCGGCGGTTTCATGCGTGGGCTGGAGGAAGCTCATCGTCGTCACGGCAAACTGCCCTTTGCACGACTGTTCGAAGCGGCCATTGAGCTGGCCGAGCATGGGTTTCTGATATCGCCGACGCTGGCTCGATATATCGAGACTCGCAAGGATGACCTCGCGCGATTGCCCGAGACCCGCGCGATCTTCTACAAACCAGACGGCACAGCTTATGGTGTGGGCGACCACTTCCGGCAGCCAGCGCTGGCTGAAACATTGCGCCGTGTCGCTGCCGAAGGCGCCGACTATATGTACACGGGCCAGTGGGCCGCTCGGTGCATCGCTGCGATCCAGGCGGACGGCGGCAAGATGACGCTCGAAGATCTGGCCCGCTATCGGCCCATCTGGTCCGAGCCGGTCGTGATCGAACGCGGCCAGCGTACGCTGGCGTTGTTGGGCGCGCCTTGCGAAGGCTCGATCAACCTAGCCGAAGCCATCAACCTGGCCACTGCGGCCGGTTTGCAGGAACGGCCGCACTGGTCCGCGTCGGGCGACAGTCTGGTGCGAATCGCCAAGTGCTGCTCGGCGATGGGTCTGTTCTATAACAAGAGCCCCGAAGAGCAGCAGAACGAATGTCCCGGCTTCGATCTGAGCTGGCCGGCTCGCCTGAGCCAGGACCACGCTGCGAAACTGTGGGCACGCTTGGCACACGAAGCACTGATTAGCTTCCAGCCGAAAGGCGTACACTCCGATGATGTGGTGGCGATCGACAGCGACGGCAACATGGTGTCGCTGTGCCACTCCATCAATTGTTTGATCTGGGGCCGCACCGCCATCGTCGTCGATGGCGTGTCCATCGGCGACCCCGGCTCCTACTTGCAGCCACTCGTCGCCGCCACTCCGCGCGGTTCACAGATGCCCAATCCCATCGAACTCGGCCTGATCCTGAACAACGGTCAGCCAGAAATCGCCTGGTCATCGATGGGCATGGGCCTGCACTATCAGTCGACCCTATCGCTACTGAACATCATCGATCACGGCATGAGCATCGAGCAGGCCGCCAATGCGCCACGGTTGCTCGCGCCGATGTCACCGGAAGGTGATTTCAAGAAATTGATCCTCCGTGTCGTGGCGGGTGAGTTTCCAGAGGAAGTGCTGAACGAATCCGGGCTCGACGTGCAGCAGATCAAACCTCTGGATGCTCGGTTTTTCCAAGGACTCTGGATCGCCATCCAGCGCGATCCGGCCACCGGTGAGCTCGTGGCAATCTCGCCCAGCTATAACAATGGGCAGGCTGCGGCTTACTAATTTTCCATCCCAGCGCGCGAACG
>NZ_JAEUPY010000637.1 GCF_016790065.1 Steroidobacter sp.
GCGGCCGAAGTCGATTTGCAATCCACGACTCTCAATGCCGCGGTCGCTGGCCGTATCGGTAATAAGACCGTGACGGTCGGGCAGTTCGTGCAGCCTGGCACGCGCTTGATGTCCGTCGTGCCGCTCGATCAGTTGTACGTCGAAGCCAATTTCAAAGAGACCCAGATCGGCCTGATGCGGGTGGGCCAGCCCGTCAGCATCGCGGTCGACACCCTCGCAGGCGTCGAATTGCATGGTGAGGTCGCCAGTTTCGCGCCCGGCACCGGCGCCGAGTTTTCATTGCTGCCGTCGAAGAACGCCACCGGCAACTTCACCAAGATCGTGCAGCGAATACCGGTGCGAATCACGCTCGAAGCTGGGCCGGAAGCACGCAAGCTGCTGGTGCCCGGCCTATCGGTCACCGTCACCGTCGATACTCGAGGCGCGAAGGACGAGTTGCATCGAGTGAAACGAGAGCAGGAGCAGTTGGTCAGCAAGGCGCCGTAGTCTCATGACCAGCGCAGCAACTACAACTGGCAGTGTGACCGAGAGCGAGCCGGAACGCGCCGACGCAACCGCTTGGCTCGCGGTCGCGGCCGGCACCATCGGCGCCTTCATGGCGACCTTGGATATTTCCATCGTCAACTCCTCGCTGCCGACCATTCAAGGTGAGATCGGCGCGAGCGGCACCGAAGGCACCTGGATCGCGACGGCGTATCTGGTCGCCGAAGTGGTGATCTTGCCGCTGGCCGCGTGGTTTGAGCGGCTGCTCGGCCTGCGAACGTTTCTACTGACCTCGACGATCTTGTTCACCGGCTTTTCCATCATGTGCGGCCTGTCGACGTCGTTGGCCATGATGGTGGTCGGTCGCGTCGGCCAGGGCTTCACTGCTGGCGCCATGATCCCGACGGCGCAAACCATCATCGCCACTCGCCTGCCTCGCTCACAGCAACCGATTGGCATGGCCATGTTCGGTGTCACGGCGATTCTCGGACCGGTGCTCGGTCCGCTGATCGGCGGTTGGCTCACCGAAAACATGAGTTGGCACTACGCGTTCTTTCTCAACGTGCCGGTAGGTATCGCATTGGTGATGTTGTTGCTGCTCGGCCTGCCGCATCGGCCGGTGAATCTGCAATGGCTGCGCGAAGCCGACTGGCTGGGCATTCTCGGCCTGACGGCCGGCCTTGGCGGACTCACTGTGATGCTCGAGGACGGCCAAGCCGAACAATGGTTCGACTCGCAACTGATCGTGAACATGGCGATTCTGGCGGCCTTCGGCTTCGCGCTGATGTTCGCCGGGCAGCTGTTTGCCAAGCGGCCGGTGATCAAACTACGACTGCTGCTCGATCGGCAGTTCGGTTCAGTCGCCGTCATGGGCCTGGTGCTGGGCATGGTGTTGTATGGCACCGCCTATGCGATCCCGCAATTCCTCGCGACCGTTGCCGGCTACAACGCGTTGCAGTCGGGCAAGATCGTCTTGCTCAGCGGTGTGCCGAGTCTGCTGATGATGCCGCTGGTGCCGCTGCTGCTGAAACGCCTCGACATCCGACTGTCGGTGTCGCTGGGCTTGGCCATCATGTCGATCAGCTCGTTCGCTGAAATCTCACTGACCGCGGATTCGGCCGGCGCGGCGTTCGTCGATTCGCAGCTGATGCGCGGGGTAGGCACGATTCTGAGTTTCGTGTTTCTGAGCCAAGCTGCCATTCAATCGGTGAGTCGCGATGAAGCCGCCGATGCCGCAGGCTTGTTCAGCTGCGCCCGCAATCTCGGCGGCTCGTTGGCGCTCGCCGGCATTGCCACCATTCAAGATCAACGCGTGGCACTTCACGCGCATCGTCTTCAAGAATTCCTACCGGCGAATTCAGTCGACGTGCAGGACTACTTGGCCGGCGCGGAACATCAGTTCGGCGGTCTTAGCGCCGCGCTCGGCGGGCTGATGCAAGACATTCAGCAGCAGGCGCTGGTCATGACCTACAACGACATCTTCTGGATCATGGGCATCGGCACACTGCTGGTGCTGCCGTTGGTTTTTTTCCTTCGGCCGTTACCCAAGAACGCTGCCCCATCGATGGCACATTGATATGTACTCGCGCACTTTGTGGCTTGCTGTTGTTTGTTCGCTCAGCGCTTGCACTGTCGGGCCGGTTTATCAAGGCCCTCCCGACGTTGTGCCGAATACCCGCGACGGTGGCAAGTTCGTGCGGGCTGTCGATGCTTCGCTGCAGCCGTCACTTGCGCCGGCGCGCTGGTGGGAGGCACTCGGCGATTCGAATCTGACTGCGCTCGTCGACGATGCGCTCGCCAAGAGCCCATCTATCGACATTGCCATTGCTCGCGTCGAGCAGTCGCGCGCGGCATTGGGATTGCGTCGCGCGGAGCAGTTTCCGACGGCCAGCGTGAGCATGTCGTATGTCCATGCGGAGTTGCCTGGATTCGATTTGGGCGGCGGCTCGGAGGAATCGGAAAGCAGTTCCTCCAATGACACCACCGCCCTCGATCTGTACAACTTGGGCTTGAATGCCAGCTGGGAGCTGGATCTGTTCGGCGGGCGTCGTCGCGCGCGCGAGCAAGCGACGGCAACTGCTGAAGCTCGCATTGCCGAGCTGTCGGATGTGCAAGTCAGTCTCGCCGCTGACGTGGCGCAGACATACATCAACCTTCGCGACGTGCAGGAGCGGGCGCGGTTGTTCGCCGAATCGGCGCGGCTTCAAGAAAAGATGCTGAGCTTGGCTCGGCAGCGGTTCACCGCCGGCGCGTCATCGGCATTGGACGTCGATCGCATCGAGACCCAGTACGAGAACACGCAGGCCCAACTGCTGCCTCTGCAAGCACAAACTGAGCAGTACTTGAATCAATTGGCCATGCTGACTGGACGTGAGCCTGGTGCTTTGGACGCACAGCTGGCGACGGCTGCAGCCATTCCTTTGCCGCCTGCTGAGGTTCCCGTCGGCGATCCTGCCGAACTATTGAGACACCGGCCCGACATTCGCAGCGCCGAACGCAATCTTGCCGCGAGCAACGCCGCCATCGGCGTCAACGTCGCACGGCGCTTTCCAACCATCAAGTTCATGGGCTTGATCGGCACCGGCGGCAGTGCTCCCAGCGACATGTTCGACTTGGACGAACTCATCTTGCTCGCCGCGCCCACGTTGCAGTGGAGCGTGCTCGACTTCGGCAAGAGCGGCGCCGCCGTTCGCCAATCCGAGGCCCAACGTGACGAAGCCGAAGCTCAATATCGACGCGCTGTGCTCACTGCGTTGAACGACGCCGAGACTTCATTATCCCGCTTCGGCTATCAACGCCGTCAACTCGGCAACCTCGCGCGCGCCGAAGCCGCCGCCACTCGCGCCGCCGCCTTCAGCGAACAACGCTATCGCGCCGGCACGTCATCGCTCATCGATCAATTGGATATCGAACGCCAGCGCATTTCCGCCGCCGCGGGTTTGGTTCAAGGCCGGGCGGCGTTGACCAGCAGTTATGTAGCGGTTCAGAAAAGTTTGGGATTGGGCTGGAGCGCGCCTTAAGACGCCAGCACATACACCAGCGCGTACTTCACCGGCTGCGACAGCTGTGGACTCGAAACTTCCACTTCCAGCCGCAACGAGCCCGTGGAGTCCTTGGAGAACGAATTCACTCGCGTACCGTCGGTGGCCTTATACGTTTGTAACAGCTTGCTACCATCGAACGTCGCCGACACGTCAAAGACCTCGCCATCGTCTCGCGTCCACTTGATCGACTGCCCGTCCAGCGGCACTCGAATCGGCTTGTTCGTATCGTAGGCAATCTCAACTTCACTCGCCCCTATCTCGATGCGAATGTGTTGATACGGCGTGTTGGTCTTACTCAACCGCCCTCGCGCGATCGGCCGCTTGATGAAGTTCATCCCCTCCACCGCCTTATCGATCGCCTGCGCCACATCGCCACTCTGCGCCGGCACGAACTTATAATTTCCCGTCAGGCCGGATGAGTCGCTGGCTCCGCTACCGGCGGCGGTTAGAAATGCCACGAGAATGAGCATCGCGCGGGGCACGAGGCAGCACTTGTTAATTGCCGCCTTGGCGAGAACCCTGTTCTTGAGCATGCCGACTCCTGCTGTGCGCGTCGCCGGCCAGTCTACGCGCCCCAGCCAAAGAGTTGAACCTTACGGCCGGCTCTAGTCCTGTGCGGCCAATCGCACGACAGCATCGATGTAAATCAGCGCCCCTTCTTCACCGCCTTCCGTTTCGCAGCAGGCTTCTTTTCCAATTTCTGAGGTACGACGGTCTCGCCTCTCGCCAGCATGGCCACGAGTGTTTCGATCTTCTTCGCCCGGCCGGCGGGCGT
>NZ_JAEUPY010000647.1 GCF_016790065.1 Steroidobacter sp.
AAATGATGATAGCGATGCCAATGTCGCTCTTGATCCAGCTGTAGCAAGAACAGGCCACGCTGCTCGATCTCGTACAAGCGTCGCGTCGCGTCCGGTTGCCCGGTCACGGCTTCGCAGAGCGACGGGCAGAAGCGATCCAGAATGGACGTCTTCAACAAGAACTCGCGCACCGGCTGTGGCTGCGCCGAGAACACTTCTTCGGCGAAGAAATCCGAGATGGAGCGGCTGCTGCCGCTGAAGCTCGCCAACATTTCTTTGGGCGCCGTGCCCCGGCGCAATGCCAAGGTGGCCAGCTTGAGGCCGGCGATCCAACCTTCAGTGCGCTGTTGCAGTGTGGAGAGATCCTGTTCGTCCAAGGGCGAGCTGTGCGAGCCGGCGATGAAGCTGCGCGTCTCATCGGGCGTGAACTTCAGATCTTCCGCTTGAACTTCATACAACTGGCCACGCGCACGAGCGCGAGCCAGATGCAAATCTGGCAGCGAGCGGGACGCAGTGATGAATGACATGGAAGCGGGCGCTTGCTCGATCAATCGACCGAGCGCGTGAATGGGCTCAGGTGCGAGCACGTGCGCATCGTCGATGAACAAATAGACCGCGCCGCCATTACGTTCGAGCGCTTCGATGATGACGTGAGTCAAGAACTCGCTGGAGGCGAACGCATCGGTGCGCAGAATGCGATCGAGTCTGGGTTCGAACGACACGCCGGCATCCGACAGCGCGGCGGCGACGTACCAGAGCATGCCCACCGCATCGTTATCGGATGAGTCGGCGGTCAACCAACCGCAAGCACGGCCGGACGAGCGCAACGTCCGATACCACTGCGACAGCAAACTGGTTTTGCCATAGCCGGCCGGCGCCAGCACCACAGTGAGCGCGGCATGCTCGGCTTCGGCGAGTCGATTCAACAGGCGCGGCCTGTCGATGAGGCTGGCGGCCTCGCTCGGCGGCGTCAACCGTGTTCGAATGATTCCCACTGCGGCTCCCCCCGGATACCGTCTGTGCCGATCATAGCCCCGACTTCAGTCAGCTTGTAGCCTGCGCAACAGGCCGAGGCGATCCCGAATGACTCGGCCGCCGACAATGCGCCCGTCGCGCACGGTAACCAAGCCCGTCATATGTAAGAACACCGGTGTATTCACGAAGCGCGGCTCGGCGCCAGCGAAATCGTCCAGCAGCTTGCCGGTCTGCGTAATCCGGAATGCTACCCGGTCGCCGACCGAGAATAGATCGTCGATGGTCGCGCCGTCGGGCTGCAGGACTCGTTGCGGTGGGCTGCCGGTCCAGGCGTCATCGAAGTCGAGGCCGTCGAGTCGAGTCAAGTCACCGCGTTCGAGCACTTCGCGAACTACACTTTCCGCTGCTGGATTGACCGGCTCGGCCACCGTATCCCACGGCGCCAGCGCTGGCGTTTCGACCGGTTTGGGTCGTCCGCTCGCGAGCTGTTGCCGTCGCGAGTAGTAGTCCTGTTCGACAAAGTTCTCGGTCAATCGTTCGCCGTCCCATTTGTACAGGCCGATGCCGCCCCACGAAGCCAGCGCCCCTTTATGGCGCATCGATGCGCCGTGTTCGGAGAAGCGCAGGCAGGTGCGCGAGCCGTTGGTCACGAGTTGATTGACTGTGAGGCCCAGGCCCGGGAACTGGTCGAATTGTTTTTGAGTGGCCGGCTTGTAATGAGTGTCGCGGCCGCTCAGATCGAAGGT
>NZ_JAEUPY010000663.1 GCF_016790065.1 Steroidobacter sp.
CATCGGAGGCAACGTCGCCCCGCTGCAGGCGAGCAAAATACCCAGGCTCAAACGACTACCGTAGCTCATCGATTCTCCCATGTGCGGCGAGTGCCCCGCGGCCCCGCCTGTTACTGTGGTACGCCGATAAGAGCCAGCGGCCGCGCAGAATGCACAGGGTCACAGCATGAAAATATTTTTTGGCATCGGGTGTGCAAAACTGCGCGCTCGTGGCTCTTAGCGGTAACCGCGCTGCTATTTCGCTGCCGAGAACGCGTTGGACAAACCCGACCCACCACAGGACACGACCCACACCTACCAACTGCATAGAGAGCAGTTGCGCGTGTTCTTTCAAGGGCTTGCGCGTCAAACGCACGATGCCGAGGACATGCTCCAGGAGGTTTACGTCCGCCTGGCCCGGCATCCGCCCAGCGAACCGCTGCGCGACCCGGTGGCTTACCTGTTCCGGGTGGCGTGGAGCGTGCTGAAGCGTTCGTACCGTCATGCCCGCCGCCGTCCGGTGGCGCACGACCCCAATAGTATCGAGACGCTGCTGGTCGATCACGCCGCTGATGTGAGCGATGAAGTGATCGCCGAGGAAGCCCTGCTCACCTGCCTGAAGCAGCTGCCGCCGATCTATGGCGCGGTGTTTTATCTACGCCGACGCGATGGCTTGGAGTACGCCGCCATCGCCAAGGAACTCAATATTTCTTTGCCTCAAGTACGCCGCTATCTCGGACGGGCCCTGGCGCACTTGAAGACGCATCTCGCTGACTGACCCGCCAGGGACGAGCCCTCATGCCACCCAAACCCACCCCACAGGCCAAAATCGATCAACAGGCTGCCGACTGGTTCGTCCGACTCGACGATCGCAGTCGCGTGCTCAGCGCTCGCGAACAAGCACGCTGGCTGGCCTGGCTGCAGCGTTCGCCGCGCCATCTCGAATCGTTCATGAACGTGGCCGAGCTGTACGACCGCTTCGAAGGCATCGATAAAGATTCGCGGTTCGACGTGATGCAGTGGTTGCAACAACGTCGCGGCGAGACTCTGGATATCGGCACGCGGTTCGCTCGCCCTTCGGCACCAGCATGGCAGGCAGCAATTCGCAGTCGGACTTTCGCGCTCGCCGCTTCGGTGTGTCTCGCTGTGCTCGCGGCTGTGTCTTGGTGGGCGTTGAGTGCCAACGATCGTTATAAAACCAGCATCGGCGAGCAGCGCACCGTGCAGCTCACCGATGGCTCGACCATCCAACTCAACACGCAGTCGAAAGTTAGCGTCGCGCTCGGTGAAAATTCGCGAGTCATCGAGCTCGAGGGTGAAGCGACGTTCACGGTGGCTCACGATGCCACCCGGCCGTTCCTGGTGAAAACTCACGACGCCACCACCCAGGCCGTCGGCACCAAGTTCAATGTCTATCAGGAGAACGGCCGCACCCGCGTTGCCGTCGTCGAAGGCGTCGTCGTCGTCACTCCGGTCGCTGTCGCTGCCACCACCGCCGCAACCACCGTCAAAGCAAAACCGCCTCGCCCGCTCACTATCGTTGCTGGCGATGTCGTCGATGCCTCCGCCGGCCGCGTCGAACACGCGCCCGAAGCGGATGCCACCGCCGCCATCTCTTGGCAGCAACATCGCCTGATCTTTAAAGACACCTCGCTCGGCGAAATCGCGCGACAGTTCAATCGCTACAACGCCGTGCAAATCGAAGTCGCCCCGGCCGTACGCGCCAGCATCCAACTGTCCGGCACCTTCGATGCCAAACAACCCGGCACATGGATCCGCTACTTACAAGGCCGCAACGACGTCGCGATTCGGCAGGATGGCGAACAGTATCGGCTGGAAGCCAAGTAGCCAGCGAACTGCGATCCGCTAGTCCACGCCGACCATCACACTCGATGCTTTGA
>NZ_JAEUPY010000695.1 GCF_016790065.1 Steroidobacter sp.
TATTGACCGACCAGAATCAGTTTGCCGGTCTGGGGATCGCGATACACCTGGCCCACCGGCTCCAGGCCGGCGCCCGCCGCCTGGCCGCGCAGCCCCTCCGGCATTTCGGCAAGTTCGCGTCCCGGCTCAACGACTTGCTCACCGCCCTCGAGGCGGCTGGAGGACTTGTCAAAGGCCGGCTGCGCGGACACCAGCGCCACGATCAAGCCGCAAATGAACACCAGCATGATGTCCACCAGATTGACCAGCGAGGCCTGCGGATCCTCGGGCGTTTCGTCAAATCGCGCACTGCTCCAGCGGCGCTTCATGGCTGTTCCCAGCGCTGTAGGGCTTCGTCATACCACCGGCGCCGCAGCCGGCCGATGATGAAACCGACCACGCCGGCCGCCAGTCCTAGCACCGTGGCGTCGAACGCCGTCAGCATGGCTTCGGCGAGCAGATTCAAATTGCCATTGCTGAGTGCGGTGAGACCGGGCCCCAACGAAATCAGCGTGGCCATCAAGCCCAGCATCGGCGAGGTGCGCGTGAGAATGTCGGCGCGCTCGATACGTCGATGAGCTCGCCGCTCGATGGCGCTGACGTCATCCGGCCGTTCGCGCTGACGGAGCAGTCCACGCTCTCCAAACAACACACCGATGTCGACGCAGGCGAGCGCGACACAAACAAACAATCCGATCACCACCGGCACCAACAGCAGCGGCACCAGTGCGTGTGTCCATTGCACGATAAATGAGTTCATACCGAACGACCCTTGGGAGCAACGTGACGTCCGCGGAAGTAACCTGCGGACAGCAATACAGCGACGCCAGCCATCAACGTCAACAGAACCCACGGCGAACCACCGCCGCTAGACGCCGCTTGTGCTTCGACGCTCTGTTGAGAGTCTTTATCAGCCGGCTGCAGTTCGGTCAGAGTGGTCGGCGACGACGCGGCTTTCGCATCGACGCGGGCGCGCTCCAACATTTGCTTGAGCGGCTCGATCTGATCGGCGCGCAAGTAAGGTTGCACCCACTGAAACACCGGATGATCGGGCTGTGTGTGACCACTGCCGGGCAAGCCGTGCTGAAGTAACAAGTCCACCCACTGCTGGCTGAGCTGTTGCAAAGTAGCTTCGTCGGTCTGCCAGAATTGTTTTTCGGCCGCGACCAGCAAGATGGCCATCATGTTGGTCTTGACGTGCACGTTCGAGCCTTGCTCGAGGAACTCGTCCAGACCGAGTCCGTAGCTATCGTCCACATACACCTGTTTGACCTCATCCCAAGCCCAGGTCTTGATGACGTCGGGATTGGTCACTTGCCAACCCCACAAATATTCCATGAACTCGCTGCCCATGGTGCGCGCGCCGGCATAGCCATGCTGCATCAGAGGTTTGATCCACGCGGGATTCAGATAGCGGCCACGCAACTCCGTTAACAACGCAGTGGGCAACGGTTGCATCTGCGGTTGCGCCGGATTCGAATGATCGGCGACGTGACTGGCTGGCACGCGACCGCTCAATGTTTCCACCGCGAGGCTCAAGCCGCCGAGATAATCGAACGCGTCGTTGTTATCCATCAGGCCGTACAGATTGCTGGAGCGGCCCAGATAGGTATTGCGAACCTCGCGTAAATTACTTCGCAGTAGTGCCTGCTGCGCCTGGCTCGTACCGTTCGCCGAGTACGCGTGGCCGAGACGATCGATATAAATCTTCGCCAGCTCCTTGCGATCGTTCCAGCTGCCCGAACGCTCAACCGCGCGATTGATGCCGGCGCTGTAGTCGCCGGGTGAAGTACCGAACACGCGCAAGCTCGCTTGTTTGCCGGCTTCAGCATGACCGAGACCTTGCTTGATGAGCGCCGACGTTTCATTCACCCAATGTCTTGCGACGTGATTGCGCGCCAGCGGCTCGTCGCCTGGATTAGCCAGCGTGCCAAGCGGTTCCAACGCGGCACGCAGCGCCGGCGCTAGATCAGGCCGGCTGCGCTCGATGGTGCGACGACTGCCGTCCAACGCCAGCAACACGGCCTTGTCGAGCCAAGCAATCTGCTGACCGAACAGATCGCGAAACAAACCGGACGCGACAAATACCGTGTCGGCACGCAATCCAACCTGGTTCAACGGTTGTCGTTCCAGACCCGCAACGATGCCGCGACTGTTCCAATCAGGCTTCACGCCCAACAGCGACAAGCCAAAGCCCACCATCGCGCCTTCATCGCGCACCGAGTCGGACGCCCACAGGATCACTGCTTCCTTGCCGTCTTCTTTAACCTTGGCGCGCGCTTCGGTCGCCAGCTTTTCGCCGAGCGTGTAGCCCAGTCGCGATGGAATCAAACTGTTGTCGAGGCCGTGGAAGTTACGACCGGTGGGCAAGGCTTCAGCATTCCGAATCGGATCGTTGCCAGGACCGGCCGGAATGAACCGCCCCGACAAGCCGTGCAACAGCGCACGCATTTCATTGGCGGGCGAACTCTGCAAATTCTGACGCAGGACTTGATCGTTGGCGCCGGCCTTCATCGACACCAGCATCGTATTCAATGCCTCGTCCGACCAGGGTTTGCCGAAGATGTGTAATCCCAACGGCATGAAGTCTTCCTGAAGATGAGTCAGGTAGTGGCCAATCTCGTGCACCAGCAACTCATCGTCCGCTTGCTCGAATGAGATGCCGCGCACTTTCAACTCCGCATCCATGCTCGCAGTGAGCGCATCCTTCAGATGCAGCTCATCGATCAAGACACGCATGGACGCTGCGGCTTGCTTGCGCAGCGCCGGATTGTTGGAGGACTCGTAGCTCTCGACCAGCTGTCTGAGACGCAATAGATCGTCGTAGAGCGGCGTGGCGGTCAGCGGCGGAATCAGATGATCGATCATCACCGCCAGCCCGCGCCGCTTGGCCTGCAAGCCTTCGCCAACGCCATCGACGATGTACGGATAGATGCCAGGCACGTCGCCGGCAATCAGCGCCGGATAGTCCAGCTCATCTTGACCGACGCCCTTGCGCGGCAAGAACTCATACGTCGAATGACGCCCCAGATGCACGATGGCATCGGCGCCAAACTCATTCCGTAGCCAGAAATAAAACGCCAGATACTGATGCGTCGGCGGAATGCTGGTGTTGGCGTGAAGCAGTTCCTCGTTCAACTCCCAACCGCGCGGCGGTTGCGGGCCGACAAAGATCTTCCCGAAGCGCACGCCCGGCAGCACCAACTTGCCCTTGTTCACCATGACGTTGCCGGGTATCTCGCCCCAGCCACGTAGACCTTCGATACCAGTGGCGCTGATGGCGCGCGTCAGCGAGTCGAGGCTGACTTCGTTGCCTCCCTTGGTCAGCTGAATTTCGTAGGCCTGCTGCAGCTGTTTGACCAGATCGATGGCCCGATCGCGGGACGGATGCTGTGCGCCTTCGAGCAGATGTTCGATCTCATGCAAGGTGCGAGTGACCTGGCCTCGCGCTTCTTGCGGCAGACGTGCCGCTTGCGCGGCCAACACGTTCGCTTGCAGGAACGCGAGTGGCCCGCCGGTCATCTCCTTCTGCAATGGCATCGGCAAGGTCGCGAACCACTTGCCGTATTGATCGGCGCTGACGTTGGTGACTCGTGTCGCCATCGATCGCAGCACGTCGCCTTGCTCGGGCAGATTCACGCCATCGTGCTGGAGCTTCTCCAGCAACGCTGAAGACGTTTCAGGCAGCGGCCCGGTGTCGTAACCGTCGCGCTTCATGGCCCGCAAGATCTCCAGCAATGACGCTGGCACGTCGAGATTGTCCGCGCCGATGTTGTGACGACCGGGCGGATGATTGTAGTAAACGATGGCGACGCGCTTGTCGGCGTTCTTGGTTTGTTGCAAACGGAGCCAGCGATCGATTCGCGCCGTGAGTTGTTCCACCTGCGTCGGAATGGCCGCAACTCGCGTTACTTCGATGCCGGTCAGCGCGTCCAATTGCGCGGCAGCTGCGGCCGCAACGACGACAGGCTGACTGATGCCCTGCAGTTCAGGCATGGCCACGCGATAGTAAACGCTGTCCCACGCCAAGCCTTGTTCGGAACTGCGCCAGCCTTGTGCGGTGACATCATGCAAGCGCAACGCTTTCAGCACCGGCACATCGAGCTGCTCGATGCGCTTGGTGGCGGTGGCGCGATCACTGCTGCCGCCAATGATGAAATCCTGCACCGATACGATTGCGCCCAATCGCGCACCGGCCTTCTCACCGACCACAGTAAGCGCGTCGCTACTAGGCTTTCCCCAACCGGCGAGCACGGTGAGACATTCCAACTTGTGGGCAATCAATGCGCGACAGATCGCTTCACTGACTCCCACATCTGCATGCTGATCTTCGAGCACAGCAACCACTCGACCATCACCCTTGAGCCGCAACTCACCGGCACTCGACCATTCACCGCGATAATGAAAGCGCACGGGCAATGCATCTTCGATTTGCTTCACCGCTGCCTTGGCCGCGCGATCTTGTTCCGACAGCAGCAGCGCCAGCAGCGAGACCAGATTCGATTCGCCACGGTTTTGCCAGTAAGCACGAGCTTGAATCCACGGCGTCAACTGCGGGTAATGTTTGATCGCAGCAGCGACGGCTTCAGCACTCGCGTCTTTCTCGGCGGTCAGCGATGACAGCTCCGCATAACGCGGATCTTCCTGAGCAAACAAACGTTTCGCGCGCCAGCGGCTTTGCCTGCCGAGCGCAGGATCGCCGGCAACCGCAATGATTTCGCGGGCTCGGGAAGTCGCCAGCAATGGCTGGATACGCTGCGCGGTCTCTTTGAACACCGTCGCGAGCAGCAGCGCGTCGGCACCGACGATCAGCTCCTGCAATTGCGCGTCGCTGAGCGCATCGATTTGCGACGTCGTGCGAAAGATCAGTCGATGTTCTGGCAGCCGTTGATTGAAGTCACGCGCCGCTTGCGCCAGATCGCCGGAGTTGCGCTCGGACACAACCGCGACCAACGTAGCAGCCGAGGCCACTGGCATGGACCAGTAGGCAACGACTGAGAGCAACAGAAACAAACACCCGCACCAACGGCGGCGAGCGCAGTGAGATTGAGATCGCACGACGAGAACCCTGGAAACTGACATACCGAGCGGCACGCTGGCCCTTCAGGGTTTGCGCCCGCACTTGTCGTCGCTGCAGGAATTCCCGCTCGTTCAGCACACCCCGGCTGTTCGAAGACGACCACGGCAAGTTGGTCTCCTGGCTCGCGGTTGAAAGCCTACTCATCACCTTCCCAGGCTTCAGGCCCAGTGGTCAGCGCTGGCGGATCGATGGTTTCGATCCTTCAGCCGCTTCGATGGAGGCACCGCTTACAGTTGCGGGGGCAGCCCAGGCATTGCACCCGGTTCCCATGGCTTGTCGTTCGCGGCGCACAGTGCGCGAAAACCCTCACCTCGTCAATGAATGAGCGCCAGCAGGCTTGATGGGCAAGGCGATTCCGGCAACTACCAACGTCACTCGGTCGCACAGCGCGGCCAGCCTTTGGTTCAAACGCCCCTGTTCATCCTGGAAGCGACGAGACAGCGACGACAGCGGCACGATGCCCGCACCCACCTCGTTGGTGATCAACACGACGTCGCCGCGAACTGCTTGCAGCCATTGGAAAAAAGCGTCGCTCTCGGTTTGCCAGGTGGCGAGTGATGCGGTTGGCGCGTCGTCGCGAAAATCCTGTAACAACGCGTTCGACAACCACAGCGTCATACAGTCGATGACCAGGATGGCAGTTGGCGATTCGGCGCGCACCGCTTGCGCAAGGTCGGTCGGTGCTTCTAAGGTTCGCCACCTCGCCGGCCGCTCGGCCCGATGTAACGAAATACGATGTTGCATTTCCGGATCGAGCGCCTGGGCGGTGGCGACGTAGGTGACAGCCGCGCCCCGCGCCGCCGCCAGCGACTTGGCCAACTCGAGGGCGTGAGCGGTTTTTCCCGAGCGCGCGCCGCCGATGACCAAATGTCGGCCGGCCGAAACTCGCTCACCCGCTTGCGCATCCTCTACCATTGTCCGCACTCACTGTTTCGATGGACCGTATGATAACCAACGCAACCCTGCAACGCCGACTGGATACGCGCACCAAGCCGCAAGGATCGCTGGGCGCGCTGGAACTGCTCGCAGTTCGCATCGGACTGGCACTCGACACCGATACGCCGGTGTTCAAGTCGCCGCAGATGTTTGTATTCGCCGGCGATCACGGCATTGCCACTGACGGAGTCAGCGCTTTTCCTCAAGCGGTCACGGCGCAAATGCTGCTCAACTATTTGGGCGGCGGCGCTGCCATCAATGTATTGGCGCGCCAGCATGGCATCACCCTGCGCGTGGTCGATGCCGGCGTCGCCAGTGATATTGGCGAGCATCCGTCTCTCATCGCCCGCGCAGTTGCTCGAAGCACGCGCAACTTTCGCATCGAACCTGCAATGACACCGGCGCAATGTACTCAGGCGCTCGACACGGGCCGCGCCTTGGCGCAAGACGCTTTAAACCAAGGTTGCAACGCGTTGTTGTTCGGCGAGATGGGCATCGGCAATACGGCGTGCTCGTCCATGCTGTTGCATCGGCGGCTCGGCTGGTCGTTGGAAGATTGTGTCGGTCGCGGCACCGGACTCGATGACGTCGGCCTGGCCCGCAAGCGCGAGCGTCTCGCCGCCGCGTCGGCACGTCGGCCGGAGAAACTCAGCGCCATCGAAACCATCACCGAGTACGGCGGCTTCGAGCTGGCAATGATCACCGGCGCGCTACTCGCCAGCGCCGAACAAAAATGTGTCGCGGTGATCGATGGTTTCTCAGTCACTGTAGCGGCATTGCTAGCCATCGAGATCGATCCTCGCGTGCGTTCGCGTTGCATCTTTGCCCATTGCTCGGCGGAACATGCGCATCGCCGGCTGCTCGAACATCTCGATGTGAAAGCGCTGCTCGATCTCGGCATGCGGCTCGGCGAAGGCACCGGCGCAGCCATGGCGTGGCCCATCATCGATGCAGCCGCACGCTTGATGACTGAGATGGCCAGTTTCGAATCCGCCGGAGTCGACGACCGAGCCTCATGAGCAGCGAAGCCAACAGCGCTCGTCCCTCTCGCTTGCTCAGTGAGCTGCGCTTGCTGCTCATGGCAGTTCAATTTTTTACGCGCGTACCCATGCCCGCTTGGGTAGGCCATTCAGCGGAGCACTTGAGCGGCGCGGCTCGATATTTCCCCGCTGTCGGTGTGTTCATCGGCGCCATTGGCGCGCTGGTGTTTTGGGCGACGAGCTTGGTGTTGCCCGGACCGCTGCCCGCCATTCTCAGCACTGCTGTCACGGCATTTCTCACCGGTGCGTTTCACGAAGACGGCTTGGCGGATACCTTCGATGGACTCGGCGGTGGCGCCACGCGCGACCGAGCGTTGGAAATCATGAAGGACTCACGCATCGGCACATTCGGTACTGCCGCGCTGGTGTTGACGCTGTTGATCAAGGTCGCTGCGCTCAACGCTTTTCCTGTCGAACTCGCCATTGTCGTGTTGATTGCGGGTCACGCGTTCTCGCGAGCGTGTGCGGTCACACTGATGTTCGCGAGCAATTATGTCGGCAAGCCTGAGCAGTCACGCGCCGGCGTCGTCGCTCAGCACATGGGCCGCGGGGAATATTTCTTCGCCGCCGTGGTGGGCGTTGCGCCACTGTACTTTTGCGGCGTACACGCAGCGGCGGGCTTCATCACCGCACTGATCGTGTTGTACGTGTTGGCACGCTGGTTCATTCGACGACTAGGCGGCTTCACAGGTGACACACTCGGCGCCGCTCAGCAATTGACCGAGATCGCTTTCTACCTGGCTGTGTTGGCATCGTGGAATTCTTTCTAATCCGTCACACCGCGCCGGCCGTCGCCAGCGGCATTTGTTACGGACGCGCCGACGTTGCGCTGGCAGACACCGCCGAACGCGACATCGCAGCGGCATTGGCACCGCTGCCCAAGTTCGACTGGGTCTATTCCAGCCCTTCGCAGCGCTGTGTACAGCTGGCCAAGACTCTGTCACAAAGAGACCAATGTGGCCTGACCCTGGCGCCCGAGCTGCAGGAACTGCACTTCGGCGACTGGGAAGAATTGCCCTGGGCGCAGATTCCGAGGGACCATAGCGACCCGTGGGCCGCGGACACGTGGAATCGCGCGCCGCCCGGGGGAGAAACAGAACAAGCCTTATGGAACCGAGTCGCGAACTGGTATCGAACGGCGCTGCCCGCGCCAGCCTCTCGTTGCGCCATCGTCGCGCACGGCGGGTCGCTGCGGGTATTGCGATGTCTGATGCTCGGCTTGGGCATGGAACAGCGCTGGGCCTGGAATCTGGCTTGGGGCGCGCACGCCCCGTTCACCCCTGCCTGAACACGCGATGCCGCAATAAATCCGCGGCTGCCCCGGTCTACTTCCGATGAGCACAGACAGCCCTCGTGAGCGCGGCCGCTTCGAGGCACTGTGCATGCCGTTTCGCGCCGATGTGTTTCGGTTCGTATATTGGTTGTGCCGGGACCGGGCGTTGGCGGAGGACGTGGTGCAGGAGACGCTGTTGCGCGCTTGGCGGTCGATCGATGCGCTCGACGACGAGAAGGCGGCGCGCCCCTGGTTGCTGACCATCGCACGGCGCGAGCTGGCTCGGGTGTTCGAGCGCAAGAGACTACCCCTCGTGGACATCGACGCTGCCAACGAAGCCGAGCCTGACGCCTTGGCCACCGACGATCGCCATGAAGTGGAGGAAATGCGGCGCGCGATTCTGAAGTTAGATGTGGTTCATCGCGAGCCGTTGGTGCTGCAAGTGTTATTGGGCTATTCCACCGAGGAGATCGCGAGACATCTCGACATCAGCGTCGCGGCCGTGCTGACGCGTTTATTTCGTGCACGCCAGGTGTTACGTCAGCAGTTGGTTGGCACTGAGGGTGCGCGGCCATGAACTGCGAAGAAATCCGCACCATCGTCGGCGCCGAGCCCAACACCAACAATCCCAACGTGCTTGCACACATTGCGAGCTGCCCGGAATGCGCGAGCTATCGTCAAGAGATGCAGGCGATGGATCGGTTGATTTATCGCGCCCTGGCTGTCACGGCACCGGCGGAACAAACCGCCGCTGAAGTGCTAGCACCGCGGCGTGAGCAACCAACACGAATCTGGCGCATGGCTGCGAGCGTATTGGTCACCGTGCTGGTCGGTGCGCTCTCACTGTGGCTGCTCACGCCACGAGAAAGCTTTGCCAGAGAAGCCATCGAGCATGTGAAGCACGAGGAAGAGTCGCTGGTGCGCACCTCCGAGACCGTCGGCGAGCAAAGACTGGAAGAGATCCTCGCCATCTCTCGCTTACGACTGAAGCCAGGCGCTGCGCGAGTGTCCTACGCTCAGAGCTGCACGTTCCGTGGCCAGAACGTTCCACACCTGGTCGTGCAGACTGAACAAGGGCCGGTGACTGCGTTGGTGGTCACCGACGCGCCCACGCAGAAAACCGAACGCATCGATGAAGACGGCTATCAGGGCGAGATCGTGCCGGCGCCGCGAGGCGTGATCGTGGTGTTAGGTAAGAACGTACCGGTGGAAGCAGTCGCGAACACTTTGTTGAGCGCGCTCGAATACTGAGCGGCTCGGCAGAACGCCGGCGAGCATCACGGCTCGCCGGCGTGCCAGATTACTTTTTCACCTTGGCCTTGGCAGCGTCGCACTCGGCTTTGCCCAGCAGCAAGTAACCCTCGCCCTTGCACTTGTTCTGGCCCTGGCAAGCATTGGTGGCAGTGGCACAAGCCGAGGTGCCTTTGCACGAATTGACGCCTTCGCATTTCACTTTGGCGGCATCGGCGGCGCTCGCGGTAGTCGCCACGCTGCTGAACAACAATGCAGCGGCGGCAGCCATGGCGGCGCGTGCGGTTTTCTGTGTGCTCATAGTTTCTCCCAAGTTCTTGAAACGGATCGTCAGCGATGCCGCGAACAGCATCTTGCCCAACAGACCGGGCGGGGCGCCATCGCATTACATACGGAGTTGCAGATTACGCGAGTAATAAGCCAGCAGCGACACCGGTCCAATCAACTAGCAACGTTATCGTGGAGTGCCGACATGCTGAGCGACGCGCTGATGGATCCGAAAGGCACGCTGGCCCGCCTGTTGGATCGACTCCAGGCACCGTTCGCGCTGGCCTCGCGTGTGTACGTGAGTTGGGTGTTCCTCAAATCCGCTTATCTGAAAGTGTCCGACTGGGACAGCACGGTCGCCCTGTTCGAATACGAATATCGCGTGCCGCTGCTCACGCCGCAGCTGGCAGCGATCGCCGGCACCGCGGGCGAGCTGATATTTCCGACATTGCTGATCCTCGGCCTGTTCGGTCGCGTCAGTGCGCTCGGGTTGCAGGCCGTCAATGTGCTGGCCGTGATCTCCTACGCCCATGTGTTGTTTCAGAGCGGTTTTGCCGCCGCCATCGGCCAGCACTATTTGTGGGGCTATATCCTGCTGGTATTGGCGCTTTACGGGCCCGGCGCCTGGTCGCTGGACCACTGGCTACAGGGCCGGCGCGGCCATTAATCAGGCTACTTGACGATTGCCGGCCCGACCCTCATCCTCGCGCCGCGCGACAAGTTCCCCCTCGTGGGGATTGAAAGGGAACCGGGATTAGAACCCGGGCTGCCCCCGCAACTGTAAGTGGTTCGCCGCACGTCAAAAAACCACTGGTGCCGCCTGAGCAATCGGGCCCGCCGGGAAGGTGACGTGAGGACTTCAGCCACCAGCCAGGAGACCTGCTTGCCGCTGTCGTCCATCGATCGGCCGGGGTGTGCCGAGAGTGCGGGAGTATTCCCTGTAGAGGCGACCGGTGCATGGGTCGCGACGCGTTCGAAGCTGCAGCCCGTGCGGTTTGTGACTTCACCGCGGAGCCTTCTGTGTCTACCCAGTTCATTTCCGGGCCCCTTTCCCGGCCCTCGTCCCGTGTTCTAACTCTCGCTGTTGCCCTGCTGTTGCAGCCGGCGTTGACGGCTATGGCCGCCGATGCAGACGATGGCGTCGAGGACGTCGTCGTCAGCGCCAACCGTATCGCGCAGGAAACATCGCGCGTCGGCGATTCGGTCACGGTCATTTCCGCCAAGGATCAGCGCCGTAGCCAGAAGACGGTCGTGTCCGATCTGCTCGCGGCCACGCCGGGCGTGACCATGACCCGCAACGGCGGCTTGGGCGGCACCACTCAGTTGAGCATTCGTGGCGCCGAAACCCATCACACCCTGGTGCTGCTCGACGGCGTGAAACTCAACGATCCGTCGCAGGCCAGCGGCGGCTTCAACTTCGCCGATCTGCTCGCCAACGACTATGCGCAAATCGAAGTGCTGCGCGGCCCGCAATCCACGCTGTGGGGCAGCCAGGCCATCGGCGGCGTAGTAAACATCGTGACGCCCGTGCCGGAAGGTCCGCTGTCCGGCGCCGTCTCCGCCGAAGGTGGTACTCATGACACCGCCGCCTTACGCGCACATGCTCAAGCCGGCGGCGAACGCTTCGCCTGGCGAGTCGGCGGTAACTATCTCACCAGCGACGGCATCTCCGCGTTCTCGCGCGACCTTGGCGGTCGCGAGCAGGACGGCTATCGCAATGTCGGCTTCAACGCGCGCGGCATTTTCCATATCTCCGACAACTTCTCTGCGGAAATCCGTTCGACCTGGAGCGATGGTCGTTCGAAGTTCGACGGCTTCCTTTCGGTGCCGCCCTACAGCTTCACCGACACTCCAGAGTACGGCACCACCGAAGAGTTGGTCTCGTATGCCGGCTTGAACATCGGCGCATTCGACGGACGTTTGGAAAACCGCATCGGCTTCGCCTACACCGACACCGATCGTCACAACACCGACCCGAGCTCGTCGGTGCCGACCACTTTCGACGCCACCGGCCGCAACGAGCGTTGGGAATATCAGGGCACGCTGCGTATCAACGATCAACTCAGCGCCATAGTCGGCTTGGAGTCGGAGCGCTCCGAGTTGAGCACCGTGTCACCGAGCACGTTCGATCCCAATCCGACGCCGCTCACCGGCGACGTGCAGACCGACAGCGCCTACGCGCAGCTCAATGCAACGCTGCTCGAAGTGGTGTCGCTGAGCGCCGGCGTTCGTTACGACGATCACGACACCTTCGGCAGCCATACGACCAGCCGGGCTTCGGCTGCATGGTCGGTCACTCCTTCGACCATTCTGCGCGCCAGCTACGGCGAGGGCTTCAAGGCCCCGACGCTGTATCAGCTGTACAGCCAGTACGGCAACGCCAACCTGGATGCCGAGGAAGCCGAGAGCTGGGATGCCGGCATCGAGCAGCACCTGTTCAACAAAAGACTGGTCGTATCCGCGACCTACTTCGATCGTGACACCACCAACATGATCGACTTCGTGTCGACAGCGACGCCTCCGTTCGGCTACTACGACAACATGCAGAAGACCAACGCCAGCGGCGTTGAGCTCGCGCTGTCGGCGCAGATCACTGAACACCTGGCGTTCTCGGCCAACTACACCAACATGGATGCTGAGAACACTGCGCGCGGCACTGCGAACTTCGGCCACACACTGCCGCGTCGCCCGAGCGAAACGGCCAATGCGCAACTCAGCTATGACTGGTCGTTCGGCCTGAGCACGTCCGTGGCCGTTCAACATGCCGGCCGCTCCTTCGACAGCATCTCCAACACGTACGTGATCGACGGCTACACGCTGGTCGACTTGCGCGCCGCGTTCGAGGTGACTGATTCGTTGGAAGTGTACGGTCGCGTCGAGAATGTGTTCGACGAGGACTACGAAACGGTGCGTCGTTACGGCACGCTCGGTCGCGCGTTCTACGCAGGTCTGCGCCAGAGCTTCTAATGAACGGCGGCGCCGATATCGCAGCCGGCAGGTTCGCTCATCATGGCGGCCGGTTGTGTGTCGCGCGTGCGCTGTTTCCAAACGTTCCTCAGCCGTGGGTCGATCTTTCCACGGGCATCAACCCGATGTCGTATCCAGCGCCGCGAGCTTCGGCTCGCGAGCGCAATCGGCTGCCGGAACCTACTGAGCTCGTAAAACTGGAAGCCGTGGCTGCCACGGCTTTCAATGTCAGCGATCCAGCGCGTGTGGTGGCGGTTGGCGGCACTGAGAGTGCGCTCAGACTGCTTCCCTATCTGTTGAATGCAACTGCCGCCGTCATCGCCGGCCCGACTTACGGATCGCACGCTGATGCTTGGAATCGCGCCGGCGTGAAAGCTCGCGTCGCCTCCGACGCGGAACTCACTGCAGCCGCTACTGGCAGCGTCGCAATGACAGTAGTGAATCCCAACAATCCCGATGGACGCGTGCTTGATCGCGCGCGACTGCAGTCACTGCACGATTCGTTACATGCGGACGGCGGCGTGCTCATCGTCGACGAGGCTTTCGGCGATCTCGCTCCCCAAGCCAGCGTCGCAGATCTCGCGGGCACACAGCAGGCACCGAGCCTGCTGGTACTGCGCTCGTTCGGTAAGTTTTATGGCTTGGCCGGTGTGCGGCTCGGCTTCGTCATTGCTTCTTCGTCGATTGCATCTCGGTTGCGCCATCTGCTCGGCGATTGGCCGGTCTCGTCGGACGCATTGCGCGCTGGCCTGGCTGCGTATGCCGATCATGCGTGGACCGAGAAGATGCGACTGCGACTGACGCGCGCATCCCAGCGACTGGACAAATTGCTCATCGCTAGCGGCATGACCATCGTCGGCGGCACATCGCTGTACCGATTGGCTCGTGCCACCAATGCACACGCTCGGTTCACTCAACTCCTTTCCCACGGCATTCTGGCTCGACCTTTCGACTACGACAGCTCACTGCTGCGTTTCGGACTGCCACACAGCTCGAATGATTGGCGGCGCCTCGTGGACGCGCTGACACAGCACGGAGCGCAGACTTGAAACTCCGGCTGTTAGCGTTGCTGGGTATCGCTTCGCTGGCAGCCCATTCTGCCTCGGCCGAGCAGACGGCGGCGCATCCAATGCGCATCGTTTCGTTGAACATGTGTGTGGACAGCATCGTCATCGAGCTGGTGTCGCACGACCGGATCGCAGCGCTGAGTCACTACGCTCGCGACCCGCAGCGCTCAACGATTGCCGACAAGGCACGCCATCTGCCTATTACCTATGAGACCGCCGAAGAAGTCGTCGCGCTACGACCCGATTTGGTACTCACTAGCCGTCACTCCGCGCCTGCAACTCGCAACGCTCTGAAGCGCGTCGGCATTCGGTTTGAGCTGTTCGATGTGCCAGGCACGGTGGTCGAAAGCTTGGAACAGGTACGTCAGGTGGCACGCATGCTTGGCGCCGAGCGCGAAGGCGAAGCGATGGTCGCGCGTATCGAGGCAGCACTCGAAGCGGCTCGCTTGCCAGCGAATGAGACCCCGCTGACGGCGGCGATCTATCAGCCTGGCGGTCTGTCGGCCGGCCGGGATACGGTGGTCGGCGAATTGATGGAACTGGTCGGGCTGCAAAACATCGCGGCTCGTTATGGCGTAAAGAACTATCGGCCGTTGCCTTTGGAAGTGCTGGTGTCATCGCCGCCCGATGTGTTGTTGATAGGCGAGACATCGCCCGGCGCACCGCTGCAATCTGAAAAGGTGGTGCATCACCGAGCGTTGCGAGCTTTGGAATCTCAAATGACTCAAGCCGTGTTTCCGGCGCGGCTGTTGTATTGCGCAGGTCCGACGATGATTGATGCAGTCACTGAACTGGTGCGTGCGCGCGAGCATGCCCGCGATGTGGAACGAGCCAGGGGGACGTTGTGACACCTCGTCCGTGGGTCATTCCTTCCTTGCTCGCGCTGGTCGCGATACTGGCCGTGCTATCGATTGCGGTCGGACGCGTCACGCTGACGTGGGATGTCTGGTCGGCGCAGGACGCCATCAGTCGCGCAATATTGATCGAGCTTCGCCTGCCTCGCGCCATCCTTGGCGTGCTGGTCGGTGCATCGCTTGGTCTAGCCGGCGCGGCCATGCAGGGCTATTTGCGAAACGCGCTCGCCGAACCCGGCACGCTCGGTGTGTCCGCCATGTCTGCGCTCGGCGCTGTGCTCATCATCTTCTTCAACATCGCCGGACTACATCCGTGGATCCTGCCGATCTGCGGCGTGATCGGCGGCATGACGGGCATGACGGCGCTGTTTGTTCTATCAGGCCGAACTGCGAGCGTCCTGACGCTGGTGCTCTCCGGCATCATTCTTAGCGCGCTCGCTATCGCCGGCATCTCGTTGGCGTTATCGCTGTCGCCGAGCCCGTGGGCGGCCGGCGAAATCGTACGTTGGATGCTGGGCGGCCTCACCGATCGAAGCTTCGACGAACTCACCATCGCGGCACCGCTGATCGTCATCGGCTGCATCGCCGTGCTCGGCTGTCGCCGCTCGCTGGATGCACTCACGCTTGGCGAAACTGGCGCTCGCTCGCTCGGCATCGATTTGAATCGTGCGCAGTGGCAACTCGCGCTGGGCATCGGACTCATCGTTGGTGGCAGCACGGCGGTCACCGGCGTCATCGGCTTCGTCGGTTTGATCGTGCCGCACTTGATGCGCCCGTTGGTCGGTTCGCGCCCTGGTGCGCTGTTGATTCCAAGCGCCATCGGTGGCGCGGCGTTGGTGCTCGCTGGTGACATCGTCGTGCGGCTGCTGCCGGGCGGATCGGAACTCGAGCTTGGTGTGGTGATGTCGTTGATCGGCGCGCCCTTCTTTTTCGTACTGCTGCACTCCATGCGCAGCAAGCTCACATGACGCGCCCAATCAGTACTCTAAAGATCGGCAACCTGCAGTTTCGACGCGGCAGCCGTGTCGTGCTCGACTCCATCGATGTGGAGTTGAAGTCGGGTAGCGTGACGGCGGTGCTCGGGCCCAACGGCGCAGGCAAGTCGACGCTGCTGTCGTGTGTTGCCGGCTTGCTTCGGCCGGAGTCGGGTACGGTCGAGCTGGATGGCGCGTCGCTGGTCTCGTCACCTGCCATGCAACGTGCGCGTCGAATCGCTTTTCTTCCGCAGACACCGGAGATCGCGTGGGCGGTCGACGTGCAGACGTTGGTCAGCCTGGGGCGAATTCCTTATCACGGCATCAGCAGCGATGAAGAAGATCGCGCCGCTGTGACGCGTGCCATGGAGAAGACCGAGGTCACTCAATGGGCCGATCGAATCGTTACCACGCTTTCCGGCGGTGAACGCGCTCGTGTGTTGTTGGCTCGCGTGCTCGCCGGTGAGTCGGATTGGATTCTGGCGGATGAGCCGTTCACGGGGCTGGATCCGTCGCATCAGTTCGAAGCGGCTGAGTTGCTGAGGTCGGTTGCCGATCAGGGTGGCGGTGTGGTGCTGACCATCCATGATTTGACGCTGGCCGCTCGCATTGCCGATCGGGTAGTGATTTTGGATGGCGGTCGCATCGTCGCTGACGGCGCTCCTCAGGCAGCGCTTACGCCGAAGATCCTGCGCGAGGTTTACAACATCGACGCGCAGTGGCTCACCGATGCGACTGGGGCAACGCCGCCGACCATTGCCATTCACGGTCGCGCTTCGCGGAAGTGAGTTCTGGCCATGCTCGAGCCGTGGCTACTATTTGCAGCTCTGATCGTCGAAGCCTGCGTCGGCTATCCGACGGCGCTCTATCGTCCCATTCGCCATCCTGTGGTCTGGATCGGTACCGCGCTCGATTTTCTTGAGCGGCGGTGGAATCGGCCGGAGTTCAGTGACGGCGCTCGACGGGCACTTGGCATCTTCACGGTGGTGCTGGTCACCGGCAGCGCTGCGGGCGCGGGCTACGCGATACAAGCGCTCGCAGCGAATGTCTCATTCGGCTCTGCATCTGATTTTTCTTTCGGTGGCATAGTGATGGTCTTAGCGGCGACCACAGGTCTGGCCCAACACAGCCTCTACACTCACGTCCGCGCAGTACTCGCGCCGCTCGCCAGCGGCGACCTTGCCGCCGCCCGACAAGCCGTAGCAAACATCGTCGGCCGCGACACGGCCTCGTTGAATGAATCCGACGTGGCCGGTGCCGCGATCGAAAGCCTGGCGGAAAGTTTCAACGATGGCATCGTGGCGCCGGCCTTCTGGCTTTTCGTCGGCGGTCTGCCCGGTTTGTTCGCTTACAAAGCGCTGAACACTGCCGACAGCCTGATTGGCCATCGCGACGAACGATGGCGAATGTTCGGCTGGGCCGCCGCCCGCGCCGACGACGTCGCCAATCTCATTCCTGCTCGACTCGCCGGCGCATTGCTCGCCATCGCAGGTGGCGGCGGAATGCTCGTCATGTGGCGCGACGCGCCGAAACACGCATCACCCAACGCCGGCTGGCCGGAAGCCGCCATGGCCGGCGCATTACGCATCAGGCTCGGCGGCCCGACGGCGTACGATGGCATCACGCATGAGCGCCCGATCTTCGGCGCAGGCGCATCGCCGACGGTCGGCGATCTACAGCGCGGTCTACGCATTTACGTAATCGCCTGCGGACTGCTCTGGCTCTTAGCCGCAGCCGCTGGTTTCTCGATCTCACATCCGCAGGCAATGTAATGGCTGCGATCATGATTCAAGGCTGCGGGTCGGACGTCGGCAAGTCGCTGCTGGTCGCTGGGCTGTGCAGACTCTTCGCCAACCGCGGACTGATCGTGCGGCCGTTCAAGCCGCAGAACATGTCGAACAATGCGGCTGTCACTCCAGACGGCGGCGAGATCGGACGATCGACGGCGCTGCAGGCACTCGCGTGCCGCACGCCACCGTCGGTCGACATGAATCCCGTGTTGCTCAAACCTCAAAGCGACATCGGTGCTCAACTCATCGTTCGCGGGCGCAGGCAAGGAGTGATGCAAGCGAGCGCTCATGGCCGTGACAAGCGTGAGCTTCTGCAAATCGCTGTGGAAAGCTTCCATCGTTTACAGCAGGAAGCGGACCTGGTCGTCGTCGAAGGCGCCGGCAGTCCAGCAGAAACAAATT
>NZ_JAEUPY010000703.1 GCF_016790065.1 Steroidobacter sp.
CAGGTTGCGGGCGGCGATGGCGCGGCGATCCACGGCCTCACGCACATTCGCTGCCAACGCCGCGCGTGCGGTCACACCGTCCACATAAGAAACGAATCGGCTATTGGCATCGGACAGGGAATGCAACGAGAGCGCCGCCAGCAGCAGCGACACGCCCATCAACAGACCAAACGCCAACAACAACTGAGCACGTACAGTGAGCTTCGACATACGACACTCTCATCGATCTTCGATGTTGAGCATTGTGTCGTGACGGGGCAGGTTCGCGCCGCGCAGTGATCTGTATGACAAACTCTAACAGTGCGACCGAGTGCACATAATGCGAAGAGTTAAATAGGCGGGAAGCTGGGGCTCAACGGGTAGGACGCGGCGCCAGCAGCGAAACCCGCGCCGTTTTGTTGGGTTCGTACGAGACCTGGCCCCAACGCGAGTCGCGCAGCCAGACTTCGAGATCCGCCGCCGGCAAGGGTTTGGACATGTAATAGCCCTGAGCGTGATCGCAGCCAAGCGACGCGAGATGTCGATAGCTAGCCTCATCTTCCACGCCCTCAGCCACGACCTTGAGCCCGAGGCTGTGACCTAGCTCGATGGTAGAGCGCACGATCGTCAAGGTGGTCTCGCCCGACAACATGTCTTTGACGAACGAGCGATCGATCTTCAATTCCTTGACCGGCAGCCGCGACACATAGCTCAACGAGGAATACCCCGTGCCGTAGTCGTCGATGGACAGATGCACGCCCAGGTCATGCAGACGCTCCAGCATGCGCTGTGCGTGCGCCGGATCTTCCATGAAGCCACTCTCGGTGATTTCCAGGCAGAGCATGTCGGCCGGCATCGCGTACTTACGCAACAAGCTGTCGACCATATCAGGCAACTCGCGCCCCATCAGGTCACGTGCCGACACGTTGACGGAAATGCGTAACTCGATGCCTTTGGCGCGCCAGCGTCCGAATTGTTTGATCGACTCTTCGAGCACCCAGCGCGTCAGCAAGCGGATGTAGCCCGTCTGCTCAGCGAACGGAACGAAATCGGACGGCGGAATCATGCCGCGAGTCGGATGCTGCCAGCGGAGCAACGCCTCGACTGCCGCTGCAGCGTTGGACGACAGCGAGATACGCGGCTGATAGAACACGCGCAGTTCGTCTCGCTCGATGGCACCCCGAATGTCGCTGAGCAATGATAAGTGACGTTCGTGATTCGACGTCTGTTGCGGATCGTAGATGGCGTAGCCGCTCTTGTTACGCTTGGCGACGTACATCGCAATGTCTGCATTACGCAGCAGCGCATCGGCGTTGCCGCCATGCTGCGGGAAATGCGCGACGCCGATACTGGCACTGACATCGAGCGGTTGATCTTCGTAGGCGATCGGCCGTTCGAACGCGCGCAGGATCTTCTGCACCGTCCGAATCGCTTCGTCGGGCGTCATGTTCTCGATCATCAACGCAAACTCATCGCCGGCCAGGCGCGCAGCAACGTCGCCAGTGCGTGCCAATCCCTGCAGCCGAAGGCCAACCTCGCGCAATAGATGGTCGCCGACGCTGTAGCCCAACGATTCGTTGACGATCCGGAACCGGTCCAGATTCATGACCAGCACGGTAACCAGGCGCCCGCCGCTGGTTGCATCCTGCACTGCCTGCGCCAGCAACTTGTTGAACAGCGCGCGATTCGGCAGTTCCGTCAGCGAGTCGCGATACGCGAGCCGTAGAATCTGATCCTCGCGCTCGGCGATGCCTTCGCGCATGTGATTCAGACTGGTTGCGAGCACGCCGATCTCGTCCTTGCTGGTGGTCGCCACTGCCTCATCGTAGTGACCGCGCTGAATCTTCAAGGCCGCTTTGGATAGCTTGCTGAGCGGGCGAGTGATGGACGAAGCGATCAGCATGCTGCCGATGATCGACAACAGCAGCGTCGCCGCGCCGAGCGCCAGCAACGTGTTGCCGAGCTGTTCGAAGGCTGCGACTGCCTCCGCTACCGATCGCTGCAATACCGCCACGAGCTGCGGGTTGCCGAGATGATCCAGCGCGATCACGCGGACTTGCTGTTGCTCTTCGCCCTCGCCGATCAAATGAACGTTCGCTGCCTGCGGCAACGTGGGCAAGCCTGCCGTCAGTGCCGCCCGCTGAGCATCGAGCGTCGACGCCAGGACTCGCCAATGATTGTTGCCGCTCGTAACCTCGAGGAACGACACCTCCAGACCCGTCAGCTGACGCAACTCGTTGGCCACCTCGTCATCGACGATGAAGCCCAACACGATCCACGAAATGGGTAGCGGCGCCATCACCGGCACCACCACCAGTTGATAGGCATGACCGTCGACGATCTCGATCGACGACGCGCTGCCCTGCTTGGCGGCACGGTCGATCAGGAACGGGAATTCAAACTGGCGCGGCTGAGTGTCGACGGCAAACGTATCGGCGATGACGTTGCGGTCGAGCGAGACCAGCATGGTCATGTTGGCATTGATGCGCCCGGCATGATTACGCAGTGCTGAAATCGCGGTGGCCGAATCGTTCGACGCGATGGCCTCACGCAAAGCAAAGTCAGCCGCCATCACGCGGGCGGTCTGCGACAGTCGATCTCGGTTCTGCTCCAGCAGGCGTGCGAAAATGCGCTCACCGAGCTCCAGCTCGGACTCGATCTTGTGGCGTGCGTTGGTCGAGTTGGCGGAATGCACCAGCAAGAACGCCGCGATCTGCACCAGGCCGATCAGCGCGACGAAGAAAACGATGATGCGCGTGCGCAGCCGCCGAAACATTACGACCCCGACGCGTGCGAACCGTGATCGTGCTCCTGACCGTGATCCTGGCCGTCCGTGTTTACGCCGAGCAGCGCGCCCGTCTCCAACTGGATGGAGCGCTGCACGGGGCTCGAGCTATCGACCTGCCCCTGCGACACCGGTTGAGCGAGGCCGGGGTACCACACCAGCATTTCGTACTTGCCCACCGGCAGGTCGCTCATCTGGGCTCGACCTTTCGCATCGGTCTGCGCAAACCACGGCGTATCGACCGACAACACCCACGCGACCATATGATCGTGAATGTTACAACCGAGCACCACCACGCCCGGCTTGTCGAACACGATGGGTGCGCTGGGGCGGCCCGAGTACAGATTCAATTGAAACGTCTTGGCGGAAGAGAACGAGTACACCTGATGGCGGATGTCGTCCTTGTTCGGAAAATCGATGGCTGTGCCGGTCTGCACGACCGTCACGCGCGGCACGAACTCTTTGTCGACTTGGTCGATGACCACATGTTTCGGTTTCGCATTCGTCACGGGCTGCGTCGGTACGAAATACACCACGGCGTTGGTCAGCGGCTTGCCCTTACTGTCCGCAACGTTGGTTTCGACGCCGGCCGCGAAGCTCGCCGTCGTGGCAAGCGTGGTCAGCAGAATGAGCGACGCGCAACTCAGCTTCATGGTGTTCATTTGGTCACCACGTCTTTCTTCGTCGGTGCCAGCAGCGCCAGCAACTCGTTACGCTCGCGCAACGGCACGCCATGGCCGATCATGATGTCGCGCAGACTTTGCACCATGGCGAACATTTCGGCTTCGTTGATTTTCAGGCCGGCATGGATGTCTTTCATGGTGTCGCCTTGGTACTCGCACGGCCCACCGGTGATCGAGCACAAGTAGACGCTCAGTACGCCCTTCACACGCGGCAACGACACTTTGTGCCACGAACGGCTGGTGCGTGGATCGCTCGAGGTGTGATCGACGAGATCGTTGGCGATGGCTGTCAGACGCTCCCCGCCGATACGGTCGTACAACGCCGCCTCAGCATGCGCCGGCGCACCCAGCAACAGCATGGCAACGGTTCCGGCGCCGATCGCACCGTGAATTAGGGCGCTCACCTTCGATCCGAACGTCATCGTGCTCTCGAGCAACTGAGGAAACAGTGGTCAATCTAGCGCCCCGCCTGCCGCGCCAGTGTTAAGTCGCTCACATCTGCCACATTAGGTAAACCCCGAATACAAACCCACTGTGATTTGAATCGCTCCGGAGCACCGGCCAGCGCAGGGAATATTCGTCATCGCCCCGTTCGGAGATCCGTTCTCGCATGTCGATTTTTCAACGCGCCGGCTATTCGCAGCTGCTCCTCGCCGTCGGCGCCCTGGCTGGGGCCAGCGCCCATGCGGGCGATCGCCTACTGGCGACCGGTGGTGTCACGCAGATCGAAGGCGCAGCCGGCGGCGGTTTGACCCCTTGGGCGCTAATTGCAGGCCTGGGAACGCGCGATCAGGTCGGCGCCAGCGGCTTTTGCACGACGGTAGAACCGGACGACTTCAAGCTGCGTAGTTGCGGCGTCAACGTAGGTATTCTCGACCGAGTCGAACTCTCCTATGCGCAACAGCACTTCGACCTGGGTACGACAGTGCCCGGCCACTCGATCCGCCAAGACGTGTTCGGGGTCAAAGTGAAACTGGTCGGCGACGCAGTGTTCGCCCAGGACTCGTGGCTGCCGCAAATCGCCATCGGCGCGCAGTACAAGGACAACAAGGATTTCGATTTCGTCCCGACGCTGCTCGGTGCCACCGACGGCAGCGACGTGGATTACTACGTGGCCGCGACCAAAATCTGGTTGGCCGGTATCGCCGGCCGCACCACGCTTCTCAACGGCACGCTGCGTGCGACGCGCGCCAACCAGATGGGCATTCTGGGTTTCGGCGGCGATCGCAAGGACGACTACTCGTTACAACCGGAGCTGAGCGCCGCAGTGTTCCTCACCGATCACATCGTGCTCGGCGCCGAGTACCGGATGAAGCCGGACAACTTGAGTGTGTTCCGTGAAGACGACTTCTGGGACGCGTTCGTCGCCTTCGTTCCGTTCAAGAACATTTCACTCACGGTTGCTCATGCCGATCTGGGCAACATCGCCGACAAGAGACAGCAGCACGGCTGGTATGCATCCTTGAAGGCAAGCTTCTAGTCTCGCGACCTCAGCCCCAACTAGTTGACGTTCGGCTGAGCTTGTCCACCATCGATTTCCTCGATGGTCCGAATGGATGGTACGACCTTCTGCTGCAACTTCGCCGCGGCTTGCTCCGCTCCGCGTAGCGCTTTCAGAATGTTCCCGCGCGACAGTTTGATCAGCTCTGCGTCACTCCAACCCCGCCGGATCAACTCCGCGAACAACACGGGATAGCGGGACGTATCTTCCAAGCCAGCGGCCATGCCCTCTTTATTGCCATAG
>NZ_JAEUPY010000712.1 GCF_016790065.1 Steroidobacter sp.
TCGCTTATTAGGAAGTCAACGACCCCAAGCTGCAACGAATCCAGCATTAGGACGTCGCATCGATCGTTCTCGCTTCGTATTGGCCCGAACTTCACCGAGAGTTCGGAATCTGGCGTATGAGCCACGCCCTCCAGCAGAGGAAACCGACGTACCTTACTGAGCGTTCTGGCGCGACGAACCAGGTCGGCGTCGCGCTCAATGTCACGCACAGCAGCCTCATCGATAAAGAGCACGAGCCCGTGCAGCTGCGCCTTTTGCGAAAGCGCCGCGAGCGCCGGCTCCAGCGGCTTCGGATCCTCCAGGGCAATGAGAATGTTAGTGTCGAGCAGTAGCTTTAACCCGACCATGGGCCGTCAGCTCTCGTAAGGGTGCCTTCCAGTAACAATAGGACTGCGGCGGCGAAAACTCGAATTTCTCAGCCAAATCTGTGAGGTGCATAGGGTTCTGAAAGCGAACCACGTCACGAAGCACCAACGCACAGCCCATATCCGTCCCATCGAAGTAGGCATCGAACTCAGCTCGAGTCACTGCAGCGTCCCGACCATATATGCGCCAAAGCTGGGACACACCTAGCGGCTGCACGGCGTGCAGCCGCGCCGTTGCCACAATCGCTTGCACCGGAGACGTGGAGTAAATCAGCGCCATGCGGTCCAGTACGCTAGGAAATCTCCTGCGCAGCTCAATCGTTTTATCTCCGGATAGTATCCGCTGCACGTAAGTTGGCCGGATGCTCAAAACAAATGGCAAAGACGTAACATCCATAACTTGCATGGCGATCTCCACTAAAGACCGGGTCAGAGTAGGACCTGATCTCGGTTCACAAGTAAAATATTGCTTTTACATCACAGCTAACTGAAGGCGCAAGAAAAATACCACTGTAACCAGTCATTCAACGGCTTCTTTATTTGGCTTACATCCGTGAAGCAACGCACGGTATCCTGCATCGACCAGTCGCCGAGACACTGCGCGAGAACCAACTGCCGAGGGCCGCTCCTCGCCTGCCGCGCATCGGGGTGCGAGCAGATGACCAGGGCATTGATGGGGCTGCGCGGCGGATCGCCGAACATCCGCAGCGACGAGTTTAGTCGTCACATACGTAAGCACGCGCAACGCAGCGCCCTCGGCCGTCACCACTCCGGGCCGACCCATTGAAGATCCGATTGAAGCGCAATGTTCCTGCTCGGTTCGATGGCGGATGGCTGTTTCGAGATCAGAGCTTATAATCGTCGCATTCCCCCGCCGGGCTGCGGACGGCGGAAAAAGGGGCTAAACCTTCGGGTTGGCCCCTTTCGCTTTTTTGGGGTTCTGGTAGGCCCGGCCGATCAGATCCGTGGCGGTTGCCGCGGCAACAAGCGCGCGGCCGCGAGAAAAGATCGCCCCACCCCGCGCTGCGGCCCGGGTGTAAGCGGCCTCCAGTAAATCCCCGCATCGTTGAAGCGCGATTTAGCTGCGCCGAGCTTCATCCGAAAATCGTATATTTCTGTCCAGCCAGAAATGCAGGAGAAGGCTATGACGCGGGGCTCCGCGCGGCGGGTGCGAATAAGAAACGGCGGCTATCGCGAATCGATCGGTGAGCGTTGGACGGCGAAAATATTGTTGGCGGACAAGGTCAACGAGCTGCTGGATCAGCGGCAGCTGAATCAGAGCGCGGCGGCCGAGCATCTGGGCATTTCGCAATCCAAGATTTCAGCGATTCGGAATCACAAGTTGAACGGCATTTCCATGGAACGGCTGCTGCACGTGTTGGTAGGTTTGAATCAACGAGTGAGCATCGTGATCAAGCCGGCCGAAACGCCGCGGCAGCGTGAAATCGAAGTGGTGGTGTGAGCGCGGAAAATCGGTAAGCTGGCGCAACTGTTCGCAACAAGCGCGAGTGAGCCGAGCCGTGCATCGCCCGACTGACCGACTATTGTTTGTTTTGATTGGCGTGTACGCCGTGGCCAGCCTGGTTCACTTCATACACAACGCCGAGTTTCTGCCTGCCTATCCCGGCTTGCCGGCATCGTGGACCAGCGCCGGCATCTACTTCGCCTGGCTGGGAATGACGGCGGTCGGTGCACTCGGCGCACTGTTGGTATACCGCGGCTGGGAAGGGGCGGGACTACTGACGCTGGCTGTGTACGCCATGCTGGGCATGGACAGCCTCGGCCACTATGTGGTCGCGCCGCTTTCAGCGCACACGGGCATGATGAACACCACCATCCTGCTCGAAGTTGGCGCAGCAGGTTTGGTGCTGCTCGAAGTCGGCCGCCGGGCCTATTGCCTGGCCACGCGACGCTCTCGCGCACGCATCGACTAGCGAATATTCCAAACGTTGGTGATAGCGGGCCCGGACACATAGCCATCGAACAGCGCGCCGTTGACTTCACTGCCGCTGGCAAATTCCCGGCGCAGATCTCTGAGATCGATCTCGCCGCGAACCTTCTCTAATGTATCAGTGCCGCCGACACGCGCTTCATCGACTCGGCGGACGATGGTGCTCATCAGGTTGATGATGCGATCGACATGAGCGTTGTCGCGCATGACCGGTCCGTGACCAGGCACGATCAGGGCTGCTTTCAAGCCTCGGATCCGAGTCAATGTGCCACTCCACTCGCGCACGCGCGATTGATCCGGACCCACCAACGGCACCGGCCAACCGACGATGTCACCGACGAACACGACCCGCTGCTCCGGCAGATGAACCACCAAGTCGCCCGTGGTGTGTGCGTTACCTAACGCCAGTACATCGATGGCACAGCCCTGGTCGCGAATCGAATAGTTCTCTTCGACGGCGATATCCGGCAGCAGCGCGACGAAGTCGTCGGGCACCGTTGCGTAACCCTCGCCGAGCCGAATGTCACTTGCCAGACTGCGACGCTGCTCCTCGCTCAGCGGTTTGCCGGTGCTGTTCTTGCCGGCCTGCAACGCTTTGCGAAAGCTGTCGAGCACGCCAGGAATGGCGCGATGAAACTGATCGCGATTTTTTTTGCCCTTGCCCGGCAGATAGTCGACGGCCGCGGCGTGTGCAATGAGCTTCGCTTCCGGGAAGGCATCGCGATACATCCGATTGCCGACGATGTGGTCGTCGTGCCAATGCGTGTTGATCAGATAACGCACCGGCTTGTGAGTGCGGCGACGAATCTCAGCCAGCACTTTCGCCGTGGTCGCGTCGTTGGACTGAGCATCGATGACGACCACATGGTCGGCGCATTCGACGAAACCGGCGTTCGACTCCACAGCGAAACCGGGCGGGTCGTTACGCATCGCTGCAAAGACATTGTCTCGCAGCTGAAGCACCGAAAACTCCTCGGCCGCGTGCGTAACGCCGGCGAATGCAGTCAGCATTGCCATCCACAAATACGCCTTCGGATAGGACATGGGAGCCTCCGGCAAAACCAGCGACAGCAGTCCGCATAGTAGGCAATTCCGGGGAAAATCGGGATTGCGACCCGATCCAGGCAAATCCACCGGCGGTGCGGTACTCTGCCGGCTCCAAAATCGCCAGGTTTCCCGCCATGTCCATCGACGGCCGACACGATCTCGAAGGGCTACAAATCATCGGCGCCATCGTGGCCGAGGCCCGCGATACCATGGGCGCTCACGTCGCACCGGGTGTGACGACGGCCGAACTGGACCAGATCGGCAAGGACATTTTGACTCGCCATGGCGCACGCTCGGCACCGCAGTTGGCGTATGGATTCCCGGGCACGACCTGCATCAGCGTCAATGACGATGTGGCGCACGGCATCCCGTCGTCACAACGCGTGTTACGCGCCGGCGACCTGGTCAATATCGACGTCTCGGCCGAGCTCAACGGTTACTGGGCCGACACCGGCGCCAGCTTCGCCGTCGGCGAGGTGTCTCATCAAGATAAAGAGCTGCTGAAGGCGACTCGCCAAGCGCTCGAAGATGCCATGGAGCAAGTGACTGCGGGCGCGCCAATGAACAACATCGGCCGCGCCGTCGAGAAGCGCGCCAAGCGCGGCGGCTTCCGCGTCATTCGTAATCTATGCGGACATGGCGTAGGTCGTTACATCCACGAGGAGCCGCAGGTACCGAACACATTCCAGCCGCGCGATCGCACGTTATTGCGTGACGGCTGGGTAATCACCATCGAGCCATTCCTGACGACGCGCGCCACCATGGCGGTGACTGCTGACGATGGTTGGACGCTGCGTACTCCGGACGGCAGCCGGGGCGCACAGTTCGAACACACGATGATCGTAACCCGCGGCCGACCGATCATCGTGACCTGACGCTCATCGCCACTCGGAATGCAGCGTGCCGATGACGGAACGTTGCGCGCCACTCGTCAGACGCAACCACCAGCGGTGGTCAAGGCGAGTTGAACTTGCGGCGAGATGATAGTGGCTCGCATCTGAACAGCAAAGTTCAGCTCGCATCGATGCCAGCGCCGAATCGGCGGTTCTGCAATTCGGCTCATCCGCCGGTGCCTCTCATTTACCTATGTTATTGAGGATGTCGCGACACGCAGACTACTCTCCGCGCCTCTGCGACGTCCCGCCTTGATCCGCATCGAAAATAACTACGCCGATTAACATAGATTAATGTCGCGAGTGGAACCCACCGCCCTGCTACCAACGACAGTTGGTGTCAGGACCGGTACAACATGCTGAGTCCTCCAGTGGCAGAGCGGCCCGACAGCGCCTATTGTGTCGACCCTCTCCTGGCAGACGACCGGCATGAGTTCCTCATGATGACGTCAGCTAATACTGCCGATTCGCAGCTATCCGCGCGATTGCATCGCGAACTCAAACTCATCGCGAACGCGCGCAGCATCGATGCTGTGCTGCTGGCAACAGCAACGGCCGCTCGAGAACTGACCGGTGCCGACGGACTGTGCGTGGTCCCTACCGATCGCTCGGCTGGCGTGATTGCTACGGTCACGCACGCCAGTATCCCGATGCCGGATGGCAATTCTTCCTTGCAGCGCCTGATCCTGTCGGCAGTCGACAGCGGTGAGGCCATCGTTCAGCAGCGCGCCTCGCTGACAATCGAGCTGCCGCAGGGCCGGCGTCTCTTCGCCGAAACTTTGCTCACCGTGCCACTTGGCACCGAGTCCGGTTACTCAGGCTTGGCATTCTTCTGGCGCGATGGCACTGGACCGAGCGCTCAGCACCTCGCGCTGCTGCCCGCACTGGCCTGGACTGCCCGACTCGCCCTGCAAGCACAACTGCACGAAGGCGAACTTCGACAGTGCCGCAGCGAGCATCGCTCGCAGGCCCGTGAGCTACAGCATCGAGCTCGCAATGTATTGGCGTTGGTCCGCTCGATCATTCGTCACACCGGCCAGAATGCCGAATCGGCCGAAGAGTTCGCCGCCTACCTGGAAGCACGCATCAGTGCCACCGCTCGTATGCAGGCGCTGACCATCGATGCCCACACCGGGCCCGAACTCGAAGATCTGGTGCGCGCCGAACTCACTGCCCACGCAGTGCCGGAGCGCCAGGTAGTCATCGCCGGCCCGGCATTGCGTCTGACACCTCGCGCTGCTGGAACCATGGCGCTGGCATTTCACGAGCTCACGACCAACGCTTTGAAGTTCGGCGCGCTGACCGTCCCGCACGGTCAGATCGCCGTGAAATGGGACATCGTCTCGACGCCTGCGCCGACGCTGCGCTGGCGCTGGCTCGAATCGAACGCGAGCATCGCAGAGACCACACCCAAGCGGCGAGGCTTCGGTCGGGAACTGATCGAGCATGTGTTGCCTTACGAACTCGACGCGGTGACGCGTTTCTCCATCACGCCTGAAGGCGCACGCTGCGAGATCGAACTACCGATCGACGAGCGCAGCACAGTCCCGCCCGACCTGCGAGACGGCAGGAACAGTTGAAAACAGCATCCTCCATGCCCGACCCCAGTCTCATTCGCCTGCTGATCCGCAAACTCGAAAACTTTGCGGAGCTGGCAGAGGACGAGAAGCGCGCCCTGCAGGAGGCAGCCGGTCCGGTACGCCCCTATGCCGCGCACGAGGATTTGCTGCGCGAAGGCGAACAAGCCAATGGCGTCGCCGTGGTGGTGTCCGGTTTTGCCTGTCGTCACAAAATGCTGCCGGATGGGCGGCGACAAATCATCGGCTACTTCCTACCCGGCGACATGTGCGATGCGCGCGTCTTCATTCTGAAGAAGATGGATCACACCATCAGCACGCTCGCACCGTCGTCGGTCAGCGTGCTGCCGCGTGAGGCCATCATCGAACTGACTTCGAAATACCCGAGATTGACCCGTGCCTTCTGGTGGAACACGCTGGTCGAAGAAGCCATCGGCCGGCAGTGGTTGGTGAGCATCGGTCAGCGCACTGCGCTGGAGCGCGTGGCCCATCTGTTTTGCGAGGTGTACGTGCGCTTGCAGTCGGTAGGGCTCGCGACGCCCGAAGGGTGCGAGCTACCCGTGACTCAATCGGAATTGGCGGACACGGTGGCGCTGTCGACGGTGCACGTCAACCGCACGTTGAAAGAGCTACGGCGCGTCGGCCTGGTCTCGATGAGCAGCAAGGCGCTATCGATTCATGACTTCGCCGGGCTGCGCGCACTGGCCATGTTCGATCCGAGCTACCTGCATTTGGAAGGCGACGGCTTGATTCGCGATCGCGCCAGTCACGCGCTATTGAAGCCCTGACTTCGGCGCGCACAGCGCGCCGCATCGACTGCATACCCGTGGGGTATCGTCATGAAACTCGCTATCTTCGGTCTGACGATCAGCTCCTCCTGGAGCAACGGTCACGCCACGCTGTGGCGCGGCTTGGGCAAAGCCCTGACCGAGCTCGGCCATCAATTCGTTTTTTTCGAGCACGACGAGCCTCACTACGCCAACTCGCGTGACTGGCCGTCGTTGCCGCCGTCACTTGGCGACAGCGAGCTAGTGCTGTACTCGGACTGGGCCGCCATCGAAACGCGCGCACGACGTGAGCTCGCGACTTGCGATACCGCCATCGTGTCGTCGTACTGTTTCGACGCTCAGGCAGCGACCGACACCATCCTCGATGCGCGCCGGCCGCTGGCTGTGTACTACGACCTGGATACACCACTTACGCTGGAAACCCTTCGTTCGGGCAAGCAAGTGCCATACATCCCGTGGCGCGGGCTCGGCGCTTTCGATTTAGTACTGAGCTATACCGGCGGTGCGGCTCTTGAAGCCTTACGCAGCGATCTTTGTGCGCATCGCGTGCGAGCGTTGTATGGCCACGTCGATCCCGACGTGCATCATCCTGTCGGCCCGTTGCCTCACTATCGAGCGGATCTGTCTTGGTTGGGCACGTATTCGGCGGATCGTCAGGTCATGCTCCAAGAATTGTTCGTGACTCCGGCGCGCCTGCGCCCGCGACAGACGTTTCTAATCGGCGGCGCTCAATATCCCGAACACTTTCCCTGGAGCGACAACGTTCATTTCGCTCACTACTTGCCGCCGCAGGAACATGCCGCGTTCTTTTCGTCATCGCGCCTGACGCTCAACGTCACGCGCGAGCCGATGGCTCGCCTGGGTTGGTGCCCTTCAGCGCGACTGTTCGAAGCTGCGGCCTGTGGAACGGCCGTGCTCTGCGATGAATGGTGCGGCCTGGACGACTTCTACACGCCGGACCAACAGATTCTGGTGGCCCGTTCGAGCACCGACACCTTGGCTGCGTTGGATCTGAGCGATCAACAGTTACAGGCGATCGGCCGCACCGCTCGTGAGCGCACCTTGGACGAACACACCAGCATGCATCGCGCGCGGCAGTTGATTCACTACTTGGAAGAGCTGCACTCGCCGCCGTCTCCAAGACCAGTGTCCGCTCACGACTACGACGCGTCGAGGCCCTAGCTACCAAGCAGCTTCGGCAGGATTTCTTGTTCTGCCAGCTCGGTGAGCTGCCGATCCAAGTCCCGGCCCTCATCCAGTGCGCGCCCCATGGTCTCCGCCACGGACTCAATGCCTAACGCTTGCGCCAACGCACGTGAAGTGCCCCAAGCAGCCATGCAGTAGTGCTCGACCTTCTGCACGCCAGCGATCAACACCGCATCCCGCGCTGGACCTTTGGTGACAGCTTGCATGCGCTCACGCACATCGCTGAGCAAACCTTCGACCGCCCCGTTTTTCTTACGTCCGGGACTTTGCTGCAGCTGTTCGAAAGCGGCCTGCAAATCTTCGCTGAGCTGCGAGCCGGTTTCCATGCGCCGGTCCAGATACTGCTGCAGCCATTCCGCTTGCGCCGCCTTGATGAAGCGTACGGCGGCGCGAGCCCATTGAGTTTCAGCGTTGTATATCTCTTGTAGCTCCGACACCAGCAGCTGGGTTGCGGCCGACGCGGCCGGTTGCGCTGGTTTCTTTTTTGTTGCCATCGGTGGCCTCCAATGAACGAGACGGCTCCAGGATCGTCACGGACGCAGCCTACCCCTGAAAGCCGGTCAGTATCAGCAGTACACGGCGCGACGTCGCACCGTGAACTACGGATTCTCCTAGCTACGCCTAAGACTTCTCCCTAAGCCGTAGGCAGGTCTCTCGCAATTGCTACAAAGTGAGATCGGCATAGCACTCCGCCGCGCGCATGCC
>NZ_JAEUPY010000716.1 GCF_016790065.1 Steroidobacter sp.
CGAATGCCAATGCGGTCGTCGACGTTAACTTGATTCCGCAATTCATTTTGGAAGGCGTCGAGACCATCACGGGCGGCGCGTCGGCGGTGTACGGCTCGGACGCCATGTCGGGCGTGGTCAATTTCAAGAGCAAACGCCGTCTCGATGGCCTGCAAGTGGATCTTCGCTCGGGCATCAGCGATCGCGGCGACGCCAATACTACCGACGTGGGGATCACGGCCGGCTTCGCGATCGACGAGGGCCGCGGCAACGTGTTGTTGTCAGCCGGCTATACGGACCGCGATGTGTTGTTTGGCAGGGATCGCGATTTCTATCAGCTCGGCGTGCTGTCGTCGTTCATTGCCACCGGCACCTATGTGCCGTCGCCGACCAACTTGCCGACTCAGGCGGCGATCAACGGTGTGTTCGCTCAGTACGGCGTCGCTCCCGGCGCGGTGCTCAACTCTCGCAGCTTGGGTTTCAATGACAACGGTTCGTTGTTCGGTCAGATCGGTGTGGTCAACTACCAAGGGCCCAGCACCGGTTATTTCAGCACCACCGGCAACAATGTCCGCCAGCCGGTGACGTATCAGGAGTACATCGTCAACCCGATGGAGCGCAAATCGTTCTTCGGCAAGTTCGACTATGACGTGACCGAACACATCGAGGCCTACGGCCAATTCTTGTACAACCGCACGACTGCGACCGGACAAGTGGGTTGGACGCCGACGCTGTACGCCGTGCCTACGGTGCCAATAACGAATCCCTTCATTCCGGCGGATTTGCGTACGGTGTTGGCGTCGCGCCCGAATCCGACGGCAGACTTCACCATCAACCAGCGCTTCATGGGGTTGGATGCGCGCGAATTCCCATCCGACTTTACCGTCGGCCAATACATCTTCGGCTTGCGCGGCAATTTGCCGTTCAAGGATTGGCAGTGGGACATCTACGGTTCGTATGACTCCACCGATCTGGTCGAGACTCAGAACAAAGCCATTCTGAACTCGCGTATGCGCACGTTGCTGTACGCGGCCGATGGTGGCGCATCTATTTGTGCCGGCGGCTTCAATCCGTTCGGCTATGCCAATTCCACCAATGTGTCGCAGGCCTGCCAGGACTACATGGAGGTCGAGAGTCACGACTACACCCAGCTCACTCAAACCATTTTCGAAGCCAGCATCAAAGGCTCGTTGTTCGCGATGCCGGCGGGCGACTTGAAGTTTGCGTTCACGCTGGACACGCGCGAAAACAAGTTCGAGTTCAATCCGGATCCGGCCCGCGAAAATCAGGACATCATCGGTACTCTGCAGACCTACCCGGCGCAGGGTTCGAGCGATGTGAAGGAAGCGTCCATCGAGTTCCTGGTGCCGTTGTTGAAAGACCAGCCGTTTGCACGTCGACTGGATCTGAACTTGGGCTTCCGTGTGTCCGACTACGATGTGTCGGGCAAAGTGGAAACCTACAAGGCCGATGGTCTGTGGGAGCCGTTCCGAGGCTTCTCGTTCCGCGGCGGCTATGAGCACGCCATCAGGGCGCCGAACATCGGCGAGTTGTACAACCGGGCCGGAGCACAGGCGCAGATCGGTTCGCCGCCGGGGCAGGGCGATCCTTGCGACGTACGATCCACGGCTCGCACTAGCGGTGGCGCTGCGCTACGCGCACTGTGTATCGCCACCGGTGTGCCGGCGCCGATCGTCGACACCTACCAATACACGACGGTGGCTTTCGGCGTCATCAACAGCGGCAACCTGAGTCTCACACCGGAAGAAGCCGACACCATCACCTTCGGCGCTGTATATCGACCGCAGTTCGATGCGCAGTTGTTCTCGGATATTTCGATCTCGGTGGACTACTACGACATCGACATCGCCGACGTGATCGGGCCGATCAGTGGCGGCACGGCGCTGAACAAGTGCTACAACTTGGACGGCACCAATGCCTCGTACGATCCGACCAATATCTATTGCCAGATCATCCAGCGCAATGCCATGACCGGCGGTGTGGACGTGGTCAACACGTTGTATTTCAACTTGGGCGGTTTGCGGACCAGTGGCATCGATGCGCAGATCGACTGGCAATTCCCGCTCGGGCCCGGCAGCTTGGATGTGAACCTGATTGCGAACTTCACTCAGTCCTACGAGGTGCAGCTGTTGCAAGGCTCTCGCTGGCAGGAGTTCGCTGGCACCATCGACGGTACTCAGAATGGTGGCATTCCGTTGCCGGATTGGAAGACGTTGCTGTCGCTGACCTATCGGCTGCCCAACTTCGAAGCTGGCGTGCGCTGGCGGCATTTGCCGGAAATGGATGATGTGACGTCGGTGACACGGCCAGCCAGCCCGGCGGCGGGTGTGCCAGCGTACGATCTGTTCGATGCCACGCTTTCCTAT
>NZ_JAEUPY010000720.1 GCF_016790065.1 Steroidobacter sp.
GCTGGCCTGATTCGCACCAAGGTCGGCGTCGAAGTCAGCAGCGTCGACAAAGCCAATGCTGTGATGGGCATTCCCGGCTTTGCCACACGCAAGACCAACACAGAAATGAATGTGCAGTCCGGTGAGCCCATGGTGGTGGCCGGATTGTTCAGTGCCGACGATGCCAAGACCGTGAACAAGCTGCCTGCGCTCGGCTCGCTGCCGATTCTAGGTGAGCTGTTCAAGTCGCGTCAGTTTCGTCGTGGCGAGACCGAGCTGGTCGTGCTCGTCACACCTCAAATCATCGATGCAAGTTCCAATGCGGTGAGTGAAGGCCTGCAGCGTTTCGACCGGCTCAAGCGCGAGTCGGATGAAGCGTTGCAGCCGAGCTTGAAAGACTAACGACTGACATTTGCAGGGAAGCGAGCGTCACATGGATGTGACCGGAGCCAAGTGCCGTGGCTGGCGCCAGTGGGGTGCTGCAATCGTTGAAACGACGATTGCATTGCCGCTGCTGATCGTCGTCATTCTGGCGGCGATTCAGTTCGGCTGGGTCTATCAAGCCAAGGCGACGCTGAATCACGCGGCCTTGCAGGCCGCACGTGCTGGCGCCGTTGAAAACGCTGCGCCTCAAGCCATTCGGCTTGGACTGGCTCGCGGTCTTGCGCCGCTTCGCTCTCCCGATGCATCGCTACGAGGTGTTACTGAATCGGTCGCTCGCTTCGAAGGCGAGCTGCTCACCGATGCGCGCATTCGCATCCTCAATCCGACGCGGGAAGCGTTCGACGATTTCGCTGTCGAGGTCGATGGTGTTCGTGAGCTGCCGAACGATCGGCTGCATGTGCTCGATACGGCGCTCGGCGCCAGCGGCGGGCTCAATGTTCAAGACGCGAATCTGCTTCGTGTCGAGATTACGTATGGATACGAGCTAAAGGTTCCGCTGGTCAACGGGCTGCTGTCGCGGCTGTCGTTGGTCGGCGAACGCGATGCGTTTCATCAACAACTGCTGCGCCGACAGCGGTTGCCGATCGTCGCGACGGCGACTGTGCGCATGCAGAGTCCGCTGCGTTCCAGCGAGCTGCTGGTTTCGCGTGACGATCTTCCCGAAGTTGAGCGCGTCGTCGCTGGCTCGGGATCGCCGAGTGGTGGCGCAAACAATAATAACGCTGAGACGGAGACCGACCAGGTCTCGAGCTCACCGGGTTCTGCCGGTGGCAGCCGCCTGAACCAAGGCTTCTTCGGTTTCGGCTCGGGTGAAGCGACGGCTGCTTCTTCCGGTGCCGATTCCGATGGCGAAACCGACACCGGCTCCGATCAGGAAACTGACGCTGACTCCGGAACCGGTGCTTCCAACCCTTCCACCGACGGCCCTCTCTGCACCGTCGCTGCCGCTGACCCTTCGCCTGCTGCTGAAGACCCCACCGCTCTCGGCCGCGTGTGGGCCGAGCTGCGCGATCTCGCCGCCGACGCTTATGAGTTCGTTCGCGGTTTCTGGGATGGCCTGCAGGATCAAATCGGCGATCTCGTCGCCGCGATCACCGATCCCGTCGAGACAGCTCGCGGCATTTACGAGCTGGCGATGGCGTTCATGGACGACCCCGTCGGCACCGCGCAGACCATCGGCGCCGCGCTCGGTCATGACCTCAGTCAACTCGTCGAGTGCGGTGCTTACGACCGCGGCCGTGTGCTGGGCAGCTATGTCAGCCCGGCTTTCATGCTCAAGCTCGCGAGCAAACTCGCTCGCTTCGGCCGCGCTGGCCTTCGTGCCGCCGCTGATGCCACCCGTCGTGAACTCGGCTGCGCCAGCTTCGCTGCTGATACCGCGGTTTGGGTTGGTGGGCGCAGTGTTTCCATTCAATCGCTTGCTGTCGGCGATTGGGTTGATTCGCGGAATGAGCTTTCGCTCGTTGATCGCTCTCAGCGTGTCACTCGGCTTTTCGCACGTGATGTTGCTGCTTATCACGTCGTTGAGACGGAAGCCTCCCGGTTCGTTGTTACTGAAGAGCACCCGTTCTGGGTGCAAGGCCTCGGCTGGACCGCCATTCGCGACATCGTCGCCGGCTCGCCGATCGCCACTGCTTTTGGTGACACGCTCGTCGTCTCCAATCAGCGCGTCGACGCCGCGCTGCGGGTTTTCAATCTTTCTGTCGCCAATGATTCGAGCTACTTCGTCGGCGACGAACGCGTGTGGTCGCATAACGCGACCTGCACGCTACGCGTTGCCTACCACCCTCCTCGCAGCCCCAGCCGATTCGCTCTCGGGGCCAGCGATGGCGGCCCCGGCGTTTGGTCCTCCATCTCCCGGCCGGAGACTGATGCCTACCGCTATCAAAGCCGCATCACCGGTGCGCCTCATGGTGTTGAGTACAATGTGAACGGCGTTAATTTTGACGGGTACGATGCGCAACGGGATGTGTTGCTGGATGCCAAGCATTGGACGCAGGAGTGTCCGTTGGGAGATCGGTGTCGGTTTGAGCCGCTGAAGCAGGCGATGGCGGATAAACTGGTTGAAGAGGCACGCCGTCAGCTCGACGCTACGAGCGCTAGCGGGACAGCTATTGAATGGCGCGTTGTCGATGAGGAGATGGCGTTGCGAATCAGCGCGATTCTCGACTCGAGAATTCGTAGCCGCAGCGCGCGGCAAAGAATTACCGTCATCTACACGCCGCTTTCTGATATCCAGGGATAGGAGTTTTAATGAGTAGGAACAACAACACTTTTAGCGTCTGGACTAT
>NZ_JAEUPY010000734.1 GCF_016790065.1 Steroidobacter sp.
CACTTCCAGAGCAACGGTTATCACGCGCGAGGACGCCACTCTGTGTGGGCGCGCCTGGGTGGACGAAGTATTTCGTCAAGTCGATAGCAAGGTGCGCATCGAGTGGAAGGTCGCGGACGGCGACCGCGTCAAACCCAATCAGCTGCTGTGTGAGTTGTCCGGGCCGTCGCGGGCGCTGCTGACCGGCGAGCGGACGGCGCTGAACTATCTGCAGTCTCTTTCAGCCACGGCAACCGAGACGAGCCGTTACGCCGAAGCGCTGAAAGGCACGCAGTGCCGAGTGCTGGACACTCGCAAAACCATTCCAGGCTTGCGGCTCGCACAGAAATACGCGGTGCGCTGTGGCGGCGGCACAAACCATCGCATCGGGTTGTTCGATGCCATTCTGGTCAAAGAAAATCATATCGCCGCGGCTGGCTCTATCGCTGCCGCCGTCGCCGAAGCCCGGCGAATCAATAGCCAAGTGTTGTTGGAAGTCGAGGTGGAGAATCTCGATGAGCTACAGCAGGCGCTGACCGCGAAAGTGGATCGCGTCCTGCTGGATAACTTCACTCACGACGACATGAGAACGGCTGTGCGCGTCACCCGCGAGCATGAAAACAAAGGGATCACGCTCGAGGCGTCAGGAAACATGTCGCTGGAGACGCTGCGAGCGGTGGCGGAGACAGGAGTGGATTTCATCTCCGTCGGCGGCCTGACGAAGCACGTCAGGGCCGTGGACTTGTCGATGCGCTTCGCCTAGTAGGCCTCGCTGCCCGAGGCCAGTTTCATCACCCGCTGTGGCGTCGCTATGCCATAGCCTTGGGCGTAATCGACGCCCAAGCTGCGCAGCATCTCGATGATCTCCACGTTCTCGGCGAACTCGGCGATGGTCTGTTTGCCGGTGAGATGACCGATTTCATTGATCGAGCGGACCATCTCCCGGTCGATGGGGTCGTGCAAGATTTCCTTGACGAAGCTACCGTCGATCTTCAGGAAATCCACGGGGAAGTGTTTCAAATAACCGAACGATGACAAGCCGGTGCCGAAGTCGTCCAGCGCGAACCGGCAGCCCAGCTCTTTAAGCGCATGAATGAACCGGTTGGCTTGCGAGAAGCTGGCGATGGCCGCGGTCTCGGTGATCTCGAAGCAGATCTTCGAGGCATCGATGCCGCTGCGATGGAAATGATCGATGACGAACGGCAGGAACTTGTCGTCGCCCAAGCTCTGGCCCGACAGGTTGATGGAGCACAGCTCCAACTTCTCGCGCTCATCCGCCTCCGAGACCAGCCAGCGCAACGCATGTTCGATCATCCAACGATCGATGTTCGGCGTCAGGCCGTAACGCTCGGCCGCGACGATGAACTGATCCGGCGCCACGATCTTGCCGGCCTCGTCACGCATCCGTAGCAACAACTCGTAGTGCAACCCGGAGTTCGCGTACTGCGGCTGCAGCGGTTGAATGACCTGGCGGAAAATCTCGAAACGATTGTCTTCCAGAGCGTTGTTGATACGCGCAGCCCACTGCATTTCGCGGCGGCGACGCATCAGGTCGATGTCGTTTTCCTGGAAGCTGTAGATGCGATTGCGACCGTTCTCTTTGGCAGCAGCGCAAGCGCTATCGGCCGCCGAGATCAACGACGCCACGTCCTCGTTCTCCGGCGACAGCGGCACCACGCCGATGCTGGCACCGAGACGGAACGTGCGCTCTTCCCAAACGAATTTGTAGTTGCGGATGGCCTCGCGCAGCATCTCAGCGTTGCGCACAGCTTCTTCCAACGAGCAGCTTTCCAACAGCACGCCGAACTCGTCGCCGCCGAGTCGTGACACGGTATCGCGCCAACGAATTTTCGACTTGAGCAACGCGCCGACCTGGCCGAGCAATGCATCGCCAGCGCTGTGGCCGCAGTTGTCGTTGATGATCTTGAACTGATCCAGATCGATGTGGCACAGCGCATACGAAGCTTCGCGCGCTTTGGCGCTCTTCAGCGCTCGTTCCAATCGCGACTCGAACTCACGTCGATTGACCAAGCCGGTCAGAATGTCGTGACTCGCGTGATAGGACAGCTTGCGATTCAGTTCGCGGCTTTCGCTCACGTCATGGAACACCAGCACGCCGCCGGACACGGCGCCGGCACCATCGCGAATCGGCGAGGCACAGCTCTCGATGTACAACTCGTTGCCGTCACGACGGATCAGCAGCGTCGGGCGAACGGACTTGATGGCTCGCGTGCGACGAATCGCCACCGCCAGCGGATTCTCCAACGGCTCGCAAGTCTCTTCGTGGAAGCTGCGGAAGATCTCGTCGATGACCCGACCTTGGGCATGCTCCAGACGCCAGCCGGTGAGCTGTTCAGCTACCGGATTCAGATACTCGATGCGGCACTTCGAATCGGTGGTAATCACGCCGTCGCCGATGGATTGCAGCGTGATTTGCGCGCTTTCCTTCTCCTTGAACAGCGCTTCCTCGTACAGCTTGCGCTCGGTGACGTCGAGATCGACGCCGACGATGCGTCGCGCGCGCCCGTGCTCATCGAGTCGTGCCTTGGCGCGACTCTCCACCCACAGCCACACACCGTCACGGTGACGCAGCCGATGCACGCTCTCGAACAAGGGCTCTTTACCGGACAAATGATCGCGCAGCGCCGAGCTGACGCGAATCGTGTCATCAGGATGTAATAACTGTTGCCAGTCGGTCAGCGGTTCGACGTCATCGTCGCTGTAACCGAGCATGGCTTTCCAGCGTGGCGAGAACCAGGTCTTGCGAGTGTCCACCTCGAAGTCCCACAGGCCGTCGTTGGCACCGTGCAAGGCCAGTTCGTTACGCTCTTCGATGTCGGTGAAGTGGCGCTGGTAACGCACCCGTTCGATGCCGCTCGAGTAGCTGGAGCCGAGCAGCTTGAGCATCAAGTGCAGATTGGCATCCCAAGAATCGCGCGGCAGGGTCGAGCACAGCGCAATGAACGCCTGTACGCGTCCCTGAATGGCCACGCCCACGATCAGCGCGGCACCGATGTGTAACGACGCAAACCGCACGCCTTCCGCCAACAGCTCGCGCCGCGGATGCGCGGTATCGCGAATCTCCATGATGCGCAGATGGCCGAGCTTGTTACGAATATACGGCAAGCGTTCCAGCGGCTCGCCGTGGAACACGATGGGATTGAAGGTCGCGAACAGGCCGCTGGCGGCGACCACGTGCTCGATGCTCTTGTGAGCGTCGTCGAAGGTCGCGATCACTACGGCATCGAGGCCGGCAGCTTCGCGCAACGCCTCGAGGTTTTGTTTCAGTAACGGATCGTCGCGCTCGACCGTGAGGTTCTGGAAGTCGATGGACGCTTTGGTGAGCAGGACGTCCAGTCCGGCCTTGGAACTGCGACGCGAACGCGCAGTAAACAACGTATCGCCGCTGGGTGTGGCCAGCGCCGTCGCATGCTCTGTTGGATTGCTTGCCACAGGCAGCGCGCGTCAGTGACGACTAAACGCCAAGCCGAAGCAACGCGGTCTCAACGACGGGCCGCGATTCGTATCGTTCGCCATTCAGGGCACCCTCCCGAACCGAAACTTTTTTTACGCGCGCCGCCACTGCATTTGCTGAGCGAATAAGAGTAGCAATGCGGCGATCGTCCGATTGTGGCACAGCAAAATATGCGATTAAAAGCGTGCTGCCAAGTTTCTCACTCGACCCTCGACGCTAATCAGCGACATTTCTGTATGCAGGCGTGCGCGATCGGACGGTTTAGCCGTCAGACCGTTACCTCATTCGCCAGGCAGGGATTCCCGGATGCGGATCGACGGAGGATTACGAAGAATCAGCCAACGCACGCCGAACAGATCGACGATGCCGACCCAGAGCCGATTGCTCAGGCCGTATTTGGAGATGCCGCGGGTGCGCGGCCGATGCCGGACCGGAACGGAGACCACCCGCGCGCCGGCGCGTTGATACAAGGCCGGCAAGAAGCGATGCATGTGATTGAACCAGGGCAGCCGCATGAACGTGGCTCGGTGCATGAGCTTGATGCCGCAGCCGGTGTCCGGGGTGCCGTCACGAAGCAGCCCGCCGCGTACTCGATTCGCCACACGCGAGGAAAAACGGCGCAGCCAGGTGTCTTTGCGTGTGGTGCGGTTACCCATCACCAGCTTCAGCTGGTCGTCACCGGCGGCGACCGCTTTGATCAATTCGGGAATATCGGCAGGATCGTTTTGGCCATCGCCATCCAGGGTCGCGACCCATTCCGCGCGCGCCGCTTCCACCCCTGAACAAACTGCCCGGCTCTGACCGCAACGCTGGGAGTGCTCGAGCAGCCGGATCTCCGGGATCCCGCCGCTGCGCGCAGCCTGAACGGCCGCGACCGTGCCATCGGTGCTGCCGTCGTCGACGAAAATGATTTCGAAGGGCTGGTGGTGGGCCAGAGCGGCCTGGATTTCGCGGGCCAGCGGCCCAACATTGTCAGCCTCGTTACAGACTGGAATGACGACGGAAATTTTCATGAGCGCGCGGATTATAAGGGCAGTTGGGTTGGACTGCTGGCCGGGGAAAACCAATCGCCTTATGCTGCCCAGATGAACCAGCACCGGCACGGGCCCGGCGGGCATGGGAGCGATTGCTCGCACAGCCACACGCCTAGCAGCCATAGGCATGGCCCGGCCGCCCAATCCGGCCGGCACGATCATGCGGGCCATAGTCACGCTGGCCATGGCCACGATCATGACAGTCATAGTCACGGCGGCCATGACGACCATGGCGGGCACGATCACGACCACACTGCCGGCGCTAGCGGCCGCGTCCTGGGCATCGCCTTCGTCCTGACCGCGCTCTTCATGCTGGTCGAATTCGCTGGCGGCGTCCTGGCGCAATCTTTGGCGCTGGTCGCCGATGCTGGCCACATGCTGACCGACGCAGCTGCTCTGGCCCTGGCCTGGGCGGCCGTCCGCATCGCCTCGCGACCGGCCGACGCCAAACGCTCCTTCGGCTATCAACGCCTGCGAGTGTTGGCCACATTCGTCAACGGTTGCGCGCTGCTATTCATCGTGGCGTGGATCGGGGTCGAGGCCATCCAGCGCCTGCTGAACCCAGTGCCCGTGAATGCCCAAGCCATCCTGTGGATCGGCAGCCTCGGCCTGGCCGTCAACTTGATCGTGTTCGCCATGCTGACCCGAGGCGACAAACACGACATGAACGTCTCCGCCGCAGCCCTGCACGTGATGGGCGACCTGCTCGGCTCGGTCGGCGCCATCGTCGCCGCGCTGGTCATCATGTGGACCGGCTGGCTGCCCATCGATCCCATCCTGTCGATCTTCGTCAGCGCCTTGATCGTGAGGAGCGCCATCAAGCTGGTGCGACGTTCGGCTCACATCCTCATGGAAGGCTCCCCGGAGTGGCTCGACCAAGGCGAGCTTCGCCGCACGCTGGAGCAAAAGATTCCAGCCATCGTCGATGTGCATCACGTGCACACCTGGTCGGTCGGCCCACAGGAAACGCTGTTGACCATGCACGCGCTGGTCAGCGCCACGGCCGATCAAGCATTGGTGCTGAAAGACACCAAAGCGCTGCTAGCCGAGCGCTTCGGCATCACGCACGCGACCATTCAGATCGAAGTGGAAGATTGCGTCGACAAAGATTGCGGCGAGCAGGCACCGCTCAAAGCAGATCGAGTCGCGAGAGGCTAGCTCTCGCGCAGCGCCTGCGCGGCCATCTTGTACGTCTCGTGCAGACGACGCTCCAGCTCGAGCTGTGCCGCCTCCATCTCCTCCTCAGTCATCCGCTTCTGAGGAAAGTACGGCTCGCCGATGGCGATACGCAGTTTGGCAAACGGGAACGGGATGACGAACTTGTCCCAGGTCCTGAGCAACTTCGCGGGACTAGCTGCATAGGCAATCGGTACTACCGCCTTGCCGCTGATCTGTGCGGTGAAGATGGCGCCGGCCTTCATCTTGAACCGAGGACCGCGCGGACCATCCGGCGTAATCGTGGGAGAGATGCCTTCTTTCACGATGGCGTTGTAAACACCGCGAACCGCCCGCACGCCCGTGTACGAACCGGACCCACGAACTACATGAGCACCGTAGAGCTGCGCCAGCATGGTCGGCGCCTGGCCATCGACCGACGGCGAAATCATGAAGCCGGGCTTCATGCCTTTAATCTTGTTGGAACACATGAAGCGCGCGGCCAACAGCAAATGCTGATGCCAGAACACCGGCACCACCGCACCCTGCTCCTTCAGCAATGTCTCCAGCCGATCCAGACCGACGATCTTCAGCCGGCTGGTACGCCACAGCACCTCGAGAATGAAAGCACCGAGGTACACCGCAAGCCGGTAGACGAACATGCGCGCGGGCGTCAGCTCGCGCTGCGATTTGGTACGCACGGGCCGCGGCGGCGGCGCACTTTCTCCTGACACTCTGGCTCCTGATGACTGCGGGGACGGATCTTAAAGGATCGGCTCGCTCAGCGGGACCACCGCCGCAGCCGGCAAGAATTCCATTGTCGCCGTGAGGAATTTGCCAATGTCGGCGTCTGCCGTTGTAAGGCACTTTTTCGGCAGGCGGGCGACATGCGGCGGATCGAATGCGTGGTGGCGATTCTGTGGCTGAGCCTATGGTCCACCGTATCGGCCAGCGCACCCGTCGATGCAGCAGCAACCGCAGCCGTGCTGGCCGGTTTCGAGAAGCCAGGCGAGCCCGGCTGCGCAGTAGGTGTGCTCGACAACGGCAAGTGGGCATTCAAAGGAGCCTACGGTCTCGCGGATCTGACCAGCGGTGCGCGCAACTCGCCTGATCTGATCTTCGGTGTCGCCTCAGTCACCAAGCAATTCACCGCGGCAGCGGCCGCCATCGCCGCTCATCAGGGGTATTTCGGGCTGCAGGATGACATTCGTAAGTACCTGCCAGAAATGCCCGACTATGGAACGCCCGTCAGCATCGCCGAGCTCATCTATCACACCGACGGGATCCGTGATCATGGCCGGATCGTGCCGCTGACCGGTCAGCCGCAACGCTATGAATCGCAGTCGAGCCGTGTGGCGTTGTTAGCACGGCAGCGCGCACTCAACTTCGCACCGGGCACGCAATACATGTATGGCAATGCTGGATACTTGTTGCTGGCGGAAATCATCCAGCGCACCACGCGGCAACCGTTTCCTGCCTTCGTCGAAAAGAACATCTTCCGACCACTGGGCATGAAGCACTCCTACTTCGGCTCACAGACTCGCGGTAGCGCTGGCCGCGCGATGCCCTATTCACGCCGCTCGGGCGGTTGGCGGAACACTGATGGCGAAGCGTCGGCGACCTGGGGATCGGCTGGCGTGATGACGACGCTGGATGACTATGCGAAGTGGGCGACGAACCTGTTCGCCAAGCGCAGTAAGTTACCGGGTGGCACGCAACTGACCGAGCTGCTGCGTCGTCACGGCACGCTGCGCGATGGCACGCCAGTGGATTACGGTTTCGGCTTGAGACTGCATTCGTATCGTGGCGTACGACAAGTCGGCCACAGCGGCGCAGGCGATGGTTATCAAGCGCTCGCGATGATGTTTCCCGATCGCGCGTTGGGGGTCTTCGGCTTCTGTAACAACGGCGTGTATGCGCACGAAGTGGTCATGGCCGTGACGGATCCGTATCTGGGATTGCCTCCGCCAGGCACGACGGAGACTGGCGAACGCGTGCAGCTGCCGCTCGCGCAGTTGCAGCGGCTCGCAGGCGTCTATCGCGAATCGCAGTTTCGCTTGCCCATGTTCGTGCAAGCCGACGCTGATGCACTGATCATCGATGGCGATGCCAAGCGCTATCGCTACCTGCCGCTGGGGGGCACGCGCTTTCGCAACGAGGAAAACATCATCATCGAATTCGGCGGCCCGACGGACGCACCCGCGCAAACGCTCGAGCAACGCGAGGGACGCAAATATGGCAGCGGCGTGTTCTCTCGCATTGAACTCGCCACACCGACCGCCCAGCAATTGCTCGCGGTCGCAGGCGATTACTACAGCGCCGACCTGGATGCGACTTATCGGTTCAGCGTGCGCGAAGGCAAGCTCGTCGCGCACATCGTGAACGGTCGCAGTTTCCTCGAAGGCATCGGTTTCCAACCGGTACTAGCCGATGAGTTCGTGGCTATCGACGAACGCATGGTCGTGCGCTTCACGCGCCAGGCCAACGGCGAGATCGACGGACTCGATCTCACTCATCAGTTCGGCTGGATCAAAGACGTCCGGTTCGAACGCGTCGTCAGCGCTGTGACTCGGGCTGCGACCGAAGTGCCTTGACCCTCTGTTGAAGGGAGCGCGTATCGTTGAAAGCACTTTGGCTCTCCGCGCTCACACGCAGGGCCTGCTCATAGGCTTGGCGCGCTTCATTGGTCCGACCCAGCTGCTCCAGCGCTCGGCCGAGGCTTGAATAGCCGTCGGTCAGATACGGATAGTCGCGAGCCGTGCGTCGCCAGACGTCGAGCGCGGCCTCGGTCTGCTTGCGTTTCATCAACGCCTGCGCGGCGCGATGCAAAGCGTTCGGCGGCGCGATGACCTGAAAACCGAACTTCTTCGAGAGCGCCGCGTAGTGCGCATCGATCTCCGCGATCGTGGGTTCGAAAGCGGTCGTGTCCTTGGGTACCGGCATAGGCCAACCGGCGAATGCCCATTCCAAGGCGTCGTACAAGCCGCGATGAAACGTGCTGGCGTGCGTATCGTCGAGATACTCACGATGCGTCCATCGCACGTTGCACGGCGGCCTCTTGGTGAGCGCAGTCACCAGATTCTGCGTCGACGCTCGAATAGCGATGTCAGTGCCTGACCAGCTCAGGAAAAGTTGCAACGGAGCGTCGACACGCGTCAGCGCCAACTGCAGGTCGGCGAGTGTGCTGCCTTTGGCCTCTTGCAGCGCCGGGCTCAATGCAATGTAGGACTGGAATGCTTTCGGCCGGTTCACCAGCGCGTATGACGTGAACAGCCCGCCGTCAGAGTGCCCAGCCAACACGCGATACGCGGCAGTCCGGTAATGCGCCTGAGTCCAGGGAATCAATTCATCGACGATGAATTCCAGAAACTTGTCGGCAGCGAACGTCTCCGAGTCCGGCGCGGTCGGCACCATCGGCGGACGAAAATCCCGGTCGCGCTCGGTGTTCACGATACCCACGATGAGGGTCTCGGGCATGCGCTGGACCCAGGTGGACGACAACGTTTGCACCGAAGCGGCTGCATTCA
>NZ_JAEUPY010000741.1 GCF_016790065.1 Steroidobacter sp.
TTCCCGTTGCGCCGACAAATGATGTCGATGGGCAAGGCGGCAGCGGTGGTTACGGCGGTGGCGGTGGCGGCGGAGCCGGCGCCGGTGGGCAAGCTGTTTCGTACACCGTACAAGGAGGTTCGGGTGGCTTGGGCGGCGGCGGCGGCGGTGGCGGCGTCAACTCATCAGGACTCACACCTGCGGACGGCGGCAATTCTCTTGGCGGCGGCGGCGGTGCGGGTGGCGGAACTTCTAACGGAGCCACTGCCAACGGTGGCACCGATATAGGAAATCTCGGCGGCGGATCGGGAGGCAGCGGTGCCAACACCTACGGATTTGGCTCTGGAGGCGGAGGTGGCGGCGGTGGCAGCGGTCTAGGCGGCGCGATCTTTGTCGACAGCAATTTGAACTTGACGCTGCAGGCGCTCTCCGGTGTGCCCACGACTTTCAATACATCCAACAATACGACGCAAGCTGGCGTCGGTGGCACCGGTGACCTGGGCGGTACCAATGGCAGCAACGGTTCGGCTTTGGGCAACAGCATTTTTCTGCGCTCAGGTGCTGCGCTGACATTCCGGGCGCAAGATGCGGGAGATGTTTTAACGCTCGGCGATCAGGTCGCGTTTACCGACGACACCGTCTTCGGCCTGGGAGGAACCAGTGTCTTCGTCACCGGCAATGGCACGGTCGCTTACAACGGCACCACTGACTATCAGGGGACCGTCACGGTCAACAATGCAAACTTCAAAGTGAATGGCGCGATCGACGCGGCGCCGATCTTTGTCTGTAGAAACTCCAGCCTGAGTTCGCAACGAGGCACGTTGAGCGGCGTTGGCTCCCTGACTGGCAATGTCTTCGTCAATTCCGGAACGATCGCTCCCGATCCGGAACAAACGCTGACCCTGGGCAGCTTGTCACTGAATCCAGCGAACCTGTTGGCCAATGCGCTCGGCAGCCTGGTCCGAATTGCAATCAGTGCCAACAGCACCCCTTCAGTCGTGAGTGTGACCGGCCCGGCGTCGTTAGCGGGCACCTTGCAGATCAGCCTCGATCCAGCAGCTCTGCCTGGAACGTACCGAATCCTCACTTCGTCTGCGATTACCGGCACCTTCGATACCATCGCATTTACGGGTGCCACGCCGCTCTACACGCTCAACTATCAGCCGGGGTATGTGGAGTTTGTATTCACCGGCTTCGCACCGGCACCGACGCCGGCCCCGCAATTCTCGTCGAGCAACGTCGCTTTCGGCGCGCGGCCGCTCCAGTCGGCTCATCAGATCGGCGTGACGTTGAGCAACGCTGGAAATCGCGATCTCACCATTAACGGCTTCAGCGTCAGCGGCGCGTTCACCGCTACTGACGATTGTCCCGCCACGCTTGCGCCGACAGCTTCTTGCACTGTGCAGATCACGTTTTCACCCTCTGCCGTCGGCAATTATTCCAGCGTGCTGAGTTTGGATTCGGACGCGCCCGGCGCGCCGGCTACCGTCACGTTAAGCGGTGTTGGATCCGCTAGTGCGCACCAGGTCACTGCCACCGTCGCTCATGGCGGGGGAACCATCTCACCTGCGTCAGTCACGGTCGCAGAAGGTCAGACTCAAACATTCACCGTGACGCCTGCCGCCGGCTACAACATCTCGAGCGTGAGTGGTTGCGGCGGAAGTTTGAGCGGCAACACCTTCACGACCGCGCCGATTTCCGGAGCATGTTCTATTACCGCCTCATTCGCGGTGGTGGTGACTGCGAAAGGCAAGGGCGGGGGCGGGTCTATGAACTTCCTCACCTTGGGTGGTTTGCTGGTCATGTTGCTCGCGCGATGTTTCCGCCGCGGCGCTCGCGGCGGTGTCGCGTTGCTGCTCGCGCTGCCTTGCTTGGCGCAGGCCGGTGATTTCAATTCCTGGTATGGCGGCGTTCGCTTGGGAAGCGCACGCACGAACGTGAGTTCCGCTGACGTCAACAATCGGCTCAATAATCTGGGCTATGACGTCAACGCGCGGGTCGAGGATTCCAGCAGAACAGCGTGGGGCGTTTTTGGAGGTTGGCGCCTATCTCAGTATTTCGGAGCGCAGGTTGGCTATACGCATCTAGGCACCGTCGATACTGCTTTCACGGGAGACGCGCTCGACATTCAGGCGTTTCTACGGGATGCGAACCGCCTGCAACCACGTTCCGCCAGTGGCGTCGACCTCAACCTCGTAGGACGCTATCCACTTGGGCAAAGATTCGAGATCACGGCGCAGCTCGGCGCCTTCGGATGGAATGCCGACTACACCATGAGCAACTCCAGCGGCGACTTTTTGAAGCGCGACGACGATGGCGTCGATCTCACGTACGGCGCTGGGCTTGAATACGGGTTCGACGGCGGTCTCGCGATCACCGGCGGTTGGACGCGCTACAGACTCGACAGCGAATCCATCGATTTTCTAGGAGTTGGCTTGCAGTACCGCTGGCATTGAGCCCACGGCGCGTGTCAATGCTCTATCGACCGCTTCATCGCTCGCTGGCTCATTGGCGAGACGTGCCAATAGTTCGGCTTCCGGTACCGGTTTACTGAAGATGTACCCTTGGCCGTAGTGACAGCCTAACGATTGCAGTACGGCCAGTTGCTCAGGTCGTTCAATGCCCTCGGCAACGCTTTTCTTGCCGAGGTTCTTCACCAGTGTGATGGTGGCGTGGATCAATGCCATGACATCGGCGCTCGCGGGCACGTCGTCGATGAAGGCACGATCGATCTTGATGACGTCGAACGGGTAGTCGCGCAGACAACCCAATGAAGACGTGCCGGTGCCGAAATCATCCATGGCCAAGCGAACTCCCATGTTTCGCAACGCCAGCATCAGTTGTTTAGTGACCTCGGGGTTGCGCATGACCTCGCGCTCGGTGACCTCGAGCTGCAAACAATCCGATGGCAGGCCTGAATCACGTAACGCATCGCGAACGCGTGCCAGCAGGCGCTCGCCTTGGGCTAGTTCAGCTCTGGATATATTGACGCTCATCGTCGCGGGCGCGGTGAGTGGGAAGCGCGACCGCCAACGGGCGAGAGCGCGGCAAGCCTGTTCCAACACCCATTGCCCTAGCGGCACGATGAGCCCGGATTCCTCGGCGACCGGAATAAATTCAGCAGGGGAGATCGGCCCGAGCTCCGGATGATTCCAACGCACCAAGGCCTCGACCGACGTCGTATGGCCACGATCCAAGTCCACGATCGGCTGATAGACGACCGAGAGTTCGTTACTGCCCAACGCCCGCCGCAAACCGGTCTCGATCATGATGGAGCGCGTCAGCTGCACTCGCATGGTCTCGTTGAAGACTACTGCGCAAGCGCGTCCCGAGCGCTTCGCCTCGTACATGGCGACGTCCGCGTTACGCAGAATGCTGTCGGCATCTTCGCAACTTTGTTCGCTTACCACGATGCCAACGCTGGCAGTCGAGTAGATCTCGCGATCCATGACGGAATACTTCTGGGCGAGCACTTCGAGGAGCCGGTTGGCAACCCGTTCCGCCGCTACGCAGTCATCGAGATCGTTGAGCAGCACCAGGAACTCATCGCCACCGAAACGCGCCACCACGCTCCTGTCTACTGAGCCCTGACGCGAGCTGCGCCGGAGCGTGTTCTGCAATCGAGCGGCGATGCCTTTGAGTAATTGATCGCCGGCGCCATGGCCCATGGCATCGTTGATGAGTTTGAATCGATCGAAGTCCAGGAAGAGCACGGCAAGACGCGCTTGCCGACCGCTGCGAACGCGATCGACGGCGGCTTGCAGCTCTTCCATGAATACGACGCGATTGACCAACCCAGTCAACTTATCGCGCCGGGCGGCGTCGGCGAGTTTGGACTCCATCGCCTTGCGCTCGGAAATGTCCTGGACGATGGCCCAAATCAGATCGCGTCCCGCGGCGTCCTTCAAACGAGTGCCCGATACCAGGACGGGATAGCAGCTGCCGTCCTTGCGCTGGTATTCCTTTTCGTAGGTGCCGAAGTGCGTGCTGTGTTCAAGCACGGACAGCTGTTCGCGCTCGAACGTTTCCCAGCGCAGAGGCGTCAATTCTCGATAGCTGCGCGTCAGTAGTTCTTCGCGGCAGTACCCAGTAGAGGCGACCAGCGAATCGTTGACCTGAAGAAATTGACCGCTCTGCATGTCCACCAGACAGATGCCGACCGGCGACAGCTCGAACAGCGAGCGAAATCTACGTTCGCTGGTGGCGAACTCGATCTCCGTCGCCTTGCGCGCGCTTACGTCCATCTGAGTGCCGACCATGCGCTGTGGGCCGCCATGGGCATCGCGGTTGAGTAACCGGCCGCGGATTTCTACCCAGATCCAGTGGCCCTTGGCGTGTCGCAAGCGCAGGACGATCTCAAGAAGATTTTCCTCACGGCACAGCGCTGTCTCGAACGCTGCGCGGGCTGCATCCCGATCCTCTTGATGCACGAAGAGCGAGGCTAAGCGATCCAAGCTCAGCGGGTTCAATTCATGCGGGGCGTAGCCGAGCATGGCGGCGCAGTGTTGATCCACCACGATCTGGGCATCCCGCGTTGGCGTGGTGAGCGGCATTTCCCACGTGCCCACATGCGTCGCATCGATGATGCTACTGAGTCGCTCACGTTCAATGGCGAGTGCCTCGGCTGCCTGAGCAGCGCGCTGACTTATCAAAAGATATCGCAGGCGAATTCGAAAAAAGCCCAGCGTCAGCACACCCGTTAATAGCGTTGCGGGTAGCAGTCCCAGCAAGGCCCAGACACGGGCGGCTTGGAGCCGTGCCAGATAAACGGCGGCATCGACATCGACGCCGACGGCTCCGTACTGTCTGCCATCGCTATCTCTGAGGGGCGCCCATCCGGTCATGAACGCGCCCCACTTGTCAGAGAAAGGACGATCAGTCGCTGCTGCAATCCCTGAGGTGGTGGCGGTGCCTAGCGCTTCCAGCATGGCCGGTTCGCGATCTTGGTAAACCTCCCACACGCCTGCTTGGTCTTCGATGCCGTCGCCGTCTTTATCGCCGGGATCTGCGGCATCCAGCACGAAGCGGACTTTTTCTGCGTCCCGCACCATGGTGTAGACGTGCCGGACGTCCGGAGTGCCGGCACGAATCCGTCGCAGCGGTTCAACTGCCCGTAAATAGCTGGCGTCATTGAGCTGGTTTGGCTGATGGATGGCCGCGTGCAGTTCTGGATCGACCAGGTGGGAGGCGGTGACCGCCAAGCCAATCAAGTAGTGACGGTAGTTCTCCTTAATGCTGGCCGTGCTGGTAATCCATAATCCGGCAATGGCGGCCAGGGTGACGGCAAAGGTCGCACTCGCAATCGCAACGGCTTCGCGTCGCAACTGCTGTCGGCCGTCGACGCGTTGGAGCGCAGGGTTCAAGGGCAAAACGGTATCCATCCGGTGGTATATCGGCCCGCAAAGTTAGGGCTATAGTGGGGTCTTCCCTCAATGAATAAGGGCGGTATAGATGACGTTGAGTTCGAGGTGGCGCGTATTCAGTCGGCGGCGAACGCATTGGGCATGGTCGGAGGGGCGCCAGATACGGCTCATCGGTTGCTAGTAACGCTGTGTGATCGTGGCGTAGGACTGAAACAGATCATTGAGTTGATCGCCCGCGATCCTGGACTGACGGCGCGGGTTTTAAAGGTGGCCAACTCGGCTTTTTACGGCCGTCCGCGTCATGTCGACACGCTCGAGCGTGCAATCGCCATCCTTGGGCTAGACGCGGTACGCGGGATCGCTGCGGCTGCCTGCCTAGACCGCTCTCTACCGACGGGGCCGGCAGCGCCGCTTGCGGACATGACTCAGTTCGCCCGTCATAGCGTCGCTACTGCGTTGGCCGCTGAGCAACTCGCTCGGCTGCGCCACCCCGAACTCGCCAGCGAGGCCTTCATTGCTGGCCTACTGCATGAACTCGGCGCAGTCGTTCAAGCAAAAGTCGACCCCGACGGCTTCCGCAAACTGGTTGATTCCTTACACGCAGATCCCTCGCAAGACGTGATCGAGGTGGAAAAGCGCTGCGTCTCGGTATCGCAAGAACGCTGTGTCAGCGTCGTGTTCAAACTTTGGCTACTGCCAGAAGCGCTGACTCATTCCGTGTGCCACCACCATCGCCCGAATCAGGTGTCTGCGGCGTATCGACCACTCACTGATCTGGTCTTCTTGGGAAATCATGCCAGCCTGGTTGCTGGCGCGGTGTTCTCGGCCGAGCCAGCTCCGGTTGGAAGTCCTACTGAGAGCCTGGGCGTGGTTGGGGTGAGTGAAGAAGATCTGCAGGTGGTGGTGGATGGGCTTCCGGCTCGGACGAATGCCTTCCTGGAGTAAATGTCCGCGGACACGATATGCAACTCCCGGAACAAGGCGCTGGACACGCCGTTGCTAAGGTGAGGTTTTAGTTTGATGGGGGTTGCGATGGCCACGTTGGATTCGCTTCGGCTGCCGGCCTTGCAGAATCAAGTGTCGCTGGCCATGTCTGTATGGCGGATCGCCAGACGCTATCCGACGGCGGCGGTTTGGATCGGCGGTGGTGCGGCGTTGATGTATCTGCTGCTTCGGCGGGGGCGGCGGGGTGGGTTGGAGCGAAGTCGTTTAGCCTATCGCCCGCGGACCACGAATCGATCGCCCGAATGATGAATGGAGATCTCATCGATCTCCTCGAGAAACTGCACCAGCGAATCGGGATCGTCGGCATTGAAGGTGCCGGTGACGCGTGTGTTGCATGCTGCGTCGTCTGCCAGTTCGATGATTCTCGGGCTGAAGCGGCTGAACTCATTG
>NZ_JAEUPY010000749.1 GCF_016790065.1 Steroidobacter sp.
CTTGTCCGAACCAGACATCCGGGCTGCTCTCGAGGGTGGGGGGTGATGCGCCTCTCGCCCCAGATGCCGGCCCGTGTAGAAGATTTCGAACAGTCCTGCAGCGCCCAAGCCGCCGCCCACGCCCAAGGTGACGACGCCGTACTTGGCGCCGCGGCGCTTGCCTTCGATCAGCAAGTGACCGGTCATGCGAGCGCCCGACATGCCGTACGGGTGACCGATGGAGATGGCGCCGCCGGACACGTTGAGCTTGTCGCCGGGAATGCCGAGCTTGTCGCGAATGTAGAGCACTTGGCTGGCGAACGCCTCGTTCAATTCCCAAATGCCGATGTCGTCGACTTTCAAGCCGTGTTGCTTCAGCAATTTGGGCACCGCGAACACCGGGCCGATGCCCATCTCATCCGGATCGCAACCTGCGACCATCATGCCGAGATAGGCGCCGAGCGGTTTCAAGCCACGTTGCTCGGCTTCCTTCGCTTCCATCAACACGGCAACCGAGGCGCCGTCGGACAGCTGCGAAGCATTGCCGGCAGTGATGAACTTGCCTTCCTTGATGCGCTGACCGCCCTTGAACACCGGCTGCAGCTTCTGCAGATCGGCCAAGGTGGTTTGCGGACGATTGCCTTCATCGAGCTTGAGCGTCACTGCTTTTTCGGAAGTGGCGCCGGTCTCTTTGTCGGTGATGACCATGGTCGAGGCCAGCGGCGCGATCTCGGCGTCGTAACGTCCTTCGGATTGCGCCAACGCGGTGCGCTGTTGAGATTGCAGCGAGTACTCGTCCTGCGCTTCGCGGCTGACGCCGTAACGCTCGGCGACGATCTCCGCTGTCTCGATCATGCTCATGTAGATCTGCGGAATGTTCTTGATCAGCCACGGATCGCCGGCGCGGAACTTGTTGATCTTGTCGTTCTGAACCAGCGAGATGGATTCGACGCCGCCGCCGATGGCGACCTGCATGCCGTCGTGAACGATTTGTTTGGCGGCGGTGGCGATGGCCATCAAGCCCGACGAGCACTGTCGGTCCATGGACATGCCGGAGACCGTGACCGGCAAGCCGGCACGCAGCAGCGCCTGACGAGCGACGTTGCCGCCGGTCGAGCCCTGCTGTAAGGCGCAGCCGAGAATCACGTCTTCGACCAGTGCGCCATCGATGCCGGCGCGTTTGACCGCTTCGGCAATGGCGTGACCGGCCAGCTCTTGGCCCTGAGTGTTGTTGAACGCGCCGCGATACGCCTTACCGATTGGTGTGCGTGCGGTGGAAACGATGACTGCCTGACGCATGAATATTCCCCCGGTTCGTTACTTCAGATCCTGGAAGCGCTTGCCTGCGGCAGCGAGCTGTTCCAGCAACGGCGAAATGGTGAAGTCGGCGCCGAGCTTCGGCGCGTATTCCTTGAGCTTGGCCACCACGTTGGCCAAACCGACGGTGTCGGCATAAAACATCGGGCCGCCCCGATACACCGGCCAGCCGTAGCCGTTGATCCACACGATGTCGATGTCCGACGGTCGTAGCGCGATCTTTTCTTCCAGAATCTTGGCGCCTTCATTGATCATGGGATACAGGCTGCGCTCCAGGATTTCCTGTTCGGAGATCTGGCGCGGCGTGACGCCGGCCTTGGCGGCGAACTCCTTGACGATCTTTTCAGTGACCGGCGACGGCTTGGCATTGCGTTGCTCGTCGTAGTCATAGAAGCCCGCACCGGTCTTCTGACCGCGGCGATCCAATTCGCACAGCACTTCGCGCACCGTCGAGCTCGTGGATGTTTCTTTGCTCCAGCCGATGTCGAGGCCGGCGAGGTCGCCCATCGCGAACGGGCCCATGGGCATGCCGAACTCGTACAGCGGTTTGTCCACGTCCCAAGGCATCGCGCCTTCCACCAGCATCGCCTGTGCTTGCGACTGACGAGCCGCGAGCATGCGATTGCCGACGAAGCCGTGACACACGCCGACCAGCACGGCGATCTTGCCGATCTTCTTGGCCAGCTGCATGGAGGTGGCGACGACTTGCTTGGACGTCTTTTCGCCGCGCACCACTTCCAACAGTCGCATCACGTTGGCGGGCGAGAAGAAGTGCAGGCCGATGACCCACTCGGGGCGAGTGGTGGCGCTGGCGATCTCATTTACGTCCAGATAAGAAGTGTTGGAGGCCAGGATGGCGCCGGGCTTGGCGATCTTATCCAGCTTGCCGAACACTTCTTTTTTCACGGCCATGTTTTCGAACACGGCTTCGATGATCAGGTCGCAATCGGCCAGCTTTTCCAGCTCCAGCGTGCCGGTCAGCAGGCCGACGCGCTTTTCGACGTCCTCGGGCTTGAGCTTGCCGCGCTTCGCAGTGGTCTCGTAGTTCTTGCGAATCACGCCCAAGCCGCGGTCCAACGCTTCTTGTTTGGTTTCGACGATGGTGACCGGAATGCCGGCATTGGCGAAATTCATGGCGATGCCGCCGCCCATGGTGCCGGCGCCGATCACACCGACCTTGGCGATGGGCAAGGTCTGGACGTCATCGCCGATATCCGGAACCTTCCATACCTGGCGCTCGGCGAAGAACACGTAACGCTGCGCGGCGGACTGCACGCCGCCCATCAGTTCCTGGAACAGTTTGCGCTCGGTCTTGATGCCTTCGTCGAACGGCAGATTCACCGCTGCTTCGATACAACGGATGTTGTATTCGGGAGCCAGGAAGCCGCGGAACTTGCGAGCGTTGGCTTTGCGGAAGTCAGCGAAGATTTCCGGCTTGCTGCGCGCTGCTTCGACCTTGTCGTTCAAGTCGCGCACTTTCTTCAGCGGCCGATTTTCCGCGACGACCTTCTTCGCATAAGCAATCGCACCGGCGCGCAGTTGGCCTTCCGGAACCAACTCATCGATCAAACCAGCGGCATGCGAGGTCTTGGCATCGACATGCGCGCCCGAGGTCACCATCTCCAGTGCTTTTTCTGGACCGACGATGCGAGGCAGGCGCTGCGTGCCGCCGGCACCCGGCAACAGACCGAGATGAACTTCAGGCAGGCCGCATTTCGCCGCAGGCACTGCGACCCGGTAGTGACAACCCAGCGCAACTTCCAAACCGCCGCCGAGCGCGGTGCCGTGAATGGCGGCGATCACTGGCTTGTTGGAGTTCTCGATGGCCTCGATGACTTCGGGCAGCCACGGCGCCTTGGGCGGCTTACCGAATTCGGTGATGTCGGCGCCCGCCATGAAGGTGCGGCCATCGCAAATCAACACCACTGCTTTCACCGCAGCGTCGGCGATTGCTTGTTGCAAGCCGTTGACGATGCCTTCGCGGACCGCGTGCGATAGCGCGTTCACAGGCGGATAGTTGATTGTGACGATCGCGATCCCGTCTTCCACGGACAGGCCGGTCACGGCGTTGATTGCCCCCATCGGTGCGTCTCCTATATGCCTAGTTGATCGATCCGCGAGGCGGAATGAAGCGATCGGCGGAGTGGCCGCCGCGGCTATCGAACGTTCGCGGGGGCGGCATTATGGCGCACTTTTGCGCCTTTTACCGCAGTGCAAAGTATTCCGCACCGCGGGTTGTTTACCAATAGGTAATCAACGACTTAGCGCCGCTCGACGGCCTTGGTGGCGCTGGCAGGGTGGATTTTGCAGCCATACAGCGCCGGCTCCGCGCTGCACACATCGGCGACGCCCTGTTCCTGCCAGAACGCCGGCAGGCCCGCGGCGCTGACGATGGTTTCGAAGCGCGCATGCTGACGCAAGAATTTGGTTTGCGGCATCCACAGCACTCGCAGTGGCAGGCGCTCGCCCTGGCGTTGCAGGCGAGACATGCGATTGAAAACGAAGTCGGGTTGTTTCAATGCCGCGCCACATAGGATCTCGGTGGCGGGATCGATTTCCTGTTCGCTTGCCGCCAGCGTGACGGCCTGCAACGCCTGCGGAATGTGACGACGATTTTCCGCGGCTCGCAACAATGGCTCGCCCCAACGTGAGAAATCTTGTGAGTCCAGCGAGGCGCGCAATGTTTCTTTAGCCGCGTCGTTGTTGCCGGCCAGGATGGCTTCCAATGCTTGTACTGGCGACGGCAAGGGTTGCATGCCCGACGGCGCATCGTTGGTAGTGAGCGAGTAAGCGAAACATTCTTTCGCGCCGTAACTCTGCGGTTGCAGAGCTACAGCTTGCGCTGCGAACGGCGTGGCTTCTTTGTAACGCCCCGCATCCACCAGCAAACACGACAAGCCTTCCAGCGCTGCGGCTGCTTGCGCATCGAGCGTCAATGCACGCTGGAACTGTTCGCGTGCGGCTACCCATTCATTGCGTCGAAGATGCACCAGGCCCAGCGCCGCATGCGCGTCGGCGATTTCTTCATCGAGCGAGAGCGCGTGCTCGGCGCTGCTCTCCGCCAGTCGCGTCAACGATTTTTCATCTTCACCACCGAGGCTGAGATAGCCGGCGGCCAGTGAACCCCACGCGCGTGCGAACTTCGGGCGACTCCGAATCAATGATTCCAAACGTTCCACCGAACGTGCACGGCTCGGTGCTGTCGGCGGTTGTGTGAAGCCTGCGCTGACCGGTCCAGACCATTCGAGCGAGCTGTTGAGAAAGGTGTCGTACGCTTTGGCATCGTCGGTGCCGAGCAGTGCGACCCAATCGCCCTTGGAATGCGCGGCGTTGAGAAATCCTGGCAGCGCCGTGGCGAACGCGCTCATGGTGTCGAGCCGCGATTCATTCGGCAGCGGCAGCGGATTCTGTCGATCGACGTCGCCATCGGGGCCGATCAACGCCAACGTCGCTTGGTTGCTTTCCGAGTTCAGCGTGACCAGCAGCGTGAACACCTTCGGCGCAGCGACCGGATCGGTGACCACGCCGGTCATGTGCATCTTGCCCCGAGTCAGCAGATGGTTGAGTTCGTAGCGCAGCCACACCAGGTCGGCGTCGGGCGCTTCGCTCTTCAATTCCAGCCGCAATGGCTTGGAGGCGTGGAACTCTTCGCGCTCCGGCGTCGGAAGAATATTGGGCTCGGGCGCTTCGGGCGAGCAGCTGCGCAGCAGGGGCCAGGCGGCCAGAGCCGCGAGCACCACCAGGCCGCCGACGCGTCTGGCAGTCAGTAAACGGTTGGGGGCAGGTTTAGGTGCGTCGGTCGGTTCTTCCACGGCGGCGGTAGTTTAGTGCCGCCGTGGCACTAATCGCCAATCAGCGCCCCAATCAGCGCCATTGATTGCCGCCTTGATCCAGCACGCTCGCGAATTCGGCCCGGCGTGGCACGCCTTGGAAGGTGGAGGTACGCACGAACATCTTGGCGCGATCGGTGGCGTTGAACGAGCCGTTGAGTCCTTCGATGTGGCTGTTGGCCACGTGCACGATGGCGTCTTCGACGATCAAGCCAGTGCCCGAAGCGACCACGCGACTGTTGGTGATGTACAGCTCGCAGCCACCACGCGCGATGATGGCGTCGCCGTCGACGTAGATGTTGCGGTCGTCGAGTTTCAGCAGGCGCTTGCCTTCGCAAATGATGGGCTCGGCGGGACGTGCGCCAGTGGTGTTCGCCGAAGCCGACGCCGAGCGCGGGCCCGAACTGACGATGCTGACGCCCGGACCGGAGACGCGCAGCTGGCCGCCGCTGCGATCGATGGTGTAGTTGGACTCGGCGGCTTGTGCTCTTTCCGCAGCGGCCGCGGGCGAACTATCGACGAGTTGGGCGGGATCCTCAGGCGCGGCCGGAGACGTCGGCGGCGCTGCTGGAGCAGGAGCGGCTGGCTGTGCGACGGCCGGTGCGGGTGGCGTGCTTGCTGTGGCCGCAACCGGCGGAGCCACAGGTTCCGGTGCGGGAGCGATTGTTGGCGCTCTAAGTTGCGCGATCGGCGCGGCCGCAAGGTCATTCAAATTCAGTGTCTGGACTTGTCCGGTGATTCGATCGCGCACCGTGAACACACGCGTTTGTATGTCACTCGCCAAGACTTCATAGCGCGGATTACGTTCCAATGCGGCGCGAGCCCAGCTCAGTTCGGCGGGTTCGCTCGCCAGCATGGCGGCCGGGTCGCCGCCGCGATTGCAGGCACTGAGTCCCGCGATAGCGATACAGCTGAGCACTGCTGTGCGGATGACGAGTGACGACATTGCAGGTCTCCAGAAGCAGAACGGTATCGTCACTCCGGCGAGGACGAGAGTCCATCACTTCTGTTCGAGCGCGTTGCCGACTCGGATGTCCGATAAGAAACACCGGCAGCGATTCATGATCGCTGCCGGTCATATGTCATATGCGAAACAGGCCCAGGTCACGCCAAGCGCTTGAGTTGCTTCAGTAGTTCGGCTTCGCGTTCAGCAGTGAGGCCGGCCCGCAGCTTGGCTTTCTGATCGGCGGGCCGTTGTTCGTGCCAGGCGAGCGTGTCCTTGACGGTCGTTTCCAGATCGCGGAAACGCAGTCCTTGCGCGACGGCGCGCGCCGAGCTGACCAAGGTGGCGCCCGCTTCTTTGCCGATCGGCGGGGCCCAGATCGGAATCTCGCCGTTCTCCACCAACTTTTGTTGTTCGATGAAGCTCTGGCTGGCCCAAGTGAAAGTCGCGTTCGACTGGGAGATTCGTTTGCTGGTTTCCAGCAACTCGCCCATGGTCACGGACCCCGGCGGATTGCATAAGTTGTAACGACCGCTGATCTTGCGTTCGACACACAGGCGCATGAAGTCAGCCATGTCGCGCGCGTCGATGAACTGAACCGTATCGTTCGCTGAGCCTGGCGCGAGCACTTCGCCACCGCGAGCTACGCGCACCGGCCAATAAGTGAAACGATCAGACGAGTCACCGGGGCCGACGATGTATGAAGGACGCACGACCGCTTGGCGTGTGCCGAATGTTTGCTCGACGATGCCTTCGCACACGGCTTTGAGTCCGCCGTAATTGTCGTTGCTGATCTCAGTCGCGTCCGGCTCCTTGAGCTCGGCGAGTTTGTAATCCTCGTCGATGCCCGGTGGAGTGAGATCGGCATACGCGGAGATGCTCGACACATAGATGTAGTGCTGCGTGTGATCCTTGAGCAGCGAGGTGCTGGTCTGCAATTGCCGCGGGAAGTAACCGGAGTTGTCGACGACCACATCCCAATCGCGACCCTTCAATACATCGAGCGTGCTGTTGCGATCGCCGATCAGGGTCTCGACGTCCTTAAACAGGTCGGGAGCGCGCTTGCCGCGATTCAACAGCGTGAGTTGATGACCCGATGCACGCAGCTCACGCACCAGATGCGGGCCGCTGATGCCGGTGCCGCCGAGAATCAGGACTTTGAGCGGCTTGACCGGCGCGGCCTTGGCGGCGGCCCAGGTTTCTCCGGCCAGCAGCGTCGCTGCGCCAGCCATCAACAATGCTTCACGACGATTGATCGAGATGCTCATGGCGTTACCTTGTTTGAGTGGAGCCGCTGCCGCTCGCTGGGACCACGCTGGCCTCGCCCGGACCGGGCTTCACATATTTTTCCAGCCATTGGCGCGAGGTCTCGTACCAGAACAACGAGTTTTGCGGTTTCAGGATCCAGTGGTTTTCATCGGGGAAGTACACCAGCTTGCTGGGCACGCCGCGGTTCTGCAGGACGTTGAACAACTCCAACCCGTGGTTCACCGGCACGCGTTGATCCAGCTGGCCATGGATCACCAGCGTCGGCGTGTTGAAGTTCTCGGCGAAGGTGTGCGGCGAATTGCGTGAGAAGCGCTCGAGGTCTTGCCAGAACTCGCCATAGCGCTTTTTGTCGGCGCCATAGTCGCTGGCGTATTGAGTGTAGGAGTTGTACACAGCGGCGTGTGCCACCAGGGTTTTGAACGGATGCGGCTTGCCCAACAACGAAGACGCAAGATACCCGCCGAAGCTGCCACCGCCAGCGGCCATTCGGTCACTATCGATCCAGGGCTGGGCGCGGAACCAATCGGCCGCCTTGATCGTGTCCTCGTAGGGTAAGGCCATCCACTCCTTGGTGATGGAATCGGTCCACGCTTGGCCGAAACCGCTCGAGCCGTGGAAGTTGTGCCAGGCAGTGACATAACCCCAGTTGGCGAAAATCTGTGCGTTCCAGCGCCATTGATAGGCGTCGGTGACGCCGTTATGCGGACCCCCGTGCAAGAGCAAGTACAGCGGCCATTTACGATCCGGCGTGAAGTTGGGTGGATAGACCACCCACATCTGCACGGCTGCGTCGTTCGCGCCTTTATAGGTGACGCTTTCGACTTTGCCCGGCGTGAGTCGCGACAACACGCCGTCGTTGAAGTCGGACAGCTTGGTGGCGGCGCCGGTGCGCGCAATGATGCTGACCAGCGTCGGCGGTTCGGTGAAGCTTTGGCGCAAGCCGACGATCACCGGTCCGCTGCCGGCAATCGCCAGCGAGCCGAAGCTGCGCTCGCGCGTCACCGCTTTGGGATCGCCGCCGCCGACATCGAAGCGATAGATGCGACGCGTGCCGGCATCGTCGATGGCACCGAACAGCGAGCTGGAATCGGGCGACCACACCAGGCCGTCGGCGGAGCGATCCCAACTCTCGGTCACACTGCGCAGCTTGCTTGCCCGACGGTCATACAACATCAGTTGTGCGCGGTCGGCGTAGAAGCCTTTGATGGTCTGCCGACGGAACGCCAGCGACCGACCGTCCGGACTGTACAGCGGCACATTGTCGTCGGCGGGGTTGTCCTTGGTTAGGTTCACCAGGTTCTGCGGGCTGCCGCCCTCGACCGGCAGCGTGAAGATGTCGAAGTTCGGATCGACGCCGCTGCGGTCGATGTTGGCTGCGAAGGCCACTTCGGCAGCGTCGGGCGAGATGTCGTATGAATTGCCATCGGGTTCGGCAGCGTCGAGCGCGACGCCGGCGTCGCGCGTGATGGCTTGCGGCTCGCCGCCGTCGATGCTGATGGAATAGATGTGAGTCTGACGATCGTCGAGATAATGGTCCCAGTGACTCACCGGCGCTTTGTCCCAGACACGCGCGCTCATCTTGGCTTCGGTGCGCTCGGTCATGCGCTTGTCCATGTCGGCCCA
>NZ_JAEUPY010000340.1 GCF_016790065.1 Steroidobacter sp.
TCATGATGTTGCTCAGAGGAATGCGCTCTTCCTCGCCGCGGTTCTTAACGAGTAGATAGTCGCCGCCATCGTAGACCTCGTCCATGAGATCCCAGACAAGTTTTTTCAGGATAACGAAGCCGATCAGCAGCATGATGATCGGCACCGCGATGAACATCGGATCCTTGGGCAAGCCTTTGCCGAGGGTCCAGACGTTCGCCACGAATACGGCGATGAACCCGAACCAGAACAGCGGGAATATTTTCTTATGGAAAAACGTAAAGCCCGAGGAAATCTTCTTCATGACGGCGCGGCTAACGTTACTCCCGAGTGCCCACGCCCCGATGTAACAACCACACGCAGCTGACGTACAACACGACGGCAGCGCCGATCATGATGGTGTACGCGAGGCGAACGTCGACGTCGGAGACGCCGAGGAAGCCGTAACGGAAGGCGTTGACCATGTAGAGGATGGGGTTGGCGTGAGAGATGTGCTGAGCCCAATCGGGCAGCAGTTTGATGGTGTAGAACACGCCGCCGAGATAGGTGAGCGGCGTCAGCACGAATGTCGGGATGAAAGAAATCTGATCGAAGTTCTTGGCGAAGATGGCGTTGATCATGCCGGCCAACGCGAACACGATGGAGCTGAGCAGCACCGCCGAGATCACCACGCCGACGTTATGAATCTTCATATGAGTGAAGATCAACGTGATGGCAGTGACCACCCCGCCGACGATCAGGCCGCGAACGATGCCGCCGACCACGTAGCCGCCGACGATCAGCCAGCCGGGCAACGGCGACACCAACAACTCTTCGATGTGTTTACCGAACTTGGCACCGAAGAACGACGACACCACGTTGCCGTACGAATTGGTGATGACCGTCATCATGATCAATCCAGGCGCGATGTACTGAATGTACGAATAGCCGCCCATGTCGCCGATGCGGCCGCCGATCAGGCTGCCGAAAATCACGAAGTACAAGGTCGCGGTAATCGCCGGCGGGACGATGGTCTGGCCCCAGATCCGAATGATCCGATTGAACTCGCGAATGACGATGGTGTTGAAACCAACGACATTGGTTCTCGCGAGACTGGCGCGCGTGTCGAGACGATCCACGGGCTTATCCATGAGCGGCCTGGCCTTCTTTCTGGTTCACCAGCCGCATGAACAATTCTTCCAGCCGGTTGGTCTTGTTACGCATCGACAGCACTTCGATGCCCGAGGCCGAGAGCTGCGAGAAAATATCGTTCAGGCTCTGATCTTTGGACACTTCGATTTCCAACGAATGATCGTCGGACATGCTGACCGCATAACCGGGCAACACCGGCACCGCCGTGATCGGATTGCGTAAGTTGAACACGAACACTTCGGTCTGCAGCTTGCGCAGCACGCGACTCATGCGATCGTTCTCGATGATGCGTCCCTTGTCGATGATGGCGACGTGCCGACACAAGTTCTCGGCTTCTTCGAGATAGTGAGTGGTGAGAATGATGGTGGTGCCGGCCGCGTTGATGTCCCGCATGAACGTCCACATCGTTCGGCGCACTTCGATGTCCACGCCGGCGGTCGGTTCATCGAGAATCAGCAAGCGCGGTTCATGCATCAGCGCGCGGGCAATCATCAAGCGACGCTTCATGCCGCCGGACAAAGTGCGCGACACCGCATTTCGCTTTTCCCACAACTGCAGTGCAGTCAGATATTTCTCCAGGCGCTGTGCCGCCACCGAGCGCGGAATGCCGTAGAAGCCGGCCTGATTCAGCAGGATGGTGGTGACTGTTTCAAACTGATTAAAGTTGATTTCCTGGGGCACCAGGCCGATGCAGGATTTGGCCGCCGCCAGTTCCGTGTCGATGTCATGGCCGAACACCTGAACTTTGCCGCCGGTCTTGTTGACCAATGAGGTGACGATACCGATGGCGGTGGTCTTGCCGGCACCGTTCGGCCCGAGCAGTGCGAAGAAGTCACCTTCCTCGACGGTCAGGTCGATGCCTTTGAGCGCCTGAACGCCGTTCTTGTAGGTCTTGGTGAGCTGCTGGAAGGTCAGTGCTTGCATGACGCCTTCGGCCACCGGTCGCGGCGGCGATGACATTGATCGGAGTGGGAAAAGTGGCTGCGAAGGGTATCGGTCCGGGGGCGGCCCAGCAAGGCGGCTGCGGTCAGCAATGAAATGACCGCCGCGACTGGGCGGCCCGGCTCGGCCCGCCTCGGTCCGACTCGAGATGCGCCCATGTGTCGAATAGCCGACAGCAGCGGACCTTCGCCGCCCGCGCGGCTTGACGGCCAGATTTCAGGGCGCATGATGGCGGCCTGCTTTAGCGCAACTCAGCATGTACACGAGCTTTTTTGGCCTGGGCGAGAAGCCCTTTGCGATCACCCCCGACCCCCGCTACCTCTTCATGAGCGAGCGGCATGCGGAGGCGCTCGCGCATCTTTTATACGGCATTACCGAGGCCGGCGGCTTCATTCAGCTGACCGGCGAAGTCGGCACCGGCAAAACCACCATCGTGCGCTCGTTGTTGGAGCGCATGCCCGGCCATGCCGACGTGGCCGTGATCCTCAACCCGCAATTGACGCCGGTTGAGTTCGTGCTGACGATTTGCGAGGAACTGGGCATCTTCATGCGCGATGAAGACGCCACCAGCATCAAGGACCTGGTGGACCTGCTGAACCGCCGCCTGCTGGATGCGCATGCCAAGGGGCGCCGCATCGTGGTGATCGTGGATGAAGCGCAGAACCTGATGCCGGCCACGCTCGAGCAAGTGCGCCTGCTGACCAATCTGGAAACTGCGTCGCAAAAACTGCTGCAGATCATCCTCATCGGCCAGCCCGAGTTGCGCGAAGTGCTGGATCGAGTCGAGCTGCGCCAGCTCGCTCAGCGCATCACCGGCCGCTATCACCTCGCGCCTTTGTCACGCAGCGAGACGGCGTCGTATGTGAATCATCGGCTCAAGGTCGCCGGCGCCAATGGCGAAATCTTCAGCACCACAGCGCTGCGTGAAGTGCATCGTTTGACCGGCGGCATCCCGCGCATCATCAATGTGATTTGCGATCGCGCCTTGCTCGGCGCGTTCACGCAGGAACAGCATCGCATCGGCCCGGGCATGATTCGCGAGGCCGCGAGCGAAGTGTACGGCCGGTCGTTCAATCCGCCCTGGATGAAATTGCTGGTCGGCTCGGCCGCCAGCGTTGCAGTGCTGGGCCTGGGCCTCGGCATCTGGACGCTCACTCGCAGCACTGAAGTCGAGCAACCTGTGGCTGCCGCTGAAATCCCGGCGCCTGCCGTGGAAGCGGCGCCCGTGCAACTGCCGCAAGCAGAACCGGCACCCTTGCCTCTGCCGCCGCGTCCGCAAGACGTCGCCGAAGTCTTGGTAGAAAAAGTCGGCATGACCAACACCGAGAACGCCTTCGGTCAGCTGCTGTCGCTGTGGGGCGCGAAGTTCAATCCCGGCGCAGGCCGGCCTTGCGATCAGGCAAGCAAGCAAGGGCTCGAGTGTGTTTATCAGCAAGGCACTTGGGGTCAGCTGCGCACCTTGAATCGTCCCGCCATCCTCACTTTGATCGATGAAGACAGCAACGCGCATCAAGTGGTGGTGTCGGGCTTGGTGGGCGATACCGCCAAGATCAATTTGCCCGATGAAACCAAGATGGTGTCCATCGCCTCGCTGTCACGCCTTTGGTACGGCGATTATTTGGTGTTGTGGCGGCCGCAAGTAGCCTCGCCCCGCGCGCTCTCTGCAGGCATGCAAGGCGACGGCGTGCGCTGGCTGCGCACCAAGCTCAACACAGTGGCCGGCAAGACGGACGCGCCGGCGAGCGATTATTACGATGAGGATCTGGTGAAGATGGTCGAGGACTTTCAGCGGCAGTATCGCTTGAACGTCGACGGCATCGCCGGCGTGCAAACCCAGATCGTGCTGGACGCGGTTGGTAGCTCGCCCGGTGCGCCGGTGCTGATCGCCCAGGCGCGGGGAACGAGCTGATGAGCTTCATTCTCGATGCGCTGAAAAAGTCCGAGAACGAGCGCCAACGTCAGGTCGGCCCGTCGTTGGCCGATATGAGAGCCGTGCGCCGCCATGCCGATCGGCCGTGGTGGGTGGTCGCAGTTGCCGCGTTGCTGGTGATCAATCTCGGCGTGCTGGTGGTGGTGCTGATTCGCAATGGCGATACCAAGCCTACGCAGCCCGCTCAATCCCAGCCTCAGACGCAGAGCGCGCCTCAACCCAGTTATAGCCCGCCACCGCCAGCTCAGCCTGCGCCTCAGCAGAATTACAACGCGCCGCCACCGGCGCCAGCGCAGCAGTATCAGTACCAATATCAGCAACCGCAGCAGCAACAACAGAACTATCGGTCCGACATGGTGCCCACCGATCCGTCGGTGCGCTCGTTAGCGGATGAAGCGCGCGGTTATGAAGAGCCTTACGAGCAGATGAATCCGAATCTCGCCGGTGCCGCGGCCGTGCCTGCAGGTCCGCCAATGGTTCGGCAGATTCAACCACCGTCAGTTTCTCCGCTGCCTTCGGGCGCAGTGTTTGAGGCGCGCACCGCTGCGAATCAGCCGAACTCCTCACGCGGCGCGCCGGCTGGTAACGAAACATTGCCGACGCTCGAAGACCTGTCCGCCAGCGGCACCAATCTGCCCGACTTACATTTGGACATTCACGTGCACTCGCAGAAGCCGGCCGAGCGCTTCGTGTTCGTGAACATGCGCAAATATCTGGAAGGCGAAACGCTCAGGGAAGGCCCGAGCGTGGAACGCATCACGGCCGAAGGCGTGATCCTGAATCAACGCGGACTGAGATTCCTGCTACCGAGACAATAAGGGTCCTGGAAGACCCGGCGTCTGTGAATCCTCGCAGGCGCAAACGGCGAACCGACGAGTCATGCCCGGACCTGTTCTGGAACTGAATGGTGCCCGCCTCAGCCGCCTGCTTCGCGCCGGCATTCAACGTTTGCTGGCCGATCAAGAGCACTTGAATCGTATCAACGTGTTTCCGGTGGCTGACGGAGACACCGGCACGAACATGGCGATCACCATGGGCGCGGTGTTGGCGAGCCTGCGACGTGGTGCGGACGATCATGCAGGCACCACACTCACTCGCGCTGCCGACGCCGCACTCGACGGTGCTCGCGGCAACTCGGGAGCGATCCTCGCGCAATTCTTTCTGGGCATGGGCGACAGCGCCGCATCGCATGCAGCGCTCTCGACATTGCAATTCGCGAAAGCAGTGACGGCTGGCGCAATCTACGCTCGCGACAGTCTTTCAGAGCCGCGCGAAGGCACGGTGCTGACGGTGATTACTGATTTCGCAGCCGA
>NZ_JAEUPY010000790.1 GCF_016790065.1 Steroidobacter sp.
GATCACTTCGCCGGCGCGATGGATCAGGTGGTCCAGGATGCGGTACTCGAAGCTGGTCAGATCGACCTTGCGGCCGTTGACCATGACTTCCTGAGTCCGCGGATCCAGCGACACTGGCCCACAACGCAGTACCGGCTGTGCCCAACCGCCCGAGCGTCGCATCAGCGCCTGCACGCGCGCCAACAGCTCCTCGAAATGAAACGGCTTGGCGACGTAGTCGTCGGCACCGGCCTGCAAGCCTTCCACCTTGTCCTGCCAGCGATCGCGCGCCGTCAGGATCAGGATGGGGAAGGTCTTGCCCTCGGCCCGCAGGGTCTTGATCAGCTCCAGGCCCGGCAGCTTGGGCAGACCCAAGTCGATGATGGCCAGGTCCAGAGCGTATTCCCGCCCGCAGTAGAGTCCTTCCTCGCCATCGGCTGCGGCATCGACGGTGAAACCGTGCTGCTGCAGTTGTTCGACGATGGATTCACGCAGGGTCTGTTCGTCTTCAACAATTAGGACGCGCATGGATCAGTTCATTGCTCCCGATTCTGCGTCCACGCTCACGTTCCATACCTTGCCGTCGGCGCCGAGCAAACGGATGCGATGCACCCGTTTGTCGCCATTGCGGACGGTTTCCGCCCGGACGGCTTTGGCTCGATAACGCCGTTGCGCCATTTCCACGGCCTCATCGAGCGACATGCCCGAGGGTTCGATGTGGTATTCGCGACGCTGCCGGCGATCGATCAGCTCCTGGGCATTGGCGCTCGGTACCACCGCCGCGAGCAGCGATAACAGAACCAACGCTAGGGGCCAGGAAGTGCGCATGGGGTCTAAGTGTACGCACGGCGGGACGCATGTTCACGCCCCGCCGCACAACCTTTGGAGAAACTCCTAACGAAGATGGCAATCGTTTGACCGGTTCCCACCTCATTCGGCCACGGCGACGGCCACCTTGACTCGAATGCGTTCACCGGGGTCATACGGCAGGCGGGTCGTATATTCACGACCGTTGTACTCGTAGGTCACCCGGTACCCGTCAACACGCTCTTCGTACCGTTTCTCGTATCGGGTTTCGCAACGCTGAACTATTTCTTCACGGACCGAAGCTGAACGGCGGGCGGCGGCGTCGTAGCCCACCGCAGCGCCGATGGTGGCGCCGGCGACGGTGGCCGCATCCCGACCCCGGCCGCTGCCGATCTGGTGACCGATCACGCCGCCGATGATGCCGCCGATCAAGGTCCGGCCACCGACCTCGGGGTCGGAAATGTGCGGCCGATCTTCCACATAGCGCACGTCGTCGTAGCACTCGCGGCTCGGCGTTTCGACGCGCACCTGGCGCACGATCGGCTCCACGTGGGTGACCGGGGCGTATTCGTATTCGGACGAGGCACGGCGTTCATAGCGGGCATAGGACGGCGGCGAGGCCATCGCCACACCAGCCAACAACACACCCGTTACAGCCATTGAAACCCGAACGGCACTCATCTTGATCTCTCCATCGCCCGGCATGGGATTACCGAGCGTGGGAGTCAAATTAGGGCTAAGGCCATGAATACTTCCTGAACTGGGTCGGGGAACTTGTTACGGACTGTGTGAAGTACGCAACAGCTTGATCCAGGTCAGGATTGGCGACGTTCCTGGGCCTTGCCCTCGTCCCACAGGGCATCCATTTCCGCCAGGGTGGCCTGCTGGGGGCTCTTGCCCTGGGCGGCCAAGCCGCGTTCGACATAACGAAAGCGCCGCTCGAAGCTGGCATTGGTTCGCTTCAGCGCCTGCTCCGGATCAATTTTCAGATACCGGCAGACGTTCACCACACAGAACAGCACATCGCCAATCTCGGCAGCGAGCCGTTCGTGCTGACGGGTCTCGTGCTGGCTTCGGTCCGCACCGGCGGTGCCGGCATCGGCTTGCAGGCAAACGTGTTGCCGGACCTCGGCTTTGAACTCGGCGATCTCCTCGTCGAGCTTCTCGATGGCACCATGCACCTCCGACCACTCGAACCCGACCTGCGCGGCACGCTTGCCTAGTTTGTTGGCTCGAGTCAGCGACGGCAAAGCGACGGGCACATCATCGAGCACGCTCGCCTGTTCACCACTCGGCTTCTTCTGCGCACGCTCGCGACGCTTTTGTTCTTCCCACGCGACTGTCTGAGCTTCAGCGTCCGCAATCGAAACATCGCCGAACACATGCGGATGCCGACGTTCCATCTTGTCGCAGATGGCATTGGCCACGTCGTCGAAGTTGAAGGTGCCCTGCTCTTTCGCCATTTGCGAATGAAACACGACTTGAAACAACAGATCGCCGAGCTCATCGCGCAACGAAGCCGAATCTTCGCGCTCGATGGCGTCGGCGACTTCGTAGGCTTCTTCCACCGTATACGGCGCGATAGTCTTGAAGTTCTGTTGCAAATCCCACGGACAGCCGTTCTGCGGATCGCGCAAGCGCGCCATGATGTCGAGTAAACGTTGAATGCCGGACATGCTCGGTTACTCGGTTTGTAACAAACGATAAAGAGACATCAACATGCCGGCGGTCGCGCCCCAGATGTTGTAGTCCAGGTAAGGAATATCGAACACCTGCACGGTCACGGCGCCCAACTCCCGCGTGCGCGAGCGATGATTCACGGGATCCAGAATATGCGCCAACGGCACTTCGAACGCCGACTCGACTTCGCGCCGATCCAATCGCAACTCGAATCCCGGCTGCACGAAGGCCACCACCGGCGTCACCCAGTATCCCGACAACACCAGTTGCGGCTCCAGATAACCGACAAAGCGAATGTGTTCGCGTGACACACCGATCTCTTCCTCGGTCTCACGCAGCGCCGCTTCCGCCGGATTCAGATCGCTGGGCTCGATGCGTCCGCCCGGGAAACTGATCTGACCGGCATGATTTTTCAGTGTCGACGCTCGCTGCGTCAGTAACACCGTCAAGCCGGATTCGCGATCCACGATGGGCACGAGTACCGCAGCCGGAATCGGTGTGGGCGGAAAGTACGCGCGAATCGACTCGATGTCGTTCGCGGAAAACCCTGCGGGCACCGCCTGACTGGGATCGAGGGCTGCGCGCGAGTCCTTCAGCCGCTCTTCGATGAGCCGCTTGAGGGCAATGCGATCTTTCAACTTAGCCCCCGCCGCCTTCGACCTTGCCGCCCGGCTTGGTCAGCGCTCGCGGGTCCAGATACTTGCTCAGCTCTGCATCCGACAGCTGCGTGTGTTCCGCTGCCACTTCTTTCACCGAGCGACCGGTGGCATAGGCTTCCTTCGCAATCTTGGCGCCGGCTTCGTATCCGATCACGGGATTGAGTGCCGTCACCAGGATGGGATTACGATTCAGCGCTTCGCCGATGCGCGCGTCGTTGACCTTGAATCCCGCCAGCGCCGAATCGCCGAGCACCCGGGCGGCATTGGAGAGCAGATCGATACTCTGCAACAGGTTGTACGCGATCACCGGCAGCATCACGTTGAGCTGGAAGTTGCCTGACTGGCCGGCGATGGCGATGGTTGCGTCGTTACCCATCACTTGCGCAGCCACCATGCTCACGGCTTCGGGAATCACCGGATTCACCTTGCCCGGCATGATGCTGCTGCCCGGCTGCAAGGCCGGCAATGAAATCTCGCCGAGCCCAGCCAACGGGCCGCTGTTCATCCACCGCAGATCGTTGGCGATTTTCATCATCGACACGGCGAGCGTACGTAACTGCCCAGACAGCTCCACCGCCGAGTCCTGCGACGACATCGCTTCGAAATAGTTGCTGCTCGGCTTCAACTCCAAGCCGCTCTTCACCGACAGGTAGCGCGAGGCTCGCATAGCGAAGCGAGGATGCGCATTCACTCCAGTGCCTACAGCTGTGCCGCCGAGTGCAATGTCTTGCAAGCGCACGCGCGACTCCATGATTCGAGCGCTGCCGTGTTCGATCTGCGTGCGCCAGCCACTCATCTCCTGACCGAACGTCACCGGCATGGCATCCATCAAATGGGTGCGACCGGTCTTGACGATGTCGCCGATCTCGCCGATGCGACGACTGATGATGGCGCTCAAATACGCCAGCGACGGCAACAGGTGTTGTTCGACGCCGAGCAGAGCGCTCACCTGGATTGCGGTCGGAATCACGTCATTGGAGCTCTGGCTCATGTTGACGTGATCGTTGGGATGGATGGGGATGCCGGCGAACTGCGAGGCCAGCCGCGCAATCACCTCGTTAGCATTCATGTTGCTGCTGGTGCCGGAGCCGGTCTGGAACACGTCCACCGGGAAGTGCCGGTCATGACGCCCGTCGGCCACTTCCAGCGCCGCTTTTTGGATGGCGGCGGCGTGCTTGGCATCCATGCCGCCCAGCTCGACGTTGGCGGTCGCCGCCGCCCACTTGATCAGGCCCAAGGCGCGAATGAAGTCGCGCGGCATGCGCAAACCGCTGATCGGAAAGTTGTCCACAGCCCGCTGCGTCTGTGCACCCCACAGCGCATCGCCCGGGACTTGCAGCTCACCCAAGCTATCCCGCTCGCTGCGAAAGTCGTCGTTCGCCACTCCTACCTCTCTAACACGTCGTTGCGGCCGAGTCGCCGATCGGTGCGGTATGATTCTACGATGAACCACAGTCCCTTGAACGCAATCTCCCCCATCGATGGCCGTTACGCTGACAAGGCCGCCGAGTTACGGCCGTTATTCAGCGAGCGTGGCCTGATCCGTCAACGCGTCCGTGTCGAAGCGCTCTGGCTCAAAGCGCTGGCTGCCGAGCCCGGCATCGAAGAGCTGCGCGGTCTGCCGGCCGAAGCGCTCAGCGTGCTCGATGCATTGGCTGCCGACCTGACCGACGATGAAGCCGCCGAGGTCAAGAAGACCGAACGCGAAACCAACCATGACGTGAAGGCGGTCGAGTACTTCGTCAAGAGTCGCATCGATGCGGTGCCGGCCTGGCGCACGCGTCGGGAGTTCGTGCACTTCGCCTGTACGTCCGAAGATATCAACAATCTCAGCTATGCGTTGATGCTCCAGGAAGCGCGCGATCTGGTGCTGTTGCCGCGGATCGATGCCCTCATCGAACGGCTGCGAGGCCTGGCCCATCTGCATGCAGCGACGCCGATGATGTCGCGCACGCATGGTCAGCCGGCCACGCCGACGACCTTGGGCAAGGAAATGGCCAACTTCACCTATCGCCTGCGCGAACAACGCACGCGACTCGCGGCCGTTTCCATCAGCGGCAAAATCAATGGCGCGGTCGGTAACTTCAACGCGCATGTCGTGGCTTACCCGAACGTCGATTGGCCGCGCCTCGGCCAACAGTTCGTCGAGTCGTTGGGGCTGAGCTGGAATCCATACACCACCCAGATCGAGCCGCACGATTGGATGGCGGAATATTTCGATGCGTTAGCCCGCTTGAACACGGTGCTGGTGGCCATGTGTCGCGACATGTGGGGCTACATTTCGCTGGGCTATTTCCGCCAGCGCGTGGTGGCCGGCGAAACCGGTTCCTCCACCATGCCGCACAAAGTGAATCCCATCGACTTCGAGAATGGCGAAGGCAATCTGACCTTGTCCAATTCGATGCTTCGTTACCTCTCGGACAAGCTGCCGGTGTCGCGTTGGCAACGAGATCTCACCGACTCGACGGTGTTACGAAACGTCGGCGTGGCTGTCAGCCATGCATTGATCGCGTGGCGCTCCATCGAGCGCGGTTTGGAACGAGTCGATGTCGACGCGGCCCGCCTGGCCGAGGATTTGGATGCGAACTGGGAGCTGCTGGCCGAGCCCATCCAGACCGTCATGCGCCGTTACGGGGTCGAGAACGCCTATGAACAGCTCAAGTCGTTGACGCGCGGCCAGCGGGTCAATGCCGCGTCGCTGCGACAGTTTGTCTCCGGCCTGGCCGTGCCCGAATCTGCCAAGCAGGCACTCCTGGAACTCTCGCCGGCGCGTTACGTTGGCTATGCAGAACAGTTGGCAAACAAGGTTTAGTAGACGGCTGCGAGCAACGGGTTGTAAGAAATTGCAGACGAATGGCCAATAGCCAAGCTAACAATTGGCATTGGTATCATTGTCCAATTTCTTGAAAATCATCACAAAACGTTCTTTTTGGCTGGCTATACTTGCCCTCATGAGCTTGCGCCCCGACCTTACCGTTGCTGCCGTCGTCGAACGCGACGGCCAGTTCCTGCTGGTGGAGGAACGGGTTGGCAATCGCATGGTGTTCAACCAGCCCAGCGGCCATGTCGAACGCGGCGAACAGTTTCTGGACGCCGTGGTTCGCGAGGCGTTGGAAGAAACCGCCTGGACCTTCCGGCCGCGGGCCCTGATCGGCATCTATCTGTGGGAGCACCCGGAAAAGCAGCGTAGCTTTCTGCGGGTGGCCTACGCCGGCGACGTGATCGATCACGACCCGGCCCGCCCGCTCGACCGCGGCATCGAACGCACCGTGTGGCTGGATCGGGATCAAATCGTGGCTCGGACCGCGCGCCTGCGCAGCCCGATGGTGCTCCGATGCATCGACGATTATCTGGAAGGCACGCGGCTACCCCTTGATGTCGCCAAGCGCGTCCTCAAAGATGCCGGACTGTCACCGGAAGCGCGGGCTCGCACGCTCGAGCATCCGGCGATCAATCGTCTGATCTAAACCGGTTCGATCCCCATTCGCTCAGCATGGCTGCTCTAGTCATCGTCGGTATGTCCGGCGGCGTCGACTCGTCCGTCACCGCTCATCTGTTGCAACAGCAGGGCTACGACGTCCAGGGCTTGTTCATGAGCAACTGGGACGAAGACGAAGACGGCTACTGCACCGCTGCCGAGGATTATCAGGACGCCCGCCACGTCTGCGAGCAGCTCGGCATCCCGCTGCACAAAGTGAGTTTCGCCGGCGAGTATCGCGAGCGCGTCTTCAGTTATTTCCTCGATGAATATCGCCACGGCCGCACGCCCAATCCCGACGTGCTGTGTAATCGCGAAATCAAATTCGGCGTTTGTTACGACTACGCGCGCCGCCTCGGTGCCGATTGGGTAGCGACTGGCCATTACGCACGCGTCGAACACGATGCGCTCGGGGCACGCGCCAAGTTGTTACGCGGCCTCGATCCCAACAAGGATCAAAGTTATTTCCTGCACGCGATGCCGGGCGACGCGTTGGCACGCACGCTGTTCCCCATCGGCGATCTACAAAAGAGCGAAGTGCGGCGCCTGGCTCGCGAGCTGACCTTGCCGGTGTTCGACAAGAAGGACAGCACCGGCATTTGTTTCATTGGCGAAAGACCTTTCGCGCAATTCCTGGAAACTTACCTGCCGGCGCAGCCCGGGCACATCGAATCCCTCGAAGGCCGGCGACTGGGCCAGCACCGCGGACTGATGTATTACACGCTCGGCCAGCGCCAGGGCTTGGGGATCGGCGGTCGCAATGACGCCGGCGAGGCACCTTGGTATGTGGCCGACAAGGACCTCGCACGCAACGTGCTGGTCGTGGTTCAGGGCCACGATCATCCAGCCATGCACAGAACCGAGGCCTGGGCTTCACAGCTCACCTGGGTGGCGGGCGTAGCGCCGGCTGGCGAGTTCGAATGCACCGCCAAGGTGCGCTATCGCCAGGCGGACCAGGCTTGCAGCGTCACAGTGCTGGCGGACGGCCGCTGTCAGGTGCGCTTCCAACAGCCGCAGCGTGCGGTCACTCCCGGTCAATACGTGGTGTTTTATGCCGGCGATGTGTGCCTGGGCGGCGGCGTGGTCGACAGAACTGCATAGGAATCCCGTTCGGGAGTCCCCATAAACACTCTGCGACCGCTATAATCCCGCCGATTTGTTCCGGGGGTCTGCGAGGGCACCGGAGCAATGAAAGCAAAGGGGCCGCCTACGTCGAGGTGGCGCCCCTGGCGCTGCCAGCGCTCGAGCCAGCCGCGCCACTCCCTATCCTCGCGGAGGACGCATGAAAGACTCGTTTAAGGCGCGCACCACGCTAGCCAGCGGCAATCAACACTTTGAAATCGCCAGCCTGGCGGCCCTGAAAGACCGCAACGTCGCGCGCCTGCCCTATTCGCTGAAAATCCTGTTGGAAAATCTGCTGCGCTTCGAGGACGGCGTCAACGTGACCCGTAACGACGTCGATGCGTTGCTCAACTGGGATCCGAAGGCGGCGCCTTCCTACGAAATCTCTTTCACGCCCAGCCGCGTGATCATGCAGGACTTCACCGGCGTGCCGGTGGTCGTCGACCTCGCCGCCATGCGCGAAGCGATGATCAAGCTCGGCGGCAATCCCGATGAAATCAATCCGCTGTCGCCCGCCGAATTGGTCATCGACCACTCGGTGCAAGTCGACGCGTACGGCACGCCCGGTGCGCAGGCCGAAAACAATCGCATCGACTTCAGCCGCAACACCGAGCGCTACGCGTTCCTGCGCTGGGGCCAGAACGCGTTCCAGAATTTCAAAGTGGTGCCGCCCAACACCGGCATCGTGCACCAGGTGAACGTCGAGCATCTGGCGCGCGTGGTATTCGATGCAGACAAGGACGGCGTGCGCTGGGCCTATCCGGACACGCTGGTGGGCACCGACTCGCACACCACCATGGTCAACGGCCTGGGCGTGCTGGGTTGGGGCGTCGGCGGTATCGAAGCTGAAGCCGCCATGCTCGGTCAGCCGGTCACCATGCTGATCCCGCACGTCATCGGTTTCAAACTGGTCGGCAACCTGCCGGCCGGCACCACCGCCACCGACTTGGTGCTGACCATCACCGAGATGCTGCGTAAGAAGGGTGTGGTCGACAAGTTCGTCGAGTTCTTCGGCGACGGTCTCGCCAACCTGCCGCTGGCCGATCGTTCCACCATTGCCAACATGGCGCCGGAATTCGGCAGCACCTGCGGCATCTTCCCGGTGGACGAAGAAACATTGCGTTATCTCGAACTCACCGGCCGCAATCCCGAACATATCGCGATGGTGAAGGCTTATGCCCAGCACCAGGGCATGTGGCGTAACAACGGCGATCCGCAAGCCGATTACACCGACGTGCTCGAATTGGATCTGGGCACCGTCGAGCCGTCGCTGGCCGGTCCGAAGCGTCCGCAGGATCGCGTGCCGCTGCGTACTGCCAAACAGGTTTATCAGGCCGCTCACAAGAAGATGGCTGAAGAGCGCACTGCCAAGAACCCGAGCGCCTCGGGCGTGGGCAAGGCAGCTGTCGACGGCAAGTCGTTCGAAGTTGCCGACGGCGCGGTGTTGATCGCCGCCATCACCAGCTGCACCAACACGTCGAATCCGGCCGTGCTGATCGCTGCTGGCCTGCTGGCTCGCAATGCTCGCAAGCGCGGCTTGAGTTCGAAGCCCTGGGTGAAGACTTCGCTGGCCCCCGGCTCGCGCGTCGTCACCGACTATTTGAACAAGGCTGGCCTGAGCGACGATCTGGACGCGCTGGGCTTCTACACCGTCGGCTACGGCTGCACGACTTGTATCGGTAACTCCGGTCCGCTGAAACAAGAAATCAGCGACGCCGCCAAGGCTGGCGACGTGATCGCCGCTTCGGTGCTGTCCGGCAATCGTAACTTCGAAGGCCGCGTGCATCCGGAAGTGAAGATGAACTTCCTCGCCTCGCCGCCGCTGGTGGTCGCGTACGCGCTCGCCGGCTCCATGACCGTCGACCTGGTCACCGAGCCGCTGGGTACGGGCAGCGACGGCCAGCCGGTGTATCTGAAGGACATCTGGCCGACGCCGGCCGAGATCCAGGCGTTCATCGCCAAGTCGGTGGACTCGGCGATGTTCAAGAAGGGCTACGCCAGCGTGTTCGCCGGCGACGAGAACTGGAATGCCATCAGCCTGCCGAGCGGCAAGATCTACGCGTGGGACGACAAGTCGACCTATGTGAAGAATCCGCCGTACTTCGTCGGCATGACCATGAAGCCGGGTGCAGTCACCGATGTGCGTGGCGCGCGCGCGCTGGCCGTCCTGGGCGACTCCGTCACCACGGATCACATCTCCCCTGCCGGCGATATTTCCAAGACCAGCCCCGCGGCGAAGTACTTGGTGTCGCTCGGCGTGCAGCCGAAGGACTTCAACTCCTACGGCGCGCGTCGTGGCAATCATGAAGTGATGATGCGCGGTACGTTTGCAAACATTCGTCTGCGTAACCTGTTGGCGCCGGGCACCGAGGGTGGCGTGACTGTGCACGTGCCGAGCGGCGATCCGCTGAGCATTTATGACGCCGCCATGCGCTACAAGCAGGAAGGCACCCCGCTGGTGATTCTGGCCGGTAAGGAATACGGCACCGGCTCGTCGCGTGACTGGGCGGCCAAGGGCACCATGCTGTTGGGCGTGAAGGCCGTGATCGCCGAGAGCTTCGAGCGTATTCACCGCTCGAACCTGATCGGCATGGGCGTGCTGCCGCTGATGTTCAAGGACGGTCAGAACGCGCAGTCGCTGGGCCTCACCGGTAAGGAGAGCTTCGAGATCATCGGCCTGAACGCCGGTGCCGCGAAGGTCGTCACCGTGGTTGCCACTCCGCCGACTGGCGCTCCGATCAAGTTCGAAGCGCGTGTGCGTATCGACACGCCGAAGGAACGCGAGTACTTCCAGCACGGCGGCATCCTGCACTACGTGCTGCGTCAGCTGGCGTCGTCGAGCAAGGCTGCGTAAGGAAGCTCATGAGCGAGCACGTACGGCTGGCTGTTGAGGATGGCGTTCTCCGGATCACGTTCGCGCGACCGGACAAAAAGAATGCAATCACACAGCCGATGTACGGCACGCTCGCTGAGGCACTGACTCGCGCCGAGACCGATCCCTCGGTGCGAGTCGTGCTGTTCGAAGCGGAAGGCGATGCGTTTAGCGCAGGCAACGACCTCAGCGATTTCGCCGCGGTCGCGGCCGGCACGCTGGATCGCCATAACATGAAGACACCGCTGTTCCTGAATGCGCTCGCTCGGGCTCATAAGCCGATCGTGGCTGCGGTTACTGGATTGGCCGTGGGTGTCGGCGTCACCATGCTGTTGCATTGTGATTTGGTGTTCGTCGCCGACGATGCCAAGTTGTCGGTGCCGTTCGTGAATCTGGCGCTGGTGCCGGAAGCGGCGTCGAGTGCTCTGTTACAAGCGCGCATCGGTTACGCACGCGCGTATGCAATGTTTGCTTTGGGCGAACCCATCGACGGCCGCACCGCTGCGTCCTTCGGTATCGCCAATGCGTCGTTACCTGTTGGCGAAGTTCGTGCGAAAGCCCTCGCTGCGGCCAAACAGTTGGCGACCAGACCGACTGGTGCGCTACAGGCGACCAAACAGTTGATGCGCGATGGCACGGCAATCGCCGCGCTGATTGCCAAGGAAAGTCAGATCTTCGGCGATCGCTTGAAGTCGCCAGAAACCGCCGAGGCCCTGCAAGCGTTCGCCGAACGGCGAGCGCCGGATTTCAGCAAGTTCTCGGGCTGAGAGCAGTGGAAAGGGGACAGATTTATTTTCCCCTCCAGCGGATACGGAAATGACTAGCGACCGAGCGAGGAAAATAAATCTGTCCCCTTTTCACCGCCGTCAATAACTCGGCTTGGGCTTCTTCTTGAACGGCTTCTGCGGCGTCGGCTGACGCTGTAACCGAATCGGCAGCTGCGGCGCTTCCGGTTCATCTTCCACCGACCATTGCTCCTTGAACATCTGCAGGGCCTCGCTCTGCACCGACGCGTGCCGATTCGACAGCATCAACGACGACGGCGAACAGACACGCGCCCGGATCAAGCCCAAGTCGGCAGCGGCATCGAACAAACTCGGATACCAACTGCGCCAGGCAGGCAGCAATTCCTCGACCTGCTCTCGCAGGCTGCGGCGGTCAGATTTTTCAGGTACGGTGGCGGTCACAGCGCTCTGTTTTACCACAAAGTTTTTCAGCAGGACCATCGTAGAGGCCCGTCATGACGCACGCGTCGACCCAGCTGCACGGAAGTTGTCTATGCGGCGCGGTCAGTTATCAAGTCGGCGGCCCGTTCAACATGATGGTGCATTGCCATTGCTCCATGTGCCGCAAGCATCATGGCTCGGCTTTCGCCACCTTTGTCGGGGCGCCGTTGCTGAGCTTCAAGTGGCTGAGCGGCGTGGACCAGATCGAGAGTTTCGCGTCCTCGGAAAAAGGCCGACGGAATTTTTGTCGTCATTGCGGTTCGGTCACGCCGACCTTGCTGCCCGAGATGGATCTGGCGCTGGTACCCGCCGGCAATCTGGATGGCGACTCTGGCCTGCGTCCGCAGGCTCACGTGTTCGTGGGTTCCAAGGCACCTTGGTACACGATCACCGATGACTTACCTCAGCACGAAGAGTTTCCGCCAGAGCTCGGTGTCGGCGGCATCACGCGCCCTGTCGTAGAGCCGCGTGAGGGTGTGCTCTTTGGCAGCTGCCTTTGCAACAGCAATACGTTCGAGATCACCGGTCAGCCGATCCGTAGCGCAAATTGTCATTGCTCGCGCTGTCGTCGCGGACGAAGCGCCGCTCATGCGTCGAATATGTTCTACAAGCTCGACGATTTCCGCTTCACGCGCCAGGACGCGCCCATCGTCGACTATCGCGTCCCCGAAGCGCGCTTCTTCGGCGTCGCCTTCTGCACCAAGTGTGGCAGCGCCATGCCTCGTGTGTCCAAGGAGCGTGGCGCGGTGGTCGTGCCGTTCGGGTCGTTGGATACCGATCCAGGATTCAAGCCGGCCATGCACATCTTTGTCGGCAATAAAGCCTGCTGGTTCGAGATCACCGACAGCACGCCCCAACACCAGGCCGGCCCGCCCGGTTTGGGCTAGTCACGGCACGCGCGGGCATCCGATGTAATGGCTGAGGCGAAACTCCGGTCATGTACCAGGAGTCATAGTGATAGTGGACAAAGGCTGGTCACCCGCCAGCCGCGAGGACGCTCATGCTGATCCGACGTTTCCGCCCTGGCGATAGTGCTGCGATTCGGCCTTCGGAGATCACCTCCGAGCACGCCTATTTGAATCGCCGCAAGCTGCTGCAAGCCGCGCTGGCGGCAGGCGTCGCTGGCCTGGGCGCTGGCTGGATGAGCGATGCCGGCGCGGTGACGGATCTGAAGGTGGAACGTAACGCCAAGTACAGCGTCAGCGATCCACCCAATAGTTACCAAGACATCACCAGCTACAACAACTACTACGAGTTCGGCCTGGACAAGAGCGACCCCGCCGAGCTGTCGTCGCGCTTCAAGCCCTCGCCCTGGACGGTGACCGTCAAAGGCGAAGCCGAGAACACCGGCACGTTCGCGCTCGAGGACCTGCTCAAGCCACACACCATCGAAGAGCGCGTGTATCGATTGCGCTGTGTGGAAGCGTGGTCGATGGTGGTTCCGTGGGACGGCGTGCCGCTGGGCGCCGTGCTGAAACAGTTCAAGCCCACATCGAAGGCCAAATACGTGGCCTTCAAGACCGTGTTACGACCGTCGGAAATGCCGGGCCAACGCAGCGGCTCGCTCGACTGGCCGTACATCGAGGGCCTGCGCATCGACGAGGCCATGAATCCGCTGGCCTTGCTCGCCGTCGGCCTGTACGGCAAGACGCTGCCGAATCAGAACGGCGCGCCGTTGCGGCTGATCACGCCGTGGAAGTACGGCTTCAAAGGCATCAAGTCCATCGTCGAGATTCGCTTTACCGAAAAGCAGCCGCCCAGCACCTGGAACATCTCAGCACCGCACGAGTACGGCTTCTACGCCAACGTCAATCCGAACGTCGATCATCCGCGCTGGAGTCAGGCGCGCGAACGCAAGATCGGCGCCGGCGTGTTCGGCTCACGCGTGCCGACGTTGATGTTCAATGGTTACGAACAGGAAGTGGCGTCCTTGTACAAAGGCATGGACCTGAAGAAGTACTACTGAGCCAGCCCCAAGCTTCAATGCCCTCCACGCTCGTCATCCGTCGCTTCATCAAGCCTGCTCTATTCGTCTTGTGCGCGCTGCCGCTGTTGTCATTGGTGTGGGCGGGCATCGGCATCGGCGGCGCCTCGCTCGGCGCCAATCCCGTTGAACGCATTCAAGACACGCTCGGGCAATGGGGACTGCGCTTCCTGGTCATCACGCTCGCCGTCACGCCAATCAGAGATTGGTTCGATATGACTTGGCTGGTACAGCTACGCCGCATGCTCGGGCTGTATGCGTTCTTTTACGTGCTGATGCACTTCCTCACCTGGCTGATTCTCGACCAGGGACTGTATTGGGCCGGCATCCTGCCAGACATTGCCAAGCGGCCGTTCATCACCATCGGCTTCGCAGCCTTGTTGTTGCTAATCCCGCTGGCCGTGACATCCACGAACAAGATGATGCGGCGTCTAGGCCGGCGCTGGAAGACTCTGCACCGGCTGATCTATCTGATCTGTTTGCTGGGCGTGTGGCACTACTATTGGCAGGTCAAGTCCGATACCACCGAGCCGCTGATCTATCTGGCCATCGTGCTAGTGCTGCTTGGCTGGCGCGTGTGGAAGGCTCAGCGCGCACCAGGCGCGATTCTGCGCAACACCACGCCGTAGGCTCGATCGCTGTGCATCCGGACCTCGACGACTTCGCCGCGAGCATTGCGTACGAAAGAGAACGCGCGAGCAGCGAAGGATTTCGGCGCATCGAAATGATCTGATGTGACCTGGGTCAGCCCCACCGGCTGAGCGCACCAGAAGCAATCCACCACCAGCCGTTGGTTCCGAACCGTGAACGTATAGGTAACATCGAGCTCCTCGCTGCGGTAATCGCCGGCCAGCTTTGTCAGCTGCTCCGGAGTACTGCTGACGGGCTCGATCCGACGATAGCGCTGCGCCGGCAAGGGGCCGTTCGGGATCCGATCGATAGCTGTGACACCATCGATGAGCACTGGACGAAAATACTCACGATTGCGTGCATCGACGTCGAAACTGCCGTCGCGACGGAACACTACGGACGTGCCATCGCCGCGCGTGCCGCGCTCCGCAATCAGCCGATTGCCATCGCGACGGAAACTCATCGCGGGATGATCCGGTGCAAAGAAGGTGCCCGATAAAGCATCGAGCGACGACGCCTTCGGTGACTGCAAGACGGCAGGCTCACTCGCCCCAGCGGTCACCGCGGGCAGATAGAGATTGGCAATCGCATTGACCTTGGCGTCGACGTCCATGCCGGTGTTGGCCAGCACGGCCACGGCGAAATCATGCTCGGGGTAGTAAGTGACATGCGCGCAAAAGGCTGCATCGTAGCCGCTGTGACTGAGCGCAGTTCTGCCCGCCTGCGGCAGATCGAACAGACCGAAGGCGTAATGCACCGGCGTGCCATCGGTCAACTTGCCGCTGGCGGAGATGAGCGAGGTCAGCTTAGCGTTGCCCAACTTCGGCGCGCTCAGATTGCCGGCCCACTGCGCCAGATCCTCCACCGTCGTCAGCAATCCCGTCGAACCGACGCTCTCGTAGTTGAGTGGAAAGCGCTGCCAGGTTCCGTCGTCATCGAGTTCGTAGGAATGGGCGCGGCCCGGCACCAATTCGCCGATGTCGTCCATGAAGAACGTTCGCGACATCTTCAACGGTGTGAACATGCGTTCGGTCGTGAATTGCCGCAGCGTCTTTCCCGTCACGGAGCGCACGATCTCAGCAAGCAGCACGTAGCCAGAGTTCCCATACAGAAAATCCGTGCCCGGCGCGAAGTTCAGAGCGCGTTGCCGCTGTAGCAGGTTCACAATCTTCTGTTGCGGCAACAGATCGCGCAGATCCCTGCCACCCAACCCCAGCAACGAGGAATAGTCACGTATCCCACTGGTGTGATGAACCAGCTGGCGCACCGTGACTACGTGCCCGAAATCGGGAGTGTCCGGCAGGTACTTGCGAATGTCTGCGTCCAGATCGATTCGCCCTTCCTGTACCAGCAAGGCAATCGCGTACGCGGTGAACTGCTTCGAGACGCTAGCGACATGAAACTGTGTCTGCGGCGTGATTGGAATGCCGGCTTCCAGATCCGCCAGGCCATAGCCTTTGGCGTAGAGCACGCGACCTTTGCTGTACACACCAACGGCGCCGCCAGGGCTGCCTGCGCGAGTGTATTCCGCGAACAGTCCATCGATGGCAGCTGCTCGCTCGACGTCCGTCGCCGAACGAGCAGCACCGCTGGCGAAAACGCTGCAGCTGGCCAGCACCATCGCCAGAACACAAACGGGTCGCATCATTGAGTCCGCTGTGTGACGGCCGCGTCGGCCGCAACCTTTTTGAGCTCGGCCCAGTAGGGGAAGCTGTAGATCCACAGGCCGGTGTACACCGAGCTGGCAGTGACCGTACCGCTCAACACACCATCGCGCAGCGTCAGTTGCAACGTACTCGAATGCGGATGCAGGCTGGAGTCCGATGTTTCGATTTGACTCAGCGACGTTCCGGTCAATTCACCGTCCTTGAAGGCGACGTCATTCAACAGCGCCGGCTGCTGCAACGAGCTGCGTCCTCGCCAGCGGCTGTTCTCACCAATAAGAGTATGCACCTCGCCGGACGGCGCAATCTGCAGCCGGATGGGCAATGTTCCTTCGTAAGTGCTGACGGTGCCCTGCCACGTGCCGGTCAATGCCGGTGTGGGTTTGAAGGGCGCCTCCTCTTCGGCGGATGCAGACTGAGCCTTGGCATCACGCCACTTGGGCAACAGGGTTTTCAGTATGTCGACCGTCAGGCTGCCGCGGCTGGCGCGCACACCACCGTCGATATTCGCCAACAACACCATGCCGAGATTCTCGGACGGTATCAGGATGAAGATCGTATGTACGCCCGAGGTGGAGCCACTATGCTGGACCAACTGATAGCCACCCTTGCGCACCATCTCCCAGCCGATGCCGTACTGCTCGTCGGCATCCACCGCCACCGGGTCGCTGGTCATGCGGTCGATGGACGCATCCGAAAGAATCGCGCGCTGATCGGGCAGACGATCTTTCAGAAAGAACATGCCGAAGCGAGCCAGGTCATGCGCGCTCGAGAAGATGGAAGCAGAAGCAGGCACAGCCGAGACGTAGTATGGAATCGGCTTGCCGGTGTAGTCGTAACGTACGGACTGATGCTTGGCAAGTTCCGGCCCGACGTCCACCGAGGAGTGCGTCATGCCCAACGGCAGGAAAACTTCTTCGCGCATGAAGTTCGCATACGTCTTTCCCGACACGCGCGCCATGGCATGCCCGAGCACGCCGTAGCCCATATTGGAGTACTCGTAACGCCCCGGCTCACGCACCAGCAACCCATAGCGACGGATCATCACATCCATGGAAGGCATCAGCGCCGCATCGGCGCCGTAGAAGAATCGATCAGCCGGCGTCAACCCAGAGGTGTGATCCGCGACTCTGCGTACGGTTGCGTTACGTGGATCGGCAATTGCCGAGCGTAATTTGTCATCGCCCAGATAATCGTTCACCGGATGGTCGAGATCGATCTTGCCCGCCTGCACCAGCGTCATCAGACCAGTGGCGGTCAGCGATTTCGACAGCGACGCCAGACAGAACATGGTGTGTTCGCTGGCCGCGACCCGATTCTCACGATCGGCCCAGCCGAAGCCCTCCTCCCACAGAATCTTGCCGTCCTTCCACACGGCCACCGCCATGCCCGGCACACCCTTCTCGACCATGTGACGCTGGATCGACGCGCGTGCCTCACTGAACTTATCGGCTGCGAAGCCGCTCACAGGCAGGACCACACCGGTGACCGCCACCAGCACCGCAACTCTGAAAAGACGCTTCACAGAAACACTCCGATGACCGGACACACGGTGTCCATTGCCATACCAGCGAGGCTGGCAGCAGCAGCGCTGCCAGCCTCATGACTGAGAACTATTCGAGAACGATTAGAGCTTGTAGTTGACTCGCAGCATCACATTGCGAGGCAGATCGAGTTCCAGCTGATTGGCACTGGAGCCCGAGAATATTCTCTCGTTGGTCAGGTTGTTACCCATCACGTTCAACTCCACCCTCTCGTTGAACGTGTAGTAGGCGCCGACATCGACGCGCGTGTAGCTCGGCAACAGCAACGAATTGCCGTCGTCGATGAACCGATTGCTCACAAAGTTGGCACCGAGTGAAAAGCCCAGGCCCGCCAACGGCCCGGATTGCACGTCGTAGCGAGTCATCAGCGACACAGTGTCGCCCGGTGCCTGACTGAGGTCGTTGCCATTCAGATCCAAGTCGTTACTGCGCACCTCGGTCTGCAGATACGCGTACGACGCGTAGATCGACCAGCCTGGCAGCACCGAGCCTTGCACGGACAGTTCCGCGCCTTTGGACGTGACTTCGCCCAGCGGAATGTCGAAGCCAGGATTGCCGATGTCCGGCGTGAGCACGTTCGGTTTCTTGACATGGAACAGTGACACGCTGGCGCTCATGCCCGAGTCGGCCAATTCGAACTTGGTGCCCAACTCATATTGCACGCTGCGTTCGGGTGAAAACGGTACGCCGCCCTGCGTGCTGCCGCCCCGAGGCATGAAGGACTTCGACTGGTTGGCAAACACAGTCACGCTGTCGTTCACGTCGTACAGCACGCCGAACATAGTCGGCCAGGCCGAATCGGTCTCGACACTCTCCGGCTCGGGAGCATCACCCGCGGGAATGAAAGTACTGGCGCTGCGAATCTTCGCGTAGCGCAGGCCGCCGATCAGGTGCAAGCGATCTGCCACGGTGACTCGATCCTGCACGAACACACCGGAGGTCTCGGTGGTGAGCTTCGAGCCGTTCAATACCAATGGATTGGGCAATGTCGAGGTGTACACCGGATTGAACACGTCCACCGTGGTCGTGAAGAATCCGCCGCGGCCGGCGCGAGCATCGTAACGTTCGGAAACATACTCGGCGCCCACCGAGAACTTGTGACTCAACGGTCCGGTAGTGAACTCGCCGGCCAGATCCAGGTGATAGGCGAAGTCATCGTTCTGAGTATCGTTGGCCAGGAAGAAGAATCGGCGTACCGAGCGGTTGTCGCCGTTCGCATAGCCTTGCGACAACATGTCGCCGTCGTCCTGGTTGCCGTAGGTGTAAGAAACTGCGGCGCGCGCATGCCATGTATCGTTGAGTTGATGCGTCAGCCGCGCTTCCACACGCGCCGCTTCGCGCTCCAAACCAACGCCAGGCTCCACGTTCGGATTGGCGGGGAAGAACGATCGGTCATAGTTGCCGAGCGGGTTGGCAGTCAGCATGCCCGCCGCAGGCGCACCGTTGTAGGGGCCAGCCGGCGCACGCTCGCGGGCATAGGTGCCTTCGACGCTAAGTCGAGTCTGGTCGCTGAGGTCGAAAGCCACCACCGGAGCGGCGAACAAACGATTGCTGGACCAGTAATTCAAGAACGACTCGCGATCCTGATAGGCGAGATTCAGTCGCGCCCGGATCCGATCGGAGAGCGGACCGCCGACATCGGCGGTGAAGCGCTGACTTTCATAGCTGCCGTATTCCGCGCCGAGCTGCAGATGAAACTGATCCAGCGGCTGCTTGGTCACCACGTTGACCACCGCGCCCGGCTCCATCGAGCCGTACAGCACCGAGGCCGGTCCCATCAGCACTTCAATCCGTTCGACGCCTTGCATGTCGATCGGCTGGCTCATGGTATTGCGGCTGGTGCCGTTCAGCGTTTGCGACGCGTAGAAGCCGCGAATATTGAACTCCTGCGGCAGGTATCCCATCTGCGAGCGACGACCGGTCGCCGACGGCACGAAACGCAGTACGTTGAACAGATCGGTCGCGCCTGTGTTCTTCAGGAACGTCTCGTCGAACACCATCACGCTTTGCGGAACTTCCTTCAGCGTCTCGGACTCCGAGCGCCCGAAGACGGTGACGACCACTTCCTCGATCTCGCCGCGACGCAGACTGCGCATGGCGCTGGATGAATTGTCCTGCGTGCTCTGCTCATCGGTCGCAGTGCTCACCCCGGCGACTGTCCCGACTTGAGCGAGACGCAAACGACTATCGCCCTGACGTTGCGCAACCTCATCCGCAGCCAGCGGCTCGATCACGATCACACCCGCCGTGCTTCTGCGCGCGTGCAAGCCAGTGCCCGAAAGCAGTTGGTCCAACGCCATGTCGACGGTCAACGGGCCTGCGAGCGGTGGACTCACCTTGCTACGGACGGCGCGCTCATCGAACACGATCTGCTGTCGCGACGTACGGCCGAACGCACGCAGTGCGGAGCCCAGATCTTGCGCAGGAATATCGAACGTGTAGGTTGCCTGGGTTTGCGCCATCGCCACCGGCGCCGCTGAGACAATCATCATTGCGGCCACGGCCGCGGTACCGAATCGTTGCATCATTTCACTCCCCTTCTAGTTGTGCTGTTCTTGAGGAGTGAGACGCACGTCGCGACAGATCGTGTACCTCAATGTTTCTTACGCTCGTCATAAACCAGAGTGGTGCCGGCCTCGGATTGCTGAGCACGCAGCGGAAACACGGCAGTCACGCCATCGATGAAAGCTTGCGTATCGCCCGAGTGAAAGACGCCGCTGATACGTACCGCGGCGGCTGCGGCATCGCCGAACGTCACAGGCTCAGCCGAGTAACGATTCACTCGTTCGATGGCCAATGCCAACGGCTCATCGGCGAATGCCAGGTCGCCGCTCTCCCAGGTGAGCGAACGGGCAGCATCGATCGGCGTCAGCTGTGCAGCAGCCGTAGTATCCGCCGCCGGTGCAACGAGCTCAGTTCCAGGCTCCAGCCGCTCTTGAAGCTTGTGGCGCGATCGGCCGCGCACACTGGACGCGGGCAGTACGTCGACGTGTCCTTCGTAGAGAACAACGCGCACCTGACTGTCCGCCAGTTCTACGCTGAACGAAGTGCCGGTGGCGACGACGAGTTTACTGGCGGCTGCCACTGAGAACGGCCGCAGCGGATCGCGAGACACGTCGAACTTGGCGCGGCCCTGTTTCAAGGTGAGACGACGTCGTTCACCGCTGTAGTCGACGGTGACTTTGGTGGCAGCATCCAGAGAGAGCTTCGAGCCATCGGCCAGCGCAAACGTGCGGCGCTCGCCAACGGCCGTCTCGAACGTCTGCGCGGCCAGACTCAGGTACGCAGTCGTCGCGCCAGCCAGCAGGCAGATGAATGCGACACCTGCCGCGATCCGCGGGCGCGAGTCGAACATCGACTTGATCCGCCGCCAGCCGAGCGAGCGTTGGGCTGCTATCAGAGCATCGCGTCTGAGCTTCACCAGCTCCGGCGTGCCGGCAAAACTATCGATGTCCTCGAGCGTCGCATCCAGCGCCTGCAACTCGCGTGCGTTGTCGGGATTGGCCGCCAGCCATTCCAGGAACGCAGGATCCTGATCCAGCGGCTCGCCATCGGCACGACGCAGGCTCCATTGGGCGAGGCGTTCGCTGTCCGGGCGAGCGCTGGCTGGCGGTGGGGATTTCATGGCTCGTCCTTCAGCCGCAAGTGCAGATGACTCAAGGCCTTGATCAAATGTTTGTCGACACCGCTGACCGACATGCCGAACATGCCGGCGATCTCCGGCTTCTTCAGTTTCTCCAAGCGGTAGAGGATGAAAATGGCACGGGTGCGTTCCGGCAGCTGCTGCAGCGCATGTAGCACCTGTGCCAGGGTTTGGCGGCCGCCGATGATCCGGTCCGGGCCGAGCGGATCGGCACTGGCGAGTTCATCGGTGCCGAGCTGGGCCCGGTAATCCGCCCGCACCTTTTCGCGGCGACCCCGATCGCGCAACAGGTTGGCGGCCGTCTGGAACACGTAGGAATCGGCGTTCTGGAACTCGCTGGGCCCGCCATTGGCCAGTTTGGCGAACACCTCTTGGGTGAGATCTTCAGCCTCGGCGCGATTGCGCACCCGGCGCACGAAAAAGGCCATCAGCGCATGGCGATAGCGCTGGTCGAGGTGAGCGAGATCGGCACCTCGTGGGTCGGGGGAATTGGCGTGCGGGTCGGGCATGCGAAGCGTAAGACGCACGAACTCGCAAATCGTACAGCTACATCGAGGTCCGGATGGTCCACAGCTCCGGGAAGAACCGCAAATCCAGCGCCTTGTTCAAATAGGAAACGCCGCCGGTGCCGCCGGTGCCGCGCTTGTAGCCGATGATGCGTTCGACGGTTTTCATGTGCGAGAAGCGCCAGGTCTGGAACTTGTGGTCCAGGTCCACCAGCTTCTCGGCCAGGTCGTAAAGATCCCAGTTGTCGTCGACGCTGTGATACACCGCCAACCACGCGGCTGCGACTTGCTTGCTCGGCTGGTACGGCCGCGACCAGTCGCGATCCAGATACTCATCGGGAATCTCGAAACCTCGACGACTCAGCAGACGCAACGTCTCATCGTAGATGCTCGGACTTTGCAGCATCCGCTGCAAATCTTCATAAGCCGCCGGATCGCGACCATGCACCTCGATGGCGTCGGCGTTCTTGTTGCCGATGATGAATTCCAGCAGCCGGTACTGCACCGACTGAAAGCCCGAGCCCCGCCCGAGCTGATTACGAAACAACGAATACTCTGCCGGCGTCATGGTCGCCAGCACGTCCCACGACTGCACCAGCTGCTGCTGGATGCGAGACACACGCGTCAGCATCTTGAACGACGGGCCGAGATCGTCGCGTCGAATGTGTTCCCGCGCGGCGGTGAGTTCGTGCAGGCACAGTTTCATCCACAGCTCCGAGGCCTGGTGGATGATGATGAACAACATTTCGTCGTGCTCGAACGACACCGGCTGTTGTGCGCTCAGCAGTTGGTTCAAGCACAGATATTCGCCATAGCTCTTGGACTCGCCCAGGTCCCAGTGCACCTGTTCATCGGAAAAATCGACCGCGCTACGTGATGGGTAGGACGGGGGTTGGTCGGAGTTGGCCATGGGGACAAAGTACCTATTCGAACATCCAAGCCGGCACTGACTGCCAGCCGCGCAGCAGCTCGCGATCCAGGCGCCGATAGTCGGGCTCGTGATGCTCCACGAGCGCCCAGAAACGCGGCGAATGATTCATGTGGCGGGTATGACAAAGCTCGTGCACGTACAGATAGCGCACCACCGCCGGCTCCAGAAACATCAAACAAACATTCAGACTGATGGTGCCGCTGGCCGAGCAACTGCCCCAGCGGGTGCGCTGGCGACGCACCTGGATGCGGCTGAAACTGAAGCCCGACTCGTGAGCCACCATGGCCAGCTGCGCGCCCATCTCATCGTAGGCCAGATCGGACAACCACTCGCGCAGCGCCGAGCCAATCGCCGCTTCGTCATGCACCGGGCCGAAAATGCGCAGCACGTCGCCGACCAATTCCGGACGAATCGACGTGGAGCGCGTCTGCTGATACTCGACTTTGAAGTGGCGCCCGATGGCGGACACCTGAATTTCGCTCGGCGGACCGGCGCTGACCGGCGCACCGGCGGCGGTGAGATCTTCGACGCGCCGGGAAATCCATTGACTATGCGTGCCGACGAAACGTTGCACGGTGAGCGGCGGCACGTTGGGAGGCACCACGACCTCGACTCGCCCGCCCGGATAAACGCGCACCGACATGCGCCGCGCACGACGACTCACCCGCACAGTCCAGGGCTGGGATGAGTCCCGCGATTCGAACAGCTTGAGTTGTGCGGACATGATCGGGACAGATCGAACCGAACTAAAACTAACGAGGGCGGGTGGCGGCCGCCTGCAACAACTTTTGCGCCTGCCGGTAGTCTGGCGCAAGCACCAACGCTCTTTCCAGCACATCGCGCGCCGCGACCATCTCGCCGCGCTTCAAATAAGTCTCACCCAACAAGGTCAGCGCTTCGGCGTGGCCCCAATCGGGCTTACCAGGTTGCGAAGCCGGCGCTGCCTCGAACTTCGCGACCACGGTGCGCCAACGCTCGACGGCGGCCGGATCGCCTTCCACTGCCGGTGTACACAATGCGTTGATGAACTGCACTCGGGGATTTTCGGCACCGAGCGTCAACGCCGTGCGCAGCGATTTACTACGCGAGCACGCCGACGCGCCATTCTTGGCGCCCGGCGCAAAGGTGTCGCACACCGCCTCGATGGCATAGATGTCTGCCATGCGGGCATCTTTGGCGACGGCATCGCGTGCATGCTGAACACAACTCTTGGCGGCTTTGGCAGCGCTGGATTTGCTCGTCGGCCGGGCTCGCGGGTCCTGCGGATCACCCAGCAATTGCGCCAGTTTCCAGTGGCCGTAGGCCAACTGATACGACTTGGCTGCGGTCAGCACGCCATTGACCTCGAAGTCACCGAGTTCGGTGAGCACTTCTTCCAGCGCGCGACTGTCGCCGGTGTAGAAAGCAAACTGCAGACGGGCCACCGCGTCGTCGAATTCCGCCGTCGATTCGGCGGCGGCGGGCCCAGCCACGGCCAGCAATAACGGCAGCACTAACCGGCGCGCCCATGCACTACAATTCATGGCTGGAAGATAGCACAGACCCTTACGATGCCGATTGATCCAGCTCGATTTTCCGACGCCGCGCCGCCCTTGCTGGACATCGGCATCAACCTGGCCCACGACAGCTTCGATAGCGACCGGGACGCTGTCATCCAACGTGCCGCCGCTGTAGGCGTCACTCGGATGATCGTCACCGGCAGCTCGCTGGCGAGTACTCATACCGCCCTCGACCTGGTGCAGCGACATCCTGAACAAATGCGCTGTACCGCCGGTGTTCATCCCCACCACGCGGTCGATCTGGATGCCACTCAGCTGCAAGCCTTCGGCGAGCTGGCACTCCGCCCCGAAGTGGTGGCTGTGGGCGAATGCGGCCTGGATTATTTTCGTAACTTTTCACCGCACGAAGCGCAGCTCAAAGCTTTCGAACAACAGCTGACGCTCGCGGCTCGAGTACGCAAGCCTGTGTTCCTGCATCAGCGCGATGCGCACGACGACTTCATGACCGTCATGCGCAAGTATCGCTCGCAGTTGACGGGCGGGGTCGCCCATTGCTTCACGGCCGGTCTGGACGAAGCCCGGGCTTATCTGGACCTGGATTTATATATCGGCATTACCGGTTGGATTTGCGACGAACGCCGCGGCCATCACTTGCGTGAAGTGGTTCGACACATTCCGGCCGAACGGTTGCTGATCGAAACCGACGCGCCCTATTTGTTACCGCGTGATTTGCAGCCCAAACCGCAAAGCCGGCGCAATGAACCCATGTATCTTCCTCACGTGTTGGCGGCAATCGCGCAAGCGCGTGGCGAATCGGCTGCGTCGCTGGCCGAAGTCACCACTGGCAATGCGTTACGCTTGTTCAACTGGCACACTGCCTGAACTCGCCCGCCACTAGCCCACAGCTATAGCCCGCTTTAAAGAGATCGAGAATGAATACTGAGCAATTGTTGCGCTTCGTCGGCAACGTTTGGGACCAATCCATCGTACCGACGCTGTGTGAATACATCCGCATTCCCAACAAGTCGGCGCACTTCGACACGGAGTGGGAAAAACACGGTCATATGGATGCCGCCGCCGAGCTGCTGCGCCAGTGGTGCGAGGCCAATGCCCTGCCCGGCATGAAGCTGGAAATCGTGCGCCTGCCCGGCCGCACGCCGCTGCTGTACATCGACGTGCCCGCCACTGGCGACAAGGCGCAGTCGAGCAATGAATGCGTGCTCATGTACGGTCACATGGACAAACAACCGGAGTTCACCGGCTGGGCCGAAGGCCTGGGTCCTTGGACGCCGGTGATTCGCAATGGCCGACTGTACGGCCGTGGCGGCGCCGACGACGGTTATGCGGTGTTCGGTTCGTTGCTGGCCTTGAAGGCGCTGGCCGAACAAAAGATTCCTCACACGCGCTGTGTGATCCTGATCGAAGGCAGCGAGGAAAGCGGCAGCCCCGACCTGCCGGCTTATATCGATGCACTGGCCGATCGCATCGGCGAACCTTCGCTGGTGGTGTGCTTGGATGCCGAGTGCGGCAACTACGATCAGTTCTGGTGTACGACGTCTCTACGCGGCAATCTCACCGGCACATTGCGCGTCGATGTGCTGCGTGAAGGCGTGCACTCCGGCATGGCCAGCGGCATCGCTGCGTCCAGCCTGCGAGTGGCACGTACGGTGCTCGAACGCATCGAAGATTCGACCACCGGTCGTATCAAGCTCGATGAGTTGCACACCAAGATTCCCGAAGACCGCGTGGTGCAAGCCAAAGCCGCGGCTGACACGTTGGGCAGCGAGGTGTATCGCAAGGTGCCGTTCGTGGAAGGCATGCAGCCCATGGACAAGGATCCCGCCGAGCTGCTGTTGAACAGCACCTGGCGCCCCACGCTCTCCGTGACTGGCGTGGACGGCATACCGAGCCTGCCCAACGCGGGCAATGTTCTGCGGCCTTACACGGCGTTCAAACTGTCGTTCCGCATTCCGCCTCAGGTCGATCCGGAACGCGCGTCACGAGCCATCAAGGAAACATTGGAACGCGATCCGCCGTACGGCGCGAAAGTGTCGTTCGATGTGGATCCGGGGGCTGAGGGTTGGAATGCGCCCTCCACCGCGCCTTGGCTGGCCGCTGCGATGTCAGCCGCGTCCAAGAATTTCTTCGGCAAGGATGCGATGTATATGGGCATCGGCGGCACCATCCCATTCATGGGCATGCTCAGCGCCAAGTTCCCCAAGACTCAGTTCTTGGTCACCGGCGTGCTCGGCCCGCAGTCGAATGCGCACGGACCGAATGAGTTTTTGGATATCGAGACGGGCAAGAAAGTGACGGCTTGTGTGGCGCAGGTGGTCGCGGCACATTACCGTCGCGCATAACGCGGCCGCAGTTCATTTGCGTTGACGCGGCCGGGTCCGGAATGGATTCGGCCGCGGCGCGCGCCACTAAGAGATGGGATTCGCCTCGGCGCTGCGTTTGACGTTCGCCCAAACGTCACCGAACGCCGCCGTGATATTGCCTCGGGCCTTATCGACCAGCGGATAATCTTCCGTCAGGTCGTCGATCCTCAACACATTCCTCGGCTTGCCCTTGGGAAAGTCGCTGCGCACGGTGAACAGCAGCCGGCCTTCCACAGGCACATCACCGGTCAGTAACCGAACCGCCGCCATCCGGTCATATAACGCGTGTTGCGGATTGGGAAACGTATAGCGCTGCTTCTTGCCGATCGCCGTCCATTCCAACATTTGATCGCCACCGAAGATGGCGCCCGGGCGATCCAGCAGATCCGCGACCAGCAAACCGCGCTGGGTCAGCAGCAAGTAATGCACGTGGATCTGCCCGCCGTTGCCGTTGGGGATCAGTACATTCTTCAGCATCTCGTACGCCACACTGGCGATGGCCGCATCGATAGCCTTGCGGTACCGATAGGCTCGGAACAGCAAGTACAACCACACGAGAAGGGCTATCACCGCCGCCGCGATGGCGGCGGGAATTGCCCAGAATGGAATCTGCTCAGGAAGCTGCATGCGTATTAGGTTGTTTGCAATTGCGTCCGTAACGCCGACAGGGAGGCCTCGAGTTCCTGTTCCTGACGCGGCAAGGACAGCAGCGTCGCCAAGGCCTGCGGCACCGGTACTTCCTGTCCGGTTTGCGACTCGACAATATCGTTGAACTTCGCCGGATGCGCCGTCGACACGATCACCCAGTGGCCTCGCGCGCCCCGCGACAACATGCGGCGATAAACCTTGGCGGCAGTGGCGGTGTGCGGGCACCAGATGCGATTGAGCTCGTGCGAGTCACGACGCAAGGTGCCCCGGATCTCGATGTCGTCGACGCTCGATGCGCCGAGCTGGCCTTGCAGCTCTTCGAAATCGGCGTGTAACGAACGCAGACGCTCCATGTTGCTCGGATTGCCGACGTCCATGGCCGAAGCCAGGGTCGCGATGCTGGCACGCGGCTGCCATTCGCCCGAGCGCAAGAAATCAGTCACCGTCTGGTTGGCATTGGTCGCCAGCACGATCTCCCCGATGGGCAAACCGACGTGGCGAGCCCAGACGCAAGCCATGGCATTGCCCAGGTTGCCGGTGGGAATGATGTAGTTCGGGCGGCGGCCCAACTGACGCCACAGCTCCAAGCTCGACTTGGCGTAATACGTCATCTGCGGCAACAACCGGCCGACGTTGATGCTGTTCGCCGAGGACAGCTGATGCGATTCCTTGAGCGAGGCGTCGAGGAACGCTTCCTTCACCATGCGCTGGCACTCATCGAAGGTGCCGTTCACTGCGAAGGTGCGCACGTTGTCGCCCCAGCAGGCCAACTGCTGCGCCTGGCGTTCGGAGACCAGGCCTTTGGGATACAACACCACCACATCGACCCAGGGCTTCTTGTGGAACGCAGCGGCCACTGCACCGCCGGTATCGCCCGAAGTCGCGACCAGGATGGTCAGCTTGCGCTTGTCCGCCCGAGGGATGCGACCCAAGGACGCGGCCAGGAAGCGCGCCCCGAAATCTTTGAAGGCGCAGGTGGGACCATGAAACAACTCCAGCACCGAAGCCGGCGCCGGCGCTTGATCCAAGGTCACCAGCGGCACCGGGAAGTTGAACGCCTCGCGACAGATGTCGCCCAGCTGGCTGGCGAGCGGATCGCCCTCCGCGAACGGCGCCAACAAGCGCTCGGCGATGTCCGGCAGCTCGTTCAAGCCATCGAAATCGCGCGTGTTGAAGTGGGGGAAATCGCCAGGGACATACAACCCGCCGTCAGGTGCAATGCCACGGGCAATGGCTTCGCTCAGCGAAGCTTGATGAGATGAATCTCGAGTACTGATGTAGTGCATGGAAACGGAAAGTGAGGTTGAGTGTCCGCGGGCTGCTGTTCCGTCAGTCCACTACCCCTAGTCAACAATCCTGGCGCCCACTGCGTCGAGCGTGGAAATCCACGCATCGCTAGCCATCTTGTGTGCAGCGAACCCAGCCACCATCGCGTCTCGCACGCGTTCGGCATCCTGTTGTTCGCACCACGCGAATATCGTGGGACCGGCACCAGAGATGGAGCAGCCCAGTGCGCCGTTGCTCAGGGCTCCCTGCTTCACCGCCTGGAAGCCTGGAATCAAAACTTGTCGTTGCGGCTCGATGATCACATCCTCGAGCGACTCGCGAATCAATTGCAGATCGCTGGTGAAACAACCGGTGATGAAACCGGAAATGTTGGCGGTCTGCCAGATCACATTCGAGAGATCCACGGTACGGCTCAGAATGGAACGCGCCTCGCGCGTATTCAGCACCATGTGCGGATGAACCAGCACGCAGCGCACCGTCGGCGGCACCGGAATCTGTTTGACGTTGGGATTATCGATACCCACCGTCAACACCAGCCCGCCGAACAACGACGGCGCGATGTTGTCGACGTGTCGCGAACCGCTGGCCACCTGCTCGCCCTTTAACGCGAACTTGAGCTGTTCCAACAGCGGCAGCGGCTTGGGCAGCAGCGCATTGGCCGCCACCACACCGGCGACGGCAGACGCAGCCGAACCGCCCAGGCCCGAGCCCAGCGGAATGCCTTTTTCGATGCTCAGCTCGATACCGAAGTCCAGCTGCAGCTCGCGGATCATGCTCAACACCGCCATGCCGGCCGTGTTCTTCTCCGGATCCAGCGGCAGATCGACGGTGGTGCCGGTGATTTTCGCGATGCTCACGCCCGGCTGGTCGAGACGGCGCGCGGTGACGCGATCGCCGATGGCCTGAAAGCTGTGGCCCAGCACGTCGAAACCGACTGCCACATTGCCGATGCTGGCCGGCGCGAACGCCGTTGCCGATTGCCTGCTCACAGCCTTGCTCCAAGATACGCGCACACGCGCAACAAATCGCCGAACACGCCGCCCGCGGTCACTTCGGGACCGGCGCCCGGGCCCTGCACCACCAGTGGGTTCTGGTTGTAGCGAGCGGTCAGGAAGCGCACGACGTTGTCGGTGAGATTGATGTTCGCAAAGGTGTGCGAACGCTCCAACTCGACCAAGCCTACCGAGGCTTTGCCGGTGGCGGCGTCCAAAGAACCTACGTAACGCAACACACGGTCGCGGCTGCGCGCTGCCTTCAAGCGCTCGGCCATCGCCGCGTCGAACTCAGGCAAGCGATCCAGGAATTCTTGCGGCGTGGTCTTGGCGAGCGCGGCCGGCACCAGGCCTTCGAGCTGCACATCGCCCAATTCCAGACGCAATCCCATTTCGCGGCCGAGGATGATCAGTTTGCGTGCGAAGTCCAGACCGGACAGATCGTCACGCGGATCCGGCTCGGTGTAGCCCTTCGCTTTCGCAGCGCGCACCACCGACGAGAACGGCTCCGAGCCATCCCACACGTTGAACAGATACGCCAACGTGCCGGACAGAATGCCTTCGATGCGCCAGATTTGATCGCCGGTATCACGCAGATCGCGCAGCGTCTGGATCACGGGCAAGCCCGCACCCACGGTTGCTTCATACAAGTAATGAGCATTGCCCTGGCGACGAGCTTCGTGCAGCCGGCCGTACAACTCCAACTCGGAGCTGTTGGCCTTCTTGTTCGGCGTCACGATATGAATGCCGCTGGCCAGCCACGCCGGATAGCGCGCAGCCACTTCGGAGCTGGACGAGCAATCGATGATGATGGCGTGCGGCAGATGATCGGCGCGCACGTGCTCGGCGAACCGAGTGAGATCGGCGTCCTCGCTCTTGGCGGCAACGGCATCGCGCCAGCTATTCAGCGGCACTTCTGCATTGGCCAGATGCATGCGCTTGGTCGTCATGATGCCGCGTACACGCAGATCTAACTTCAGATCGCGCGACAAACGTTCGACCTGCGACGCCATCTGATCGAGCAACACGGCACCGACTGTGCCCGGGCCGATCAAACCGATCGACACGGTGTGCGGCGACAGATAGAAGCTCGAATGCACCGAGCGCAGCGCGCGCGACGAGTGCTTGCCGTCGATGACGGCGGAAATGTTTCTTTCCGAAGCGCCCTGCGCGATCGCGCGCACACTCACGCCTGCGGAACCGAGTGCACCGAAGACCTTAGCGGCAACGCCGTGCGAACCGGCCATGCCGTCGCCGACGACTGCGAGGATGCTGCAGCCAGCGTCGACTTCGACGCTTTGGATCTGCCCTTCTCGCAACTCACGATCGAACGCCTGACGCACGACTGTTTCCGCGCGCGCCGCTTCGGCTTCAGGGATCGCGAAGCAGATGGAATGTTCCGAGCTGCCCTGCGAGATCAGGATCACGGAGATGCCATGATCGCGCAGCGCGCCGAACAAACGATGCGCGGTGCCTGGCACGCCGATCATGCCGGCGCCTTCCAGGTTCACCAGCGCGATACGGTCGATGCACGTGATGCCTTTGACGGCGATCTGCGAGTTGGGCTTCTCGCAAATCAGCGTGCCGGCCTTCTCGGGAGCAAAGGTGTTACGGATCCAGATCGGGATGCTCTTACGCACCGCCGGCGCCATGGTCTGCGGATGGATCACTTTGGCGCCGAAGTACGCGAGCTCCATGGCTTCGTTGTACGACAACGCATCGATGACCTTCGCGTCCGGCACCAGCCGCGGATCGGCACTGAGCACGCCGTCGACGTCGGTCCAGATGTGGATCTCTTCCGCGTCCAACAGCGCGCCGAAAATGGAGCCGGAGAAGTCGCTGCCATTGCGGCCGAGCGTGGTCTGCAACCCCTGCGGGTCACGCGCCACGAAGCCGGTGATGATCAGTGTCGCTGGCTCGGACGGCGTGATGCGGTCCATATTGGTTTGCGACACGTCCCAGCGCACAGCCGGACCCAGCGGGCCCCATTCGACGGAGACCACATCGCGCGCATCGACCCACTTCACGTTGCCGGCGCGGCGACCGCGGTGACGCAGATAGGCGCTGAACAGGCGCGTCGACCAGATCTCGCCGTAGCCGGAGATCAGGTCGCGCACAGTCTGGGAAGCTGAACGAATCAGCTGCACGGTTTGCAGAATGCCGGCGATGTCGCGGCACTCCTGCTCGAGCTTGGCCATGTACTCGACGCGCGCGCCGTCCGGCAGCAGCGTGTCGGCAATGACTTGGTGGCGGTGACGCAACTGTTCGATGCGCTCGGCCAAGGTCGTTTCTTGTTTCTCGGCGGCAATCACCAGGTTCAACAAGCCGTCGGTCACGCCGCGGCAAGCTGAAAGAACCACACCGAGGCGCGGATGAGGATCCTGCTCCAGAATCCGAGCCACGCGCTCCATGCAAGTCGCATCGGCGACGCTCGAGCCGCCGAATTTATGTACGCGCCAGCGCTCCACTTGTCTCATCTCGTTCTAGATTGAGGATGCCAATCCCGCGCACGCACACCTTCCCGTGGTGCCTCACCGGCACAGGACCAGGGCACTTCGGTAAGGGGCGGCAGCTGGGAGGGCGACACTCTACTGACAGCAACAGAATGGCGCAAGCTGGCGTCTGGCCGGCATTTTTTTACGCGGGCCAAGGCTCGGGCAGAGTCCGGGAATTCGGCTGCTGCGAGCCCCTAACTGGAGGGGTCCAAGCGGCCGAAAGCCAGCAACGTCGCGTCCTGTTCTTCACCCGCGGCGGCCGGAAAGCCGGGCCGGGAAAAGCACAAGGTCTCGCCGGGGTCCGGCTGCACGTTGTTGGCTTGTTCGTTGATGTACATGACTCGCGCGGGACCGACCTGAATCAGGTCGCGATGCCGCAGGGCTCGGCGCAAAATGCGTCGCGAATTCACCACCAAGCCGTTGGTGCTGCCCAGGTCGAGCAACAAGTCCCGGTTGCCGTCGCGCACGATCAGTGCGTGATAGCGGCTGATGAACACTGAGTCGATGCGGACGTCGGCTTCCTCGCCCCGCCCCACCAGCAGCCGATCGGACTTGAGCGAGACTTCGCGCTCGACCTCGCCCTGCATGGTGATGACCAATTTGCCCTGGCTCGGCGACGGCGCCAGCGCGGCGACCTGTTCCAGCACCGCGTTCTCCACGCGGAGCCGCCGGCGTACCCAACCCAAATCCTCGATGGCCTTGTCCAGCGCCGAGCTGGTGACCGAACCGGCACCCTCTTCGCGCGCATGCTCAAACGCCCGCGAGCACAACTTATTAATGTTGGCTGGGACGCCGAGGCTGCAGGCATGGATCTGAGGCAACAGCGTGTACGGCATCAATCCGTCAGGGTTCGGCGCCCCAGCTGCGCGCAATCGATGCGCGACATAGGCGGCCGTCTGATCTTCGGTGAACGTCGCGAGCGAAAAGCGGGACACGTTGCCCGACACCAGCTCGACCATGCGGGGCGATTCCAGCACCAGGTTCAACGAGGGCTGGCCCAGCAACAGAATCTTCACCACGCGCACGCCGTCGTGCTCAACGGCGGCCAGGCACCGCAACTCCTCCAGCACGGACGGGTGCATGCTCTGCGCATTCTCGACCACAACCAGGCACAGCCGGCCGGTGCCCGCTTGGTGCGCTAGAAAGCGCTCCAACAACCGGCGGCGGTCAGTCTTGTCCTCGTCAGCCAGCGTGAAGCCGAACTGCCGCAGGATCTCCAACAGGAATTCGCGCGGCCCGATGTGCTCGCGCTGAACTGAAGCAACCGTGACTCGCTCATCCAGTTCTTTCAGCAACCGCTTGATCAACAGGCTTTTGCCACAGCCGTGTTCGGCGGTGACCACGCCCAGCCGCGACTTGGTCCACAGGGAGTGCCCCATGAATTCCAGCGCACGCAGGTGCTGATCGCTCGGGAAAAAGAAAGCGTCGTCCGCGGTATCGGCGAACGGTTCGGTCGCCAGACCGAAGCCGGTAGAGATGGGTAAAACTGCGACGTCGGGCGGTGTCATTATCAGAGGCTGAGAAGTGTCCGTAACTCGCTGACTTAGTTTAATTTGGAAGAAATGCACACATCCCTGCGCTTGGCACCGGACAATAAGCCCTGCGTCGCCGCAGTACAAGCCATCCGGTGGCCCGAGCCGCGGGCTCGCGCTCCGAGCTCAAAGTTGCGCTCAAAGTGCAGTCCAATGTTCGGTCCAATTTTGCTCTCAACCCGGCTCGATTGAGCCGCGTAACCCTCGAGTAATCCTGTTCCATGCGCATCGTCATCGTTGTCGGCGGCGCCAAGGCCCAAGCCTGGCGCGACACCATTGCCTCGCATCTCCGCGACGCTCAAATCGACATCTGGCAGCCCGGCTTCACACAGCCGGCCGACTTTGCGGTCGGCTGGACGCCGCCGCCGCAGTTCTTCATCGACCAGCCGCGCTTGCGCGCGTTCTTTTCCGTCGGTGCTGGCGTGGAGCACGTGCTCCACAACCCCAATCTGCCGGCGGACCTGCCCATCGTGCGCGTCGAGGACGCCGGCATGGGGGAGCAGATGGTCGACTACTGTCGGTTCGAAGTGCTCCGCTGGATGCAACGGCGCGACGAGTATGTCGCTCAACAAGCGGCGGGAGTCTGGGAGCCGCTGGACTCGGCTTTCAGTCGCACGGAGTGGCCGGTCGGTGTGTTCGGCTTGGGTGTGCTGGGCCGACAGGTGGCCTCCGCTTTCGCCGCCGATGGCTTTCCCGTGAATGCCTTCGCTCGCTCGTCCGCTGCGACTGAGCCGGGTGTGCAGCTGTTCGCCGAAGCCGACGGAACGGATCGATTCGAAGCCTTCATGCGAGCCACCAAGGTGCTGATGATTTTGGCGCCACTCACGCCGGCCACTCAGGACAAGTTCAACCGCGACACGTTGCGGCTGTTGCCCAGAGGCTCGTACGTCATCAACGTTGCGCGCGGTGGCTTGATTGTTGATGAAGGGCTCCTGGAGTTGTTGGACAGCGGACACCTGAACGGTGCCGCGCTCGATGTGTTTCGCACCGAGCCGCTGCCAGCCGAGCATCGCTATTGGTCGCACCCGAGGGTGCGCGTCACTCCGCATACAGCTGCGGTGACGCCGCTCGGGCCAGCGTCGAAACAAATCGCCGACAAGATCACGCAGCTCGCTGCGAACCAAAACGTCACAGGAATCGTCGACCGCGGTCGCGCGTACTGAGTGCCAATCAAGAGTCTCGCGCCAACGAGCGGCGCGAGACCCGGTCACGGGAAGCATTCAGCGACGCGCTATTGCTCACCGTTGCTGACTGGCTCGGGCTGCTGATTCACAGCAGCGATTTGATCCGGCGCGCTCGGCTCAGGCAGTTTGATTTCACGCGGCTGAGTTCGGTGTTCTGGCTTGAATGAGTGATAGCCAATGGCGCCCACTGGCGTGACTAACGCGTGCGTGTTGCCGTAGCTGACGCAACCGCTGAGCCCAATACTCAGGGCCGTGCCCAGAGCAATAGCTAACAAACCATTTACCAATCGCATTTTCATCACAGGCATTTTCATCTTGAAACCCTCGCGGGCGACAGGACCACCAATACAACGCGTGAACCGGCCCCGCGGCTGATGAAAAAATGGCACTTCACTACTGAATTAATGCTGAATTGTGGTCATCGCGACCACTGCGACGTCAGCGACATTCCTGCTCGCGGCAAAGTTCCCGCGATTATCGCGATCGCTCTAGATTTAATTCTTCTACTCTTACACGCGAGAATTCACCACGCTCGGCGGTGAAATCCCAGCGTTCAATGCGACACAGATTCGCAGCGACACGCTCAATGACATTCACTGAGTTCGGATGACGAGCGCGCACTCGACGCGACACCGACGTGCCCGCCTGCACCACCCAGCAGCGACGACTTAATTCTTCGTAATGTTCATGTAGCGGAGCGATGTAAGGCAGATGAATGTGCCCGCCCATGACTATATCCGCGCCCGCCTCCACCCACGCGTCAATCGCCGCTTTGTAACCATGTAACCGATTGTGAATTTCGCTGCCTCGAAGTACGTGCACCGGCTGATGCGTGACCACGATCCGAAGCTGATCCGCCGTCGCTACGGCAAGCCGCTGCGAAACGCGCTGGATCTGCTCGACCGACACTTCTCCATCTTTGTGTCGCGCTGGCCGCGTGGTGTTCACACCGAGCACCAAGAACTCATCGCTCTGCCACTCCGGCTCGAACTCATCGCCGAAGACTCGCGCGAAGCCTGCGTAGGGATAGAACAAACGTGCGATCACGTTGAACAACGGAATATCGTGATTGCCCGGAATGACCACGACCGCCTTGGTCGGCAACTTTGCGACGAAATCCTTTGCAGCGTCGAACTGCGCGCGACGGGCACGCTGCGTGATATCGCCCGAGACCACCACGATGGCGGGCTGCAGTTCGCGCGCCAGCCTCAGTAGCGCTTCGACCACTGGCGGTTGCTCGGTCCCGAAATGCGGATCCGAGATCTGCAACAGCACACTCATTTTTCCGGACCCGCCGCGGGCGCCAGCAACATCAGCGGATGCGGCGCGACTTCGAAGTTCAACGGCGGCTGACACCAGAAGATCTCGCCATCGACCGCGACCTTGATGCCTTTCGGTCCCACGCCACTCAACAAGCGCACTGTCATGCTACGGAAGGGAAAGTTGCGCACGTGCTCATCCTCTCCCAAGTTCCCCAACATGCCTCGTACCGCCAGCCACAACAATTTGCCGGTGCTGACCGGTTCGACGATCAACGCCGCCAGACTGCGATTGCGCTTCACATCCTCGGCTTCTTCCAAGCCGATCTGCTCCAGTTGCAAAGCGTTGTTGCCGACGAAGATGGTCGGCGTGCGCAGCGTCTCCCGACCGTGCTCGTGCTCCACGTCCACGACCCATTTTCGATGTTCGTGCAACAGAGTGACCAGTCCGGAATACATGGCCACGGAACGCCGACGGCCGTACTGGCGTTTGTACTCCTCGCGGTCCTGTAACAGCTGCGGATACAACCCGAGACTGGCATTCACCAAGAAGGCACGATTGTTCACCATGCCCACTTGCACCGGCTTGATACGCGCTGTCAGTAGCGAGCGAGTTGCTTCACTGGTATCGAGTGGAATGCCGTGAGCGCGGCTGGAATAGTTGAACGTCCCTTGTGGGATGATGCCGAACGGCCTTCGCGTTGGCAGTACCGCCTGGACCACGGCATTGATGGTGCCGTCGCCGCCGGCGACCACCACCGCCCCGCCGCTCTCCGCTGCTGCATTCACCGCCTTCTTGGCGACGTCGGCGAGTTGCTCGGGATTCTCGATGAGGATGAATTCGTGCGGCCGGCCGGCTTCCGACAGGATGGTTTCGATCTGCTGCCGGGCCTCGTGCGCGTCTTTGGAACCCGAGCCGGCATTGCTCACGATATGAAATGGCGAATCGGTGACAGCCATGGAACTCCTTGTCGTATCAGGATCGCCGGTTCAATGCGCGATTGGTGCGCTAAGATCCCATCGGCATGAAACGCTCCGCGAACCAGTCGCTGGATAAGTACGGGCAGAAGCGCTCCTTCGCCAAAACGCCCGAGCCGCCGCCGGCCGTGCCCGCAGGCCGGCACGGGCCACTGCTGTTCATCGTGCAGAAACACGCCGCACGCCGCCTGCACTACGATTTTCGGCTGGAGCTGGATGGCGTGCTCAAGTCCTGGGCCGTGCCCAAAGGGCCGTCGTTGCAGACCGGCGAGAAGCGACTCGCTGTCGAAGTCGAAGATCATCCGTTCGACTATGCGTCCTTCGAAGGCGTGATTCCCGAGAAGAACTACGGCGCCGGCAACGTGATCGTCTGGGACTGCGGCGTGTACTCGCCCGACGAAGGTCAGCGGTATGACTTCGACGACCGCAAACGAGCCGAAGAGCGCCTGCGACGCGAATACAAGCAAGGCAAGCTGAGCTTCTTTCTCCGCGGCATCAAGCTCAAGGGTTCGTTCACGCTGGTTCGTACCAGCACCGATAAGCAATGGCTTCTGATCAAGCACAAGGATCGTTTTGTCGGCGGCGATGACTTGCTCGCTCATAACACCTCGGTGCTCACCGGTGACACGCTGGATGACGTGAACGAAAGCACCAAGCGAGAACGCCTGTCGGCCATGGAACTGGCGCCGGCAGGGCCGCAGGAGAAAATGCCCAACGAACTGGAGCCCATGCTGGCCGAGCCCGGCGAGCAGTTCAAAACCGACCCTCGCTGGAGCTTCGAGCCCAAGCTGGACGGCTATCGGATCATCGCCTTCATCGATGGCGATTCGGTCTATCTTCAATCGCGGCGCGGCCAGAACTACACCGCGCTGTTCCCCGAGCTGGTCGCCGAACTGAAACAGCAATGCGTCGGCTCGATGATTCTGGACGGCGAGATCGTCGCGCTCGATGCCGACGGCCAGCCTTCATTCAACGCGCTCCAGAACCGCGCTCAGATCAAGAATCCGAAAGAGCTCGCCGACGCGCAACGCCAGTCGCCCGTCATCTTCATTTGTTTTGATCTGCTGCACTTCGCAGGCATCAATCTGCGCGGCGCGACTTATGAACAGCGGCGGCGGTATCTATCGCAATGTTTGCTGCCAGGTAAGCATCTGCAACTGGTGCACGCGTCCGACGACGGCAAACAGCTGCACGAGGCGGCATTGGCGGCAGGCTTCGAAGGCACGGTGGCCAAACGTAAAGACAGCCTCTATCAGCCCGGCCGTCGCTCGCCGCATTGGTTGAAGTACAAGTCCGCCACCACGACCGAGTTCGTCGTGGGTGGCTTTACCAAAGGCAAAGGCCAGCGTGGCGCGCTCGGCGCGTTGTTGCTCGGGTACTGGAACAAAGATCAGCTGCAGTATGTGGGCCACGTCGGCTCGGGCTTCAACGATGCCACTCTGACCAAGGTGCAGCGACAAGTGAGCGCGCTGGCCACCAAGACCTGCCCGTTCTCCAGCAAGCCGCCCTTGAACGGGCCCGCCACCTGGATCGAACCGACACTGGTGGCGGAAGTCAGCTTCGATGCCTGGACCGAGGACGGGCATCTGCGCGCGCCGGTCTTCGTTCGGATGCGCGACGACATCGAACCTGGCGAAGTCCAGAACGGCCCCGAAAAAAAACCACAGAAACAAACCCGAGCCAAAGCGACGCGAAAGCCAACAGCGAAGAACGACATCGCGTCCGTGCTGGAGCAGCTCGACGGCAAACCGAATCGTCTGGATCTCGCGGTGAGCTACGGCACCAGCACGACCAAGATTCGTCTCACTAATCTGGATCGAGAATATTGGCCGGCCGATCCGGCCTCGAAATCGCCAGCCATCACCAAGCGCGAATACTTGCGTTACCTGGCCGGCATCTCCCCTTTCATGCTGCCTCATCTGCGCGATCGTCCGTTGACCCTGATCCGCATGCCCGAAGGCATCGACGGCGAACGTTTCTTCCAGAAACATTGGGAGCAGGAACGGCCGGAGTTTGTCGACACTGTCAGGACATTCTCCGAACACGCCGGCGGCGCGCACGATTACATCCTGGCTCACAACTTGCCGACGCTGTTGTGGCTCGGTCAGCTGGGGACGTTGGAATTCCATGTCTGGCACTCGCGCGCCAAAGTCGCGAAGGATTCGCTCAGCAAGAGCGATGACTACGGCAGCTCGCTCGAAACCATGCAAGCGTCGGTGCTCAACTATCCCGACTATCTGGTGTTCGACATCGACCCTTATATCTATTCGGGCCTCGAAGCCAAGGGCGCGGAACCCGAGTACAACAAAAAGGGTTTTGCCATGGGCAAGCGCGTCGCCTTCTGGATCAACGATCTGCTCAAGGAGATGTCGTTACGTGCGGTGGTGAAGACATCCGGCAAAACCGGCCTGCATGTGTTCGTGCCCATCGAGCGCACCGTGACCTTCGACGAAGCTCGCGCCATTTGTGAAATGGTGGGTCGGCATGTGTTGAAAGAGCATCCTCGGGACGTGACGATGGAATGGGCCATCCAAAAGCGCACCGGCAAAATTTTCATCGACTACAACATGAATGTGCGTGGTAAGACGTTGAACGTGGCCTATTCGCCCCGGGGGGTACCGGGGGCGCCGGTGTCCATGCCGCTTACTTGGGAACAGCTGGAAGCCGCCGAGCCGGGCCATTTCACAGTACGAAATGTGCTGTCGCGCTTGGAAAAAACCGGGGACCGGTGGCATGATGTTCTCTCGGCGAAACAGAGCCTTGCGAAAGCCTTCGGAAGTAAAGACCGAAAGTAATCATCGTCCCGGCCCCGCTCCGGTGCAAAAGGTACCCCTCATGGCTATGCGCTCCATCGGATCATTGACCATTTCCTTCGGCCTGGTGGCCATTCCGGTCAAGCTGTACACCGCCACCCAAAGCGGCAATGCCATTTCATTCAACCTGTTGCACAAGGGTTGTGGCTCGCGCCTGAAACAACAGTACGTCTGTCAGAAAGACGGCCAGGTGGTCGAACGCGACGACATGGTCAAGGGCTACGAGTTCACCAAGGACCAGTACGTCCAGTTCAGTAATGAAGAAATCAAAGCCATGGAGGAGATCGGCACCCACTCCATCGACATTGCCGAGTTCGTGCCCATCGAGTCCATCGATCCGGTGTATTTCGACAAGACCTATTACCTGGCCCCCGACAAAGGCGGCGCCAAACCCTATGGCTTGTTGAATGAAGCCCTGAAAGACACCAAACGTTGTGCCGTGGCGCGTTGGGCTGCACGTGGCAAGTCTTATCTGGTGGCGCTCCGCCCGGTCGGCGATGTGCTCACCATGCAACAGCTGCATTTCGCTACCGAAGTACGCGCCGCCACTGAAGTGGAGGTCGCCAAGCCCGACGTGAAGGCCCAGGAACTGAAGTTGGCCAAACAATTGATCGAACAACAGACAGCCGACACCTTTGATCCCACCGCCTACGTCGACGATGTGCGCGCTCGGGTCGAAGCGGCCATCCAAAAGAAAGTCGAAGGCCAGGAGATTTCCGTGGCCGAAGGCCCGGTCGAGAGCGGCGGCAAGGTCATCGATTTGATGGAAGCGCTGCGCGCCAGTCTCACCAAAACCGAGACGGCCAAGGCCAATGTCTCCAAGCTCGGACCAAGGAAGGCACCGAAGCGCGTCGAGCAGGCGGACAAGCCTGCGCGCAAAGCCAGCAAGCGCTGAGGAACCGGGAAAAGGGACAGATTTATTTTCGCTCGCGCCGGGTGAAGCTCGACCCGACGCTGCCGACGAAAATAAATCCGTCCCCTTTTCCCTGCCCCGTGCAAACCTTCAGCGTCCAAGAT
>NZ_JAEUPY010000804.1 GCF_016790065.1 Steroidobacter sp.
TAGATGTACAGTTGGCGAATGGCGCAAAGCTATGCCATCGCCGAGGCCCGAGCCAATCTGCCTACCCTCATCGACGAGGTGGAGGCCGGTGCGGCCGTTGAATTGACTCGCAGAGGCAAGGTAGTCGCAGTCATGATTTCAGTCACCGAATATCAACGCTTGCAAGGCAAGCGCAGCTCGTTTCAAGAAGCGTATCAACGCTTCCTGAAAAAACATTCCTTGGCGGAAGTGGGCCTGGAGCCGGAGTTTGCCCGCAAGGTTCGCGACCGGAGCAGTGGCCGCAAAGTCGATCTTTGAGGCCGCGCCGTGCTGCGTTATTTGCTGGACACCAACGTGGCGTCGCAGCCGATGCTGAAGACGCCGTCCCTAAGCGTCCTGCGGAAGCTGTCGACCATCGCGGATGAGTGCGCGATAGCTGCACCCGTATGGCATGAACTGCAGTTCGGCTGCAGACGCCTGCCCGCGGGTAAACGCCGAGAGGCTTTGCGGGAATATCTCGCGGACGTCGCTTCGACGTTCGAGATCCTGCCCTACGACGACGCCGCCGCGAAACAGCACGCGATGGAGCGCGCGCGCCTGGAGGAGTTGGGTACCACCGCGCCGTTTGTCGATGGTCAGATCGCCGCGATTGCCCAGACCAATGACCTCATACTGGTCACCAACAACGAGCGCGACTTCGCACCGTTCACCGCACTCATCGTGGAAAACTGGGCTTAGTCGCGCGACGCGTTAGAATCGGCGCTCCTTGAGGCTTTTTGGACGGGCGCCTTGCAGCTCTCACACGTCGACTCCGGAATCATCGGCGTCTGGCGATGGCACGCCGCCATCACCACTTTGTTCATTACCGTCGCGGCCGGCGTCTTCAGCTTGTCGACAGCGATACTCTGGCCGCTGCCACCGGTAGTGGCCTTTATCGGCGGCGCGCTGCTGATCTGGTGCTGGCCACCGCTGGCGTACAAACACCTGCGCTTCGGTGTCGACGACACAGGAATCGCCATCGAAAGCGGCGTGATCTTCCGTTCTCGAATCGCCTTACCGCGGGTCCGCATTCAACACACTGACGTGTCGCAAGGCCCGCTCGAGCGTCACTACGGCATCGGCACATTGAAGCTCTACACCGCCGGCAGCCGCCACACGCGAATCGAATTACCCGGACTCCAGCATGAAGAAGCCATCGCCCTGCGCGACGCGCTGCTAGCGGAAGGTACCGGCAGTGGCGTCTGACCCGAACTTCCGGCCGACGCTCCGGCTGCACAGCCTGTCCTGGCTGTTCGGCGTCACCGGCGCCATCAAACAAATGGTGATTCCGCTGATCGCGCTGTTCTTCTTCAACGTGCGCGACGACACGCCAGGCCCCTTCGGCCCATGGATCGTGCCGATGGTGGTCGCAGCCTTACTAGTACGAGCCGTCTGGACCCAACTGACCTACCGATACGGCTACAGCCCCACCGGCCTGGTCATTCGCGAAGGCATGATCTTCCGCAACGTGCGTCACGTTGAATACGCACGCATCGAGAACATCGACACTGAGCGCGGCTCGTTACATCGACTGCTCGGCGTGGCCGAAGTCCGGGTGCAAACCTCGACCGGCGGCAAACCGGAAGCATCGATCAGCGTACTCGACCTGGCAGCAGTTCAAGAAATGCGCTCGCGGGTTTTCTCCGAAAACCAACCAACCGAACAAGCAGCCACAGCTGCGCCCGAAGAAGAGGAACTATTACAGCTCTCCGTAGGCGAACTGATCCGCTACGGACTCATCGACAACCGCGGCATGATCCTGGTCGCGGCAGGCTTCGGCGTATTGCACGAGGCCGGCCTCTTCAACCTGAACCGGGAAGTATTCGATCGCGTGCTCGAGTCCTCGCCCGCCGCGGGCCTGGCTGCACTCGGGCTGATGATGCAAATCGCACTCGGCGCATTCACGATCCTTGCCGCGCTCATCGCCGTCCGAATCCTTTCCGTGATTCTGGCCATCGTCACGTTCTACGATTTCAAGCTCACCCGAGTCGCCGGTGACCTACGCGCCCGCTACGGTTTATTCACTCGAATCGCGCTCACGCTACGAACCCGGCGCATCCAAGCCGTTCATCAAACAGAATCGCTACTGCATCGCTGGCTCAACCGAGCCTCACTCAACGTCGATCTCGCCGGCGATAGTGGCGGCGGCGAAGGCAACCGCGACGACGCACGAATGAAAACGCGTTGGCTCGCACCGGTCTGTCCGATCGACGCCGCACCCGAGCTGATCGCCATAGCGCTGCCAATGCTCGACTGGCGCAACGAGCCGAGCTGGCAACCGCTAGCAAGCGGCGCGCGCGGCCGCATCTTTCGCAAGAGCGCGATCTGGTCGGTGTTGATTCTGACCGGCCCAGCCATCTGGTATTTACGCGAAGGCGCGATCTTCGTGGCGCTGAGCTGCATCCCGCTCGCCTGGATGCATGCTCATTTATATGTGAAGCATACCCGCTGGGCGCTGGCCCGCGACGCAGTGCTATTCCGTTCCGGCTGGCTAACCAGGCACCTCACCATCGTGCCGCGCGACCGAGTGCAAACATTGAGCGTCGAAGCATCGCCCTTCGACCGCCGCAGCAGCATGGCGAGTGTCTACGTCGACACCGCAGGCGCGAGTTCGATGACGGCGGGAATCAAGATTCGTTATCTAGCCACGGACGTGGCAGAGAAGCTGGCGACTGCGCTGTATCGAACCGCCGGCGCGCAGTCGTAATCTCGTCAATCTCGTGCGAGCGATAACATTCGCGCGAACGGCGAATCGGTTCTGCGCCACAGACGCCGCCTCAGCGAAGCCATCGCGACGATCATGCCAGGCAGAATGCCGCTGAGCGCGCTATATAGATAATTGCGGTCGGTGAAGTGGTCAGCCTGCACCAGCAGCGCCAGCCCCAGCAAGGTGCCGAACACCGCACCGATGAAAGCCACTTCCAATCTGAAACGCCCAGCAGCGATACGCCAACGCCGCGTCACGTAATCCATGCTGCTCGCCCACACCGAGCCGCACAACATCATCACCAAGCCATTGCTGAGCCCGGACAGTTTCTGCGCCACCACCAGCACCAGTGCAATCCACACCACCGTGGCAATGAAGGCGGCAATCACATGACTGCGATTGCGTGAACGGAAAAACGTTTCACAAAACTCCACCATCAAGGCGGTGCCGATGCCAACCGCGATGCCCGAGGGATACATCCATTCATGGATGCGACCGATGCTCAGGCTATCGAAGTAAGCGAACAACGCGCCGGCAATGGTGCCCAGGGCAATCGAGCGGCCGAACGCGTTGAAGATCGCGCCCGGCAAATCTTCTTCACGGCGGACGACGATACGACTTTGCAGATCGCGCAGCGAATCGAATCGAGCCTCGGCACGTGGCGACATGGCCCGCATGACGGCTCGAGCAATCTGGCGAGGAATGTCGCGACGAACTTTCTCGATGGGCTGCACGGCGCCCATCGGCACACGGCCGGTGAGCAACTCATACATCAGCACGCCGAACGCATACTGATCGGCACGCCAATCGACTTCCTTGGCATCGGCATGTTGCTCGGGCGCCATGTAATAGGCAGTGCCCAGATTCATACCGGTGCGAGTCAGCTCGTTGTGCTGATAAGCCCGTGCGATGCCGAAGTCCATGAGCTTCACCACACCGCTGCTATCGATCCAAACGTTTTCAGGCTTCAGGTCACGATGCACGATGAACCGATGCGCGTGACGCAACGCTTCGAGCAACTGTTCGCCGATGGCGGCAGCTTCTTCGATAGGGAACGGTTTGCCGGTGGCCAACTGCGCCTGCATGCGCCGACGCAAGCTCACACCGCGCAGCCGCTCCATGGTGAAGAAATATCGGCCGCTGGCAACGCCGACGTCGAACACGCGCACGATGTTTGGATGTGCGAGCTTGCAGGAAACTTTGGCTTCGGAAAGGAAACGCGTGCGGGCGGCGTTACTGGACAACAATTCGTTGCGCAGGACTTTGATGGCGACTTCTTCGTCTTTGAGACGATCGCGGGCCGCGAACACGCGCCCCATGCCGCCGTCGCCGAGCACAGCCTGAATCTCATAACGGCCTTGCAGCACCACGCCCGGGCCGATGACGACATTGGAACCTTGATGAACTTGCGGCTCGGGTTCCGCGGCGTCGTCCATGCGCATCATGGTGACGGCTTCGCGATTGACCTGACGAGTAGCGGGCTCGGTGGCGCTGCGCGCTGTTTGATAGGCGCCGACCAAACGAGCCAAATCCGTCTGCGCCGCCTCTTGGGCAGCGGGAGTTTCGGCATTGATGAGCTTGTGCTGGAGTACCGCCAAACGATCCGTATAGTTTTGCCATAACGTGGCAGGATCGTCGGCTGACTCCAGCCCGAGCAGCATCAATGCATTCTCCAGACGGCTGGACATAGGCGTAGCAATACTTCCGTTGCAAGAGCCAAAAGCAAAGAGTCGTTCCCGGACTTTTATGCCCGCTTATCGATTCCGGGGGGAACACATTGCACTAGGGCTGACTGCTTGAAAAGTGCCTCCACAAACAGACACTGTGCAAGCTAAAAGAAACCTGCTAACAACGACCGATCATCGGCCCTGCTGTGCCGGCCGTCGGGCAGACATAACATCGACCTGCCGAATTCAAGCTGCCGAAATGAACTATGAACGGCGATGTTTGCAACGCATGGCCCATTGATGTCGGGCATGCAAACGTTCGGCTTCGTCATCGGCCTCGGGCGGCAACTTGCGTAACGCCTGTAATGCCGCCGAATGAGCGATGGCAACTTCGGGATCGGTTTGTAACAACGCTCGATAACGATCCAGGAAAGCCTGCTCGACCGGCGCACCGACCCCGGACAGCAGCGCCAGCGCGTGAGCGCCCACAGCAGCTGCTTCGGTAATCTGTAGATCGCCTTCGTGCAGGGCGTGATCGACGTCCGCGATCAGCCGATACAACGGCCGCAGCCACTCCCATTGCGGGTCCTCCATGATCTGCCGGAGCAGCGCCAAGGGCGACTGCTGGCTGCCAAAGCGGCGCTCCACCGCAATGATGACCCCGAGCAAGCCGCGTAGCGCCCGGCTCGCATCCTCCAACGCGCTTAAAGATGACGTCATGGGGCTGATAGTGGCACCTTCGCCGATCTCTTTCACAGACATCGGCGGGTTTTCCCTGGGGGGCCGCCGGAGCGGCCCTGGCCGTCCTACCTTAGGTCGATGGAAGACCCTCGCCTGCAAGGATGAAGCCTATGTAGCGTGCGAGAGTATGCAGGTCACCGTTCCCTGTGCGGCAGCTCCTCCTCCGCACGTGAAAGGGCCGGGCGAGGGTCTTCGACTTTAGTTCTTGGCGCGCCGACGCTTCGGCGCCGTCGCCCGCCCCGCTTCGTTCAGTCGTACGCGCACGGCGTGGGTCGACTTCACTTCTTCCAGCACGAAATAAGTTTGGGTGTGACGGACGCCGCGCACGTTGACGATCTTGTCACCGAGCACGCGCCGGTATTCATCCATGTCCTGCACCCGAGTCTTGATCAAATAGTCGAAGCCGCCGGCCACCATGTGGCACTCGACGATCTCTTCCACCAGGCGCACGGCTTCCTTGAAACGCTGAAACACGTCCTGGGTGGCGTGATCCAGTGTCACTTCGGTGAACGCCAGCATGCTCTGCCCGAGGCTCTTCGGGTTCAGGTGCGCGTAGTAGCCATCGATGAAGCCTTCGCGCTCCAGGCGCCGCACGCGCTCGATACACGGAGTGAGCGTCAGATTCACGGTACGCGCCAGCTCGGCCACGGTCAGGCGGCCGTCACCTTGCAATAGCGACAAAAGCTGCCGGTCGACGCGATCCAGTTCACGACTTGGAGGATTGCTGCTCATGTCATCCCAGTAATAGTTACTGTTAGCGGGGGCTCGTTTGGCAGACTATGCTGCAGAACAGTCGGTATCGTAGCGCAATCTGCTCCGGAACAGGCGGAGCAGCGATAACACCAATCCATTCAGCTGAAACCGCCATGTACGATCATCCATCGTTCGATAAACACGAGCGCGTGGTCTTCGCGCACGATGCTGCCAGCGGCTTGCGCGCCATCGTCGCCGTCCACTCCACTGCTCGCGGTCCCGGAGCCGGCGGTTGCCGCTTCTGGCATTACGACTCCACCAACGCGGCACTTGCCGATGCGCTCCGGCTGTCGCGGGGCATGAGCTACAAAAACGCCATGGCCGGCCTGCCGCTGGGCGGCGGCAAGGCAGTGGTCATGCTCGACCCGGAGCGGCCCAAGACCCCAGCCATGCTCGAGGCGTTCGGCCGCTACGTTGAATCCCTGCAGGGCGAGTACATCACCGCCGAGGACGTGGGCGCATCGGTCGCCGACATGGAAATCGTGGCCGGCCAGACGCGTTACGTGAGCGGCTTGCCGCGGACCGCGGTGAGCTCGGACGGTAATCCCAGCCCGAAGACGGCGCTCGGCGTGTACCTCGGCATCAAGGCGGCAGTGAAGTTCAAGCTCAACAAAGACCAGCTGCGCGACCTGACCGTGGCGGTTCAAGGCCTTGGCGGCGTCGGCTACGAGCTGTGCAAACTGCTGGCCGCCGACGGCGCCAAGCTGCGCGTCGCCGACGTTCGCGAGGCCGTTACCCAGAAGGCGGCCGCCCAATTCGACGCGGTCGTCTCGACGCCCGACCAAATTCTGTTCGAACGCGCCGATGTGCTCGCACCCTGCGCGTTGGGCGCGATCTTCGACGCCACCAGTATCCCTAAGTTACAGACCTCCATCGTCGCCGGCGCCGCCAACAATCAGCTGGCCACCGCTCAGGACGGCGCCCGGCTGCATGCCGCCGGCGTGTTGTACGCCCCTGACTATGTGATCAATGCGGGTGGCATCATCAGCTGCGGTCGTGAATATCTGGGCGGCGCCACGGCGGCGTCCATCGATGCGGAAATTCATCGCATCCCGGCCCGATTGACGGAAATTTTTGCGCGTTCCGGCGCGACCGGTCGTCCCACCAGCGAGCTGGCGGACGAGATGGCGCGTCAGCTGCTTGCGGAGGCCCGATGATGCGATCGCGTTTGCACGTTCCGAGACCGCCGGCTCGCCCTGGCGAGAAACCGGACTTCAGTTACGTCGCCTTGTCGCCGGCGGGTGCCACCGCACGCCCCGACCCGAACGCGACCATCAACGATACTGAGTTCTTGTCTCGCGAGCTGGTCCGCGTGCTCGACGACAACGGCCGCGCCGTCGGCCCTTGGGATCCGCACCTGGCTGCGGAAGATCTGGAAATCGGCCTGCGCGACATGATGCTGACGCGCGCGTACGACGATCGCATGCATCGCGCTCAACGCGGCGGCAAGATCACTTTCTATATGAAGTCGACCGGCGAAGAAGCGGTCTCGGTAGCGGCCAACATGGCGCTGCGCCCCACCGACATGTTGTTTCCTTCCTATCGCGGCCAGGGTCTGCACATCGCGCGCGGTCTGAAGATCGTCGATTTGATGTGTCAGTTGCTGTCCAACACACGCGACATGTGCAAAGGCCGCCAGTTGCCCGTGATGTATCACTCGAAGGAAGCCCGCCTGTTTTCCATCTCGGGCAACCTCGCCACTCAGTTCCCGCAAGCGGTCGGTTGGGCCATGGCCTCGGCCATCAAAGGCGAAGATCACATCTGTTCCACCTGGCTGGGCGATGGCAGCACGGCTGAAGCCGACTTCCATTACGCACTGCTGTTCGCGCAAATCTACAAAGCGCCGGTGATCCTCAACGTGGTGAATAACCAGTGGGCGATCTCGACCTTCCAAACGTTTGCCGGCGGCGAAGGTCGGTCGTTCGCGTCTCGCGGCCCGGGTTACGGCATGCCGGGCATTCGCGTCGACGGCAACGATTTCCTCGCAGTGTATGCAGTGACGCAGTGGGCTGCCGAACGCGCTCGCACTGGTGCTGGCCCGACGCTGATCGAACTGGTCACGTATCGCGCCGCTCCGCACTCGACCAGCGACGATCCGTCGCGCTATCGGCCCAAGGATGAGGAAAAGAGCTGGCCGCTCGGCGATCCCATCGAACGTTTGAAGGCGCACTTGAAGGCGCTCGGCGGCTGGTCCGACGAACGCGAACAAACCTTGCTGAAACAATGCGAGGATCAAGTGAACCAGGCGTGGCGCGAAGCCGTCACCTACGGCACGCTCACCGACGGCCCGCAGCTGGATCCTGAAACCATGTTCCAGGACGTGTTCAAGGAACCAACGCCCGCCTTGGCCAAACAGCGCATGCAGCTGGCCCAGGAGATTAAGGAGCGCGCGCAGAAATGACTCAAATGAACATGATCCAGGCGCTCAATTCCGCCATGGATGTAATGATGGCGCGCGATCCGGGCGTGGTGCTGATGGGCGAAGACGTTGGCTACTTCGGCGGCGTGTTCCGTGCCACCGAAGGTCTGCAACGTAAGTACGGCGAGCATCGTGTGCTCGATTCGCCGATCGCCGAAGGCGGCATCGTCGCCACGGCCATCGGCATGAGCATCAACGGCCTGCGTCCGGTCGCGGAAATTCAGTTCGCCGATTACATCTATCCGGCGTACGACCAGATCGTCAGCGAGCTGGCGCGAATTCGTTATCGCAGCGGCGGCGACTTCTATGCGCCGGTGACGATTCGCACGCCTTGCGGCGGCGGCATTCGCGGCGGTCAAACCCACTCGCAAAGTCCGGAAGCGATTTTCGCGCATGTGTCGGGCTTGAAAGTGGTGATGCCCTCCAATCCATACGACGCCAAAGGCCTGCTGATCGCGGCCATCGAAGAAGACGACCCGGTGATCTTCCTCGAACCCAAGCGTTTATATAACGGCCCGTTCGACGGCGATCCGAACAAACCGGCGGTGGGCTGGAACTCACATCCACGCGGCGACGTCCCGGAAGGTCACTATCGCGTCGATCTCGGCGTGGCAGAAATCGTGCGGCCTGGCAATCAGCTCACTATCATCACTTACGGCACCATGGTGCACGTGTGTATCGCGGCGGCCGAAAAGGCTGGTGTCGATGCCGAAGTGATCGATCTGCGTTCCATCGTGCCGCTGGACGTCGAGACCATCGTCAACTCGGTGAAAAAGACCGGCCGTTGCATCGTCGCGCACGAAGCCACGCGCTTCGGCGGTTTCGGTGGCGAGATCCTGTCCACCATTCAGGAAGAATGTTTCTGGCACCTGGAAGCCCCGGTCCTGCGCGTCGCGGGTTGGGACACACCGTATCCGCACGCATTCGAGTGGGAATACTTCCCCGGCCAGGCGCGCGTCGTCGCCGCCATTAAAGCAACGATGGAGGCCTCATGAGCCAGCATGTAGTCAAGCTGCCGGACCTCGGCGAAGGCACCACGTCGTCCGAGATCGTGGCCTGGAAGGTCAAGGTCGGCGACACGATCGCTGAAGACGATCCCATGGTGGAAGTGTCCACCGACAAGGCCGTGGTCGAGATGCCCGCGCCGGTCAGCGGTCGAGTGGTTTCGCTCGGCGGCCAACCTGGTGATCAGATCGCCGTCGGTGGCCCGCTGATCGTGATCGAGACCGATGCTTCCGTGGCAGCAGCGCCTGCAGCTGCCACCAGCGAGCCGGCAGCCGCTCCAAAGACACCGGCTGCTGCTAGCAACGGCAACGGCGCCGCTCAACCTGCTAACAAACCTTCCGGCGGCCGAGTGATGGCGTCGCCGGCCACTCGCGCACGCGCCAAACAATCGGGCATCGATCTCGCCACGGTTGCCGGCAGCGGACGTGACGGTCGCATTCAACGCCAGGATCTGGTCGCTGCGATCGAAGAACGCCAGGCTGGCAAGGCACCGGCCCGTGCTCCGTCTTCTAGCGGCAGCGGTCGCGAAGTGCGCACCGGCACCGAGGAGATTCGTATCCTCGGCGTGCGTCGCGTGAGCGCGCAACGAGTCGCCGACTCCAAGCGCAACATTCCTCACTTCGCGTATGTCGAAGAAGTCGACATGACGGAGCTGGAAAGGCTGCGCAAACATTTGAACTCGCAGTTGCCCAAAGGCTCGCCCTCGCTGACCTATCTACCGTTCCTGGCGATGGCGTTGGTACGCGTAGTCGAGCAGTTCCCGAAAGTGAACTCCCGTTACGACGCCGAACGCAATGTGCTGGTCCGTCACGACGGCATCCATATCGGCGTGGCCACCCAGACCAACGACGGCTTGAAAGTGCCGGTGGTACGGCATGCCGAGTCGTTGTCTCTGAAAGAGCTGGCGGCTGAGATTCGTCGCGTCTCCGGCGCGGCCCGCGATGGCACGGCGAGCCGTAACGAGTTGCAAAACTCGACCATCACCATCACCAGCCTGGGCAAGCTCGGCGGCATCGTTTCTACGCCCATCATCAATGCCCCCGAAGTGGCCATCATCGGTATCAACAAGGCCATCGAGCGCCCCGTCGTGGTCAACGGCGAAGTGGTGGTCCGGTTGATGATGAATATTTCTTCGTCATTCGATCATCGTTTCATCGATGGCTACGACGCCGCCGAAACCGTGCAGGCGCTCAAAGAAAAGCTGGAACAGCCGGCGACCATCTTTATTCGGGACTGAGCCCGGCTTGCTCGTTTCCCCTAACGGGCCGTGTGATGCTCTTCACACGGCCCGCCCGGCGCCGCCATCGCATTGCGCCGCATCAGGCAAATCCCGCAGTTTTCCTGAGTCGTTTGCGAACGGCTTCTCACCGCGCCGCCCGCCCTGACCTTACATTTGCTGCCATGGACTCGGCAGCCAGCACTATTCGCCAGTTCCTGATCGAAGCGCAGCGGCGCCTCGGCACCTATGCCGTTGCGTTTACATCGCCATCGCGCGACGAGTTCTATTTCCATTGCACCAACGTCGACGCCAAAGCAGTCGACGAGATGTTGCGTGGGATCGCCGACACGTTCCTGATGCAAACTCGTAATCGCAGCGGCGAGGACGCCAACGGTCCGCTGCTGCGTAATCGCGTCCGCTATGAGAATGGCGGGCCGATGCTGGGTCGTTTCCTGGTCGCGCCCGTCACCGATCCCTCCGGTGATCTGGCCGGCATCGTCATGCTGTTCCGTCGGATGGAGCAGGATGTCTTCGACAAGGACGATATTCCCAAAGCCGCGCAGCTCAGCCGGCAGCTGGCGCGACTGTTGTCACTGCCGTCGGATCCGGTCACCGGCCTGATCTCACGGGCCGGTATCGACAAGCTGGTCGACTGGCGTTTGCAGTCCCTCGGCGAACGCGCCAACTCCAGCGTGCTCTACGGCGACATCGATCAGTTGCACGTCGTCAACGACATGTTCGGCTTCGAAGTCGGCGACCGCGCCATCGTGACTGTCGCCAATGCACTGGGCGCGGTGCTGGCGAACGAAGACGCCGTACTCAGCCGACTCTCCGGCGACCGCTTCACCGTATTCCTGCCTGATTGCCCGCTGCCCGAAGCGCGAAAAATCGCCGGACGGCTGCGCGACGCCGTGCAAGCCAGGTCGCTGCATGTGGACGAGGAAACATTTCCGCTGTCGATCTGCTTCGGTGCCTCGGCACTACAAAGCGGCGACCGCAGCTTCGACCACTCGCTGGCCGGCGCCGAGGTGGCCTGCAAAGCCGCCAAGGAACGCGGCCGCAATCGAGTCGAGATCTATCAAGTCTCGGACACCAGCATGATTCGCCGGCGCGACGATATTGCCATCGTCGGCCGGTTACGCAACGCGCTCGAGCAGGGCCGCTATCAAATCTTCGGCCAACCCATCGCCTCGCTGCTGACGCCCGAGTCGGTGCATCGCTATGAGATGCTGTTGCGGATCATCGATGAGAAGGGCCGGCTGGTGTTGCCGTCGCACTTCATGTCGTCGGCAACTCGTTACCAATTGCTGCCACAGATCGACCGTTGCGTCATCGTCGATGTGCTGAATCATCTCAAGGCCGCCAGCCTGCGGCCGGGCTTCCAGCCGTTGCACGTGTCCATCAATCTATCCGGTCCGACCATCAGCGAAGATGCCTTCCTCGACTGGCTGCAAATGCAGCTGGATGAGAGCGGCGTGCGCGGCGAATGGCTGACCTTCGAGCTGACCGAAACCGCCGCTGTCAGCAACATGGAACAGGCGCAGCTTCTAATGAGCAAACTCGGCGCGCGTGGCTGTCGATTCGCTCTGGATGACTTCGGCACTGGCTTGAGCTCGCTGACACACCTGAAGAATCTGCAGTTCACGTCGCTGAAGATCGACGGCTCTTTCATCCGCGACATCCTCCACAACGAACGCTCGCAGGCGTTGGTCCGAGCGGTGGCTCAACTCGCCAGTGCCATGGGCATGGAAACCATCGCCGAATATGTCGAGACGCCGGAAATCTGTATGCGGCTGATCGAACTCGAAGTCCAATTCGGCCAGGGCTATGGCATCGGCAAACCTCGCCCATTGAATGGCATCCTCGCGCCGACGGCCAATCTGCTACACGCCAGCTAACAAACTTGCGTTAAGCTAGCTGCCCGCTTGTATCGCTGGCAGTTCTTTATGCCCTGGCCCGAACCTACGACTTTGCGCGGACAACACGCGACGCTCGAGCCGCTGACCTTGGCGAGGCACGACGAACTCGCCGAGGCATTGCGCGACGGTGAGTTGTGGAATCTCTGGTACACGTTCATTCCGACGCCCGACAAGTTGGCAGCGGACATCGAGAAGAAGTTGGACCAGCAACGCAAGGGAACGATGTTGCCGTTCGCGGTCATCGACGCTGCGACCGGCAAGGCCGTCGGTATCACGACTTACATGAATATCGAGGCCGAGGCGCGCCGAGTCGAAATCGGTAGCACCTGGTATCGCAAGAGTGTCCAGCGCACGCCGCTGAACACCGAGTGCAAACTGCTGCTATTGACGCATGCCTTTGAGTCGCTCGACTGTATGGCTGTCGAGTTCCGTACTCACTTTTTCAATCATCTGAGTCGCCGCGCCATCGAGCGCTTGGGCGCCAAGCTCGACGGCATTCTGCGTAATCATCGTCGCTCGAGCGACGGCACGCTGCGAGACACGGCCGTGTACAGCATCATCGCGAGCGAATGGCCGACGGTGCGTTCACACCTGCGCCATCAGCTCGCGACTCGCGAACGCTAGATCTCTTCGAGATCGTTGAGGAACCGCTCGCGCCGCTCCACGTAGCTGGCGGTTCCGATGCCCATTTTGGCGACATCTTCGTCGCTCAGCACACGCACCACGCGCGCCGGCGAACCCAGAATCAACGAGCGATCCGGAAATACTTTGCGCTCGGTAATCACCGCGCCTGCGCCCACCAGACATTCCTTGCCGATGACCGCGCCGTTGAGCACCACGGCTTGAATGCCGATCAACGAGCCGTCGCCGATGGTGCAGCCGTGGACCATGGCTTGATGCCCGATGGTGACGTTGTCGCCGATCGTTACTTTCAGTCCCGGGTCGGTGTGCACCACTGCGCCTTCCTGCACGTTGGTGTTCTTGCCCAAGGTAATGGTGTCGTTGTCGCCGCGAATGGTGGCGCCGAACCACACACTGACATTCTCCGACAACACTACGCTGCCGATCACGCAAGCATTGGGCGCGACGAACACACTGTCATGCACGGACGGAACGCGTTCGCCAAATCGATACACGGGCATGGGAAAAACTCCTGGCGGGTTAGGCTGGCTGGGTAGCGGGCGAGCCAAGCTGCAAACGCATCTGTTTTCGCAGCAACGTCACGCTGAAAATCACTTGTATGGCGGTGGCCGCGATGGACAGATACCAGACCTGCTCGATCTGGTAATTCGGCTGATGAGTGAGCCAGATCAGCGGCACCACATAGACCACCAGACGAGTGGCCGAGCTGAGCAACGCCGGCACGGTATTACCCAGCGCCTGGAACAGACCGGAGCAGGTGAACACCAAGCCGCTCATCACGAAGTTCCAAG
>NZ_JAEUPY010000841.1 GCF_016790065.1 Steroidobacter sp.
GTCTTGCGTGAACGGTACGCCGGCGTGTTCCTGGTACACCGCCGTCACCGACAGAAACTCGCCGACATGTCGCGGCGAGGTTCTTAGCCATTCCGCAAATGCCGCGCGCTCGCGAGCACCGCCGGTGCGCAGCACGTCGTACCACTCAAAGGCCTGCTCGGTGATACTCAGGTCGTCCGGATGCTGGGGTTCCATCTCGTTCTCCATGCGCCGCCGGCGTTGCCGCCTAGCCTTGCCGCTCGCGGGCCTGGGTCGCGCTGCGCATCGCGAGAAAAGCCCTGAACATGTGTTTCTTCACCGTGTGCGCCGAAATCTTCAGGCGCTGCGCGACCTCCGCGTGCGTCAAGCCATCGCGCATGTGCAGGATGAAAGCGGCCCGCCATTGAGGCTGCAAGCTGGAGAGCGCGCGTTGCAGTTCCCGTTCGGCGCTCAGTTGATCCGCCAACGGATCGGAGGACACGTCCTGGGGGCGTTCTTCCCAATCCGCCACGGCCTCCGAATCGAAGGTGACGCGTTCCTGCGCCGCTCGCTGTTTGAACTCGTAAACCACGTGCGAGGCGATGCGATACATGTAGGCCTGCGGGTCGCGCACCAATTCGGCGCTGGCAACACGCAGCAGGCGCAGATAGACCTCCTGCTCCAGATCGCGGACATGGTGGGTACCGCGCAGCCGACGCATCAGGTACTGGTGCAGAGCCTTGCCGTAGTGGTCGCGCACCGTCAGCGCCAGCCCCTTGAAAGGGGCGGCCGGCTTGGCGGCGGGATCCTGGGGCGGCAGCGTCGATGTCTCGTAGCCCATATATCTTCTTAGGCGGGAATTTCGCGAAAACGGGGTACGCTTTTTTTTTGAGCGAAATTCCGTACCCCGGATCGCCGGGTCGAACCGCCTAACAGGTCATAGAAGACCAAAAGGGGAGACCTGCTATGACTCGTTCGATTCGCCTTGTTCGTAAACCCATCACGTCCGGTGGGTGTCTGGCACCGTTGGCTTTGAGCGCCTGTCTGCTGCTAACAGCAGCACCAGCGAGCGCCGCCGAAGTGTCGCGCCAAGCCACGGTGTCGCTGAACATACCGGCGCAACCGCTAGGCGACGCGCTCAGCAGCTTCGCGCGACAGTCGGGACTGTCGATCATGTTCTATACCGAGCTGGGAGAGCGCATCACTTCACAACCGCTCAACGGCCGGTTCAGCGCCGACGCCGCCTTGAGTCAGTTGCTGGCCAACACTTCGCTGGCGTACGAGTTCGTGGACGAAAAGACGGTGGCGATTCGTGATAGAGCCGGCAATGAGCGCGTCGGCGCGGGCGCGCAGATGGAACTGATCCGGCTTGCTCAAGCAGACGTTGCTCGCAGCAGCACCGATAGCGACGCCAGCGCCACCATCGATGAGGTGATGGTGTTCGGCACCCTCGATCGGCGTCTGGGCGTTGGCTCCAAAGCCGGCGGCACGCTGCGAGAGCTGCCGAAGTCGGTCACCATCATGACCGGTGAGCGCATCGAGGCGCAGAACCTGACCTCGCTGCAGGAAGCATTGATCCAGACCACTGGCGTGGCGGTGAGTGCCTTCAACCCGCAGGACACGTTCTACTATTCTCGCGGCATCAAGCTCGAGACCATGCAGTTCGACGGCGGTGCGCCGGGCTACAGCGGCGGCTTGGGCTTTCTCTATACACCCGATACGTCGACCATCGAGCAGATCGAAGTGCTGCGCGGTGTGGACGGTATGTATTCCGGTGCGGGCGAGCCTGGCGGCGTGATCAATCTGGTCCGCAAGCGCCCCGAACATACCGCAGCGATGCGAGTGAACTTGTCCGGCGGTACTTGGGACAATTATCGCGCCATCCTCGATGGCACCGGGCCGTTGGCGCTCGATGGACGCTTGCGTGGCCGCGCGGTGGTTTCATACATGGATCGTGGCTATCACTTGGAACGCTACAAGACCGAGAAGCAGATCGCCTATGGCACGCTGGAATTCGACGCCACGGACAGCACGGTGTTGGCGGTCGGTCTGAGCTACGAGCAACGCGATGAGAAAGGCTTTCCAGGTTGGGGCACGCCGCGTTACTCGGATGGCCGGACGCTGAATGTGTCACGTGAATACAGCATCGCGCCGCCGTGGACCTACTGGAACTCCGACACTTATGACGCCTTCGCGCGAGTCGAGCAGAAGTACGGCGACACTGGAACCATCAGCCTCAAGCTGAATCAGATCGAGCAGGACACCGAAGCGAACTACATAACGGTGGGCGGCATCGTCAACCCGGCGACCGACGAAGGCGCCAGAATGGGGCGGCGTCGCTTCGATGCCTCAGCCACGCAACGGATGGCCGATCTGTCGGCCAGTGGCGAACTGCAACTCTTCGGGCGGACTCACCGCTACACGGTGGGCACGGACTACACCCGGCTGAGCGGCAATGAACTCGGCTATGCGGTCACGGGCTTTCCCATCGGTATCCCGCTCGGCAATTTCTATAACTACGATCCGGCAACGTTCGCCGAGCCTGCGACGTTTGCGAGTTCGTACTACCCGAACCGCGAGCGGTCACAGCGAGGCTACTACGCGACGGTGGGAGTGCAGTTGGCTGAGCCGCTGCGGCTGACACTCGGCGGTCGCTACAGCACGTTTCGTTACAACGAGACATTCACCACCCTCGCGACTGGCGCGACCACTCGTTTGCGTTACAGCGAACAGGAGTTCGTGCCCAGTGTCGCGTTGAGCTACTCGCTGTCGCCCAGTTGGACGACCTATGTGAGTTATGGCGAGACCTTCAATCCTCAGGGCAATCTGTTGAAAGGTCCGCCGCCGGGCAGCGAGTCGTTGAGCCCCATCGTCGGCAGTAACGTCGAGCTGGGTATCAAAGGCGATGTGTTCGATGGCGTGACCGCGGCGGCTTCGATCTATCGGCTCGAACGCGCCGGTCAGGGCATCGGCGATCCGGCCTATCTCGGCGTGACCGATCCGGCGACCGGTTCGAGCTGCTGCTATCTGCAGGAGTCGGATATCACCGTCGAAGGCATGGACTTGGAAATGTCCGGCCGGGTGCTGCCAGGCTGGCAGCTGTTCGGTGGCTACACCTTCACGCAATCGGACTATAAGGGGCGGCCGACCGGTGCCAACACCTTGCGCCGAACGCCCAAGCATCAAATGAAAGTGTGGAGCACCTATCGATTGCCAGGCGCGCTGTCGGCTGTGACCGTCAATGCAGGCGTCACTGCGCAGTCGAGCACGGCTTTCGGCAGCATCCCAGGCAATGCCTTCTACGCGACCGACCTTCACTACGGCGGCATCACGCTGTGGAATGCCTCGGTCCAGTATGCGCTCACCGAGCAACTGACCCTCGCCATCTACAGCGAGAACCTGACCGACAAAGTGTACTGGCAACCCACCGGTGCGCTGTTCGGTCAGAACGTCTACGGCAATCCGCGTAGCGTCACCGTGTCCATTCGCGGACGCTGGTAGTTCCTGAGCCATCGGCCGCGCGCACGAGTTCTCGTGCGCGCGGCCCTTTCTTTTCTCCCAACTCTTTCAAGCGAAGTTGCCCTATGCCTCCAGTGAACAAGCTGCTGCTGTGTTTCTTGTTGTGCGCGCCGGTGTGTCACGCCGCATCGCGCCCCGAAACATTCACGCTGGCGGAATCGATCGCGGCTCATGACACGATGGGTTCCAGCTTGATCGCCGCCGCGAACAGCCGCCATGTGGTTTGGAGCGATGGCAACAACTTGCTTGCCGCCGCTGCACCGAATTTCAAGCCGCGGCAGATCACTGCCTATACCGATCAGTTCGGGATACAGAATGTTTCTATCGCGCCGGACGGAC
>NZ_JAEUPY010000855.1 GCF_016790065.1 Steroidobacter sp.
CGTCACGCCCGACAATTTGCGCGGCGTGTGGCGGGGCTTGTTGTCGACGTACACCAAGCCGGTGCCGGTAGAGCTGCGCTTTCTCGCGAATGGCGAAGTGCATGCTCAGGTCGGCGATCAACTGCTGGCGCTGGTGAATCGTCCGCGCCTCGCCGGCAACCTCTTTAGCGGCGATTTGGCAGTTCGCATCGGCACGCCAGACACCGATCGCTACGCCTATACCGTGTCGCTGTCCTTGCAGCTGCGCGGCGAGACGCTCAATGGCTCGGCCAGCGCCATCGCGATCGACAGTCCGCGAGAGCGGAATGCAGTCTCTCACTGGATCGAATTGACTAAATCCCCGCTGTGAGGGGCCGGTCGGCCGGGTCCCCAGCCGTGGCAAAGGCGCCACAAGTGGGCTCGGGGCAATTGTCAGGCGGCCCCAACTAGTCCACAATTGCGCGCTTGCCCGTCGGGCGGGGCGCAATCGCGCCATTGCCGCCCAATTCTTCCGAGGCTCGGTAGCAAAGTGGTCATGCAGCGGCCTGCAAAGCCGTCTACGCCGGTTCGATTCCGGCCCGAGCCTCCATAACAGCCTTCGCCGGCCTTCGCCGGAATCGGCAAACCCTAGAAAAAACCCCGAAATCCTGGCGATTACCTCTTCGCCGTCCTTCGCTGCCTTCCGTGGACATCCTACCCCTATCGAGGGTAACTTCAAGGGGTAACCCCATTGGTCAGCAGGCCGGGGAGGGCCAGTTACCCCTTTATGCCGAAGCTATCGGACACAAAGATCCGCGGAATCAAACCTCGTTTGAGGCCTTACAAGCTGTTCGACACTGACGGCCTCTACCTGCTCATCACGCCGTCCGGCGGGAAATGGTGGCGCCAGCGATATCGTTGGGGAGGCAAGGAGAAGTTGCTCAGCCTGGGCACTTACCCCGACATCGGGCTCGCTAAGGCACGGGAGCGAGGCGAGGAAATCCGCAAGCAAGTAGCGAACGGCATCGATCCCGCCATCGTGCGCACCGACCACAAGATTGCGAAGGCGGCCGCAAGCGAGACCACGTTCAAAGCGATCACGCTGGAGTGGATCGAGAACATGGTTAAGGCGAAGGGGTTGTCGGCTGACCACATCGAGCGGACCAAGCGTCGATTCGAAGTTCACTTCTTCCCCTGGCTCGGCCATCGACCCATTGCTGAGGTGACCGATGACGACGTGCTCGGCTGCATCCGCCGAATGGAAGGTGCGAAGCTGATCGACACCGCGCATCGGGCGCTGTCGCAGTCGGCGGCCATGTTTCGGTATGCCAAGAAGCGCAAATACGTTTCGCACAGTCCGGTCGCCGAACTGATCGGCGCGGACACGTTGCCGGCGGTTAAGGTGAAACACCATGCCGCTATCATCGAGCCCGCGAAGGTGGGGGCGCTGATGCGGGCGCTGGATGCCTACGACGGCTCCTTCGTCGTCCGTTGCGCTCTTCGAATCACCCCGCTGCTGTTCGTGCGCCCTGGCGAGCTGCGACATGCGGAGTGGCCGGAATTCAACCTCGACGTTGAGGAACCGGAATGGAGGATTCCCGCCAACAAGATGAAGATGCGCGAGCAGCACATCGTGCCGTTGTCACGCCAGGCTGTTGCGATCTTGCGGGAACTCGAGTCCGTGACTGGCGCCGACGGCACAGGGTATGTTTTTCCGTCGAATCGCAACACATCGCGGCCTATGTCAGAGAACACGATCAACGTCGCTTTGCGAGCTTGCGGCTATTCCAAGGATCAGCAGACGGCGCACGGATTCAGGACCACCGCCAGCACGCTACTCAACGAGCAGGGGGTCAACCGTGATGCGATCGAACGCCAGTTGGCGCATGGCGAGCGCGACAAGGTGCGGGCAGCATACAACGCCGCAGAATATCTTCCTGAGCGCCGGAAGATGATGCAGGGTTGGAGCGACCATCTGGACGGGCTGAAAGCTACCAGGAGGGTTAAGTGATGCAGTGGGACGACCTCACACGGGCAGCGGTTAAGGAAACTTGCACCGCGTTCGGCATCGAGTACCTGGAGATCCGCCCGGGTGAGCCATCAATCAACGTTCTCCGATCAATCGAAGCCAAGGCATCTCTTCGTGCACTACGGAAGCTGTCCCGCGTGGTCGCCGATTCCAATG
>NZ_JAEUPY010000858.1 GCF_016790065.1 Steroidobacter sp.
TCCACCGGCCAGTCGCTGCCGAACGCGATTCGTGCCCCGGCCGCGGCGAGGCGACCAGCAGGCTCGAGAGCCTTCATTCGCTCCGGACCGAAATAATCTTTCAAACCTAGCGTGTCACCTGCCGGCTTCTGCCACTGGAACGACAGCACAGGCGTGGCATCGAGCGCCTTGAAGCGAGGCAAATCCGCCGCAGCGATGATTTCGTTGTGAGCGATGGCCGGCCGAATCGACGCACCAGGCAACGCTTTACGAAGTGCCGCGATTCCATCGAGCGCTGCACGGACCGCGGCATCGCCATCAGCATGCAAGTGCGGATCGATGCCGGCCCGGCCGAGTGCGGTGAGAACGTTCGCTAATGCCTCTGGCGGGAAATAAACATCGGGACCGCGGCTCGTGCCTGGCCCCCATTTGGGATGATCGGTGGTGCCGGTGTTCTGTCGATACGGCTCCAGCATCGCGCCAGTGAGCGCAGGCGCCGAAATCACACCGTCCATGAACAACTTGGCATTGCGCACCGTGATTCCCGGCGCGCGACTGATCGGACCTTCGTCGAACTGCTTTCGAATCGACACCACTCGGGCGACCGCTTTATCCAAAGCACCGACCTCAGCAGGCTCGATCGGCGGCGCGAAGTGCGCACGCGCGGTGAGTTTGCCGTTCTTGCGAACTGTCGCGAACGCTGCCACGTCCTCGCGCGATGCCGCCGCATCGAGAAAACTCGTGACGCCTTGTTTGTTCATGGCTGCGAGCGCAGCCAATACAGCCTCGACATCCTGCGCCGGAGTCGACTTGGGCAACAGCGCTGCGAATCCTTCGAACGCCGCGTCTTCCAACAAGCCGGTCGGCTCACCCTTGGCATCACGCCAGATCTTGCCTCCAGGCGGATCCACAGTGGCCGCGGTGATGTTTGCAAGTTTCAACGCTCGTGAGTTGGCGAGCACCGTGTGACCGAACGACGAGCGCACGATGATGGGCCGCTTGGTCTGTAATGCATCCAGCGTCGCATGGCTGGTGACCACACCGGTGGGACGCATGTTTTCTTGGAACCAGTTGACCACTTCGAGCCAGGCATTCGGCGCTTCGCCCCGGGTCTTGTCGAGACACGCTTGGACCCGCTGCTGCAGTTCCGGCACGGTCAGTGACTCGTAGTTCAGGCTGCATTTGAGCAGCGTCGCACCCGCTGAGCCGGGATGCATGTGGCCGTCGACCAGGCCGGGCATCAGGAAACGTCCTTTGAGATCCACCACCACGGTCGCCTTACCGACGTGAGGTGCAACCCCCTGCTCCGCCCCCACGTAAACAATGCGTCCCTCTCGAACCGCCAGGGCCTGCGCCTGAGAGCTGCCCGCGTCGGCCGTGAAGATCACTCCATTGCGATAGACGCGATCGGCAGCGGGACCACCCGGCTGTGCTGCCAAGACCGCCGCAGTAGTCAGCAGCAGCGACGACGAAGCGACCCAGACGCGCATCGAATGAAGCATGATGAGATCCTGTGGCGACCCGAGGCGCAGCTATCCTACTGCGAAAGTCGAGCCTGATGTCGGCTGCCACCGAGCTCGACCGTCCTTGAGAAGACTTGCCATCCCCAGGAGCGTCCCATGAATCCCATCCTCACCGCTTTTGCACGCTCGCCGGATCGCGGCCGGGGCCTGGCGCGTGACATGCGCGTTCGCTGGGCTCTCGAAGAAGTGGGCCAACCGTACGATGTCCAACTCGTCTCGTTCGCCGAGATGAAGCAACCCGAGCACCGTTCGCGGCATCCGTTCGGCCAGATCCCGACTTATCAGGAAGGCGATCTGACGCTGTTCGAGTCTGGGGCCATCATTCTGCACATCGCCGAACGCCATCCGGGCCTGCTACCGACCGAAGCGAATGCCCGGGCGCGAGCGATCACATGGATGTTTGCCGCGCTCAACACGGTAGAGCCGCCGATTGTTGAGTTCGGCTTGGCCAGCATCCTGGAACGCGACAAGAGCTGGTATGAGACACGCCAACCCATGCTCGAGAGCCGCGTCCGTGTGCGTCTGGACGAGCTAGCCCTTCGGCTGGGCGATGCCGAGTGGCTCGACGGCGCATTCAGCGCTGGCGACCTGCTGATGGTGACAGTGCTACGGCGGTTGGATGCATCGGGAGTACTGCAGAGTTACCCCAGCCTCTGCGCGTACATCAAACGCGGCGAGGCACGTCCCGCATATCAGCGTGCCTTCGCCGACCAGTTGGCCGTGTTCACCAACGCGGTCTAAGAAATGTTGTTCGGATCCCGGACCGGATCCAGATCGCCGGCGAATTTCAGTAGCTCGGCCATGCCGAAGTTCGCCGCGCCCAGCGTCGGTCGCCAGCCTGGGTTGCGCGACAGGAAAGAGTTCGGATCTCCCTGCAACATCCCGACGAACACTTCCGCCACGATGCGGGCACCGACCGCACCGAGTCGCTTACCGCCCTGCTGCTGTTGTGCTTCTTTCAAGATGTAGTACCACAGCGGCGTCTTCAGAGGCAGTTGCAGCTCTTTTAACTTCTGGCCATCCGCGTCACTGGTCAACTGCGCCTCGCTGAGTAACGGCAGCCCCATGAAGCCGGCCACGTCTTGAGCGGACGGCAAGCCCATCTTCAACGACCGCTGCAGATTACGAACGGCCAGCGACGCCGATTCGGACGCCGGAATGTTGTTGAGCTGGTGCAAGCGATTGGCGATCAATGGATCCAGCAACAGGCTCGGATTGGCCGCCGGTCCGTTGGTATCGAAGAATCGATTCCAGTCGATGATCCAATCGCTGGGAATGGGAATGTCGCGAGCGAACTTGACCGGATCGGGCTCGTTGCTGGACAGGCCGCTGAAACGAAACAGCAGCACCAGATTGGCCGGCGTCACGCCACCGTGATCATTGAACACGTCGTTGTAATCGTAGATCTCGCGCACCATGCTGTGCCCCATCCGATAGGCAGCCACCGAGAACTCCAACGGCATGTACGGCTCACCGAATTCGGATTGCTCCTCGAAGCGATAAAATTTCCGGCCGTTCTCGAGCACATCCGACAGCACCGCGTCGCCCACCAGCCGCCTGACGAAATCGTGCAAGACCACCCATTGGTAGTGCCATTGCACCAGCTCACGCGCGTCTTCGAAGACCGAGCGGACGATGACGACGTTGCCCTGCTCCACCTGCTGCGCCACTTTGTTATGAAAGCGCAGCATGGCGAGATGAGTCTGCGCGACGATCAGATTTTCATCGTTGCGAGGATCGCCGATGATGGCCAAGCCCTGCGGGCCACGAGGTAGATCGAAAGGCAGATTCGGCTTCATCGACGGCTTGCCGATGGATTGAGTGTTGGTCCGACCGATCTGCATCCGTGACGCATTCAGGCGCTGATACAGCTGCGGATCCGCCACCGGACCTCTGCCGTAAATGCTGTCGAGATCCAGCTTCGGCGAGCGAAAATTCAACACTGCGGTGGGATCGGCGATCTGCTCACCCAGCCCGGTGGTGTCGAGTGTGATGTCGTGGTCGATGAACTGACCCAGATAGGTGAAGCCCGCCGGGAATATCGGCGTTATCCCCGGAGGTGCCGCGCATCGCCTGACCGAGTTGTTCCAACGCCTGATCGGTGGTTCGCAGCGGCGGCAAATTAGCAAACATTCGTCCGAACTTTCCCTGCCGTACCGCGCCGCCGGTGGGTTGCTCATCGCCATTTCTGCGACCGAAACCATGGGCGCGCGAAAAGCCGCAAGGCGACGTTTGGCACTCCTGGTCCACGGCTGCAGTTTCGATGGATGCCTTGCCGGTGAATGGACATGAACTCATGACTGCCCTCTCCTTAGTTTTGCAACGGCCTTGTTAGTACCGGCGACGTTACGCCCGGAACGGTGGGCGCGCATCAGCCGAAAGGGTGGCCGTTGGTTTAGTCAGCCCCATTCGCTACCATCGCGCCTCTGCCGCCGTCCAAGGATCCCGAACGATGCCGAGCCGTGCCGCTGTTCTGTCGATCCTGCTCGCCGCCCTGCCGGTTATTACCTTGGCCGATCCGCCGCCACCGACGGACGCACCGGATTACTGGAAACTCCCCGAAGAGTCGCTGCAACAGGAGTTGAAAGAGACTGCGACGGACGAACGCATCCAGCTCGTGCCGATGCGCGATGGCGTGGGGCTTGCGACCAACGTGTTCCGACCGAAAAACGCCAAAGGCCCGTTGCCCACCATCCTGTGGAAGACGCCATACAACGAGTTGGGCATACGCGGCGCGTCGCTACGTTACGCAGTCGCGGCGGTGAGACGCGGCTATGTGTTCATCGTCCAGAACGAGCGCGGTCGATATTTCTCGGAAGGCAAGTTTCAAATCCTGGGGTATCCGCAGGCCGATGGCTACGACGCGTTGAGCTGGATCGCCAAACAGCCTTGGTCGAACGGCAAGGTCGGTACGCTCGGTTGCTCTTCATCGGCTGAGTGGCAACTCGCGCTGGCAGCACAGAACCATCCTGCGCATGCCGCGATGGTGCCGATGGCTGCGGGCGCCGGCATCGGCAAAGTTGGCCGATTCCAGGAGCAAGGCAATTGGTATACCGGCGGCGTGCCTCGCAGTCTGTTCTTCGTGTGGCTGTATCACGTCGACAATCCGCTGCGCGCGCAACTGCCAGCGTCGCTCGATCCCAAGATCCGAGCGCGCATTGCTCAGTACAACGATCTGGATGCGAAGAAGCCGGACGTCGAATGGACCAAACAAATAAAGCATCTGCCCATCGATGCGCTGCTGAGCGATCTGGGTGAGCCGCCCGGAACCTTCGAGGAACTGATCAAACGTTCGCCGGCCGATCCGGCCTGGCGCAAGGGCGGCCTGTATCACGACGACATGGGCTGGGGTGTTCCGGCGCTGTGGTTCAACAGCTGGTACGACGTCTCCATCGGCCCGAATCTCGAGTTGTTCAATCACGCGCGCACCGCGAACACCGATGCTGAGGCAAGCGCCAACCAATACGCAGTCGTCGCGCCGGTGGCTCACTGCCAGTACAGCAAACTCAGCTCCGATCTGGTCGTCGGCGAGCGTTCGATGGGCGATGCCAGATTCGACGTCGACGGCACCATTTTCGCCTGGTTCGACCGCTGGCTGAAGGGCACAAAGAATGCGTTCGCGCCGTCGACGCCTGCAGTTCGCTACTTCACGATGGGCGAGAACGCTTGGAAGTCCTCGTCACAGTGGCCGCCGAAACAGGCCCAGCCCGTTCGCATGTACCTGCGAAGCGGCGGCGGTGCCAATAGCTTGTATGGCGATGGCCGGCTGGAGCGCACTGCGCCGCCCGCCGGCGAGAAGCCCGATCGATTCACCTATGATCCGTTGAACCCGGTACAAACGCTGGGCGGTGGCGATTGTTGTAACGGCGGCCTCGTGCAGCCCGGTGCCGTCGATCAGCGTGTGATCGAGTCGCGAGCCGATGTGCTCGTGTACAGCAGCGAGCCGCTAACCGCGCCCCTGGAAGTCACCGGCTTTGTCGATACCGTGTTGAAGGTTTCATCCAGCGCCAAGGACACGGACTTTGCGGTGAAGCTGGTCGACGTGGCTCCGGACGGCACGGCCTATATCATTGCCGATACCATCTT
>NZ_JAEUPY010000884.1 GCF_016790065.1 Steroidobacter sp.
CATCTTCGCTCACCGAAGCGACATAAGGCACGATCATCAAGCCGATCACCAAGCCGGCGCTGAGCATGTTGAAGCCCGGCAGCTCGGGGAAAATCATTTGCAACAACGGCGTCACCGCCGTCAGCGCGAAGTAGCCGTACACGACGGTCGGCACCGCGCCCAGCAGTTCAAGAATGGGTTTGACGGTTTCGCGCAGCCGGTGCGACGCGAACTCACTCAAGTAGATGGCGATGATGGTGCCCACCGGCACCGCCACGATCAAAGCAACCATGGTGGTCGTCAGCGTGCCCGCCACCAGCGGCAGGATGCCGTAATGGGCATCCGCGAACAGCGGCGTCCACATGGTGTCGGTGAGAAATTCTTTCAGCGTGACGTGCTCGAAGAACGCCGCCGACTCGCTCAACAGGATGACCACGATGGCCAGCGTGGTGAACACCGCCACCAGGCCAGCCGCAAGCAGCAGCGTTTCGATGATGCGATCACGGATCTTGCGGTAGCGCAGGCCGCTCCGCGAAATCAGCTCTGCCGACTTGGTCGACGTATTGGAAGCCATAAGTACCCGCTGCTAGTCACGCACCCAGGGCGCGCCTTCTGACGCGGGCCTCGTACCCGCGAAAGGGCGTCATTGTAGTGGCATGACGCCCCCGATCCCAGACTTGTAGACCTGCTGCGGCGGGACTCCCGGTGAAGGGGAGCCCCAGGAATCCCGCCGATGAGGTCGCTTTTGGTTAAAACCCGATTACAGCTTGCCTTCGCGGGCCAGCAGCTTGTCGATGGTCACGCCGACTTCCGGCACGCCGCCGAACACCGTGCCCATCTTGCCGTCGGCGAAGTGCTTCAGCGCCAGCTTGTACGCTTCGGCCGGCAGCGGCACATAACCCACTTCCTTGGCCAGCTGGGCACCGTCGGTCAGGTAGAACTGGATGAACTCCTTGATCTCGGCGCGGGCAGCGGACGTGTCACGCACATAGATGAACAGCGGGCGCGACAGCGGGTTGTAGGTACCGTCGTTCACCGCCTCGATGCTCGGACCGACTTCCTTGCCCTGCGGATTCACGATCGGCACAGCGCGCATCTTGTCCTTGTGCGCGATGTAGTACGCGTAGCCGAAGTAGCCGATCGCGTTCTTGTTGTTCTCCACGCCCTGCACCAGGGTGTTGTCGTCTTCGCTGGCGGTGTAGTCGCCGCGGCTGGCCTTGGCCTTACCGTTCACCGCTTCGGTGAAGTAGTCGAAGGTGCCCGAGTCGGCGCCAGGGCCGAACAGCATCAGCGGCTGCGCCGGCCATTCCGAACGCACCTGATTCCACTTGGTGACGCGGCTTTGCGAGGCCGGCTCCCACATCTTCTTCAGGTCGGCAACGGTCAGCGACTTGACGAAGGTGTTGGCCGGATTGACCACCACGGTCAGCGCGTCGAATGCGACCGGCAGTTCCAGGTACTTGATGCCAGCCGCTTTGCACAGCTCCATCTCTTCTTTAAGGATGGGGCGCGAGGCGTTGGAAATGTCGGTCTCGCCACGGCAGAAGCGCTTGAAGCCGCCACCGGTGCCGGCGATGCCGACGGTGACGCGAACCTTGCCCTTCTTGGAAATCTGGAATTCTTCCGCGACCGCCTCGGCGATCGGAAACACGGTGCTGGAGCCGTCGATCTTGATGACGCTCTGCGCGTGCGCGAACTGCGGCGCGGCGACCGCCGCGAAGCCCGTCAGGACTACCGACGCGCCAAATTTGTGCCACAACTTCATTGACTTGAACCTCGTTATGAGTGTGAGGACTGAGATACTTATTAGCTAGCTGGCGGGGAGTCTGACGGCCTTCGATGACAGTCGTATTACAGGCCGCGAGGTTCGTGCGAACGGCCGTCATCAAGGCGTAACACGCAGTCGTGACCGTTGCTAAACCGTCGTGGCGTGAACGAGTTAGCGTGCGGCTCATCGTCGGACTTGCGACGCGGGGCAACCCTGGCTATAAGACCGCGCGCCCTACCCTTGCTTGGTTCCTTAGCCTGGAGCTCACGCCCTTGTCGACTCTCGCCGACGACCCGACCCTGCTGCTGACTCAAGACCTGATCCGTCGTCCCTCGGTCAGCCCCGAGGATCTGGGTTGTCTGCAAGTGATCGCCCAGCGCCTGGAAGCGGCCGGCTGCCGCATCGAGCGCATGCCGTTCGGCCCGGTCGAAAACCTGTGGGCCCGCCACGGCACCGAGCGGCCGGTACTGTGCTTCGCCGGTCATAGCGACGTGGTGCCCACCGGCCCGCGTGAGGAATGGGCCACCGATCCGTTCGACCCGGTAATCAAGGACGGGATCATGTACGGACGCGGCACCGCCGACATGAAGAGCGGCCTGGCCGCCATGGTCACCGCCGCCGAACGCTTCCTCGCCAAACACCCGGACCACAAAGGCAGCCTGGCTTTTTTGTTGACCAGCGATGAAGAAGGCCCGTCGGTGGACGGCACGCGCCGCGTGGTGGAAGTGCTCGAGGCGCGTAATGAAAAAATCGACTACTGCATCGTCGGCGAACCGAGCAGCACCAAAGAACTCGGCGACGTCATCAAGATCGGCCGTCGCGGCTCGCTATCCGGCAAGCTGACAGTGCACGGCGTGCAAGGTCACATCGCCTACCCGCACCTCGCGGACAACCCGGTGCATGCCGTTGCGCCCGCCTTGGCGGAGCTGGCGGCGCGCACTTGGGACAAAGGCAACGATTTCTTCCAGCCGACGACTTTCCAGATCTCCAACATCAGTGCCGGCACCGGCGCGCCCAACGTCATTCCCGGCGAATTGAAAGCGCGCTTCAACCTGCGCTTCTCCACCGAACAGACCGTGGACAAGCTGCAGTCGACCATCACCGAGATCCTGAACCGTCACAAGGTGAACTATTCGTTGGAATGGTTCGTGTCCGGCCTGCCCTTCTTCACCGCGCCCGGCGCGTTGTCCAAGGCGGCGACGCAAGCGATTCAAGAGTTGGTGAATGTGACGCCGGAATTGTCGACCACCGGCGGCACTTCGGACGGCCGCTTCATTGCGCCCACTGGCGCGCAGGTCGTGGAGCTGGGCGTGATCAACGCCACCATTCACAAGGTGAATGAAAGCGTGCGTATCGACGATGTAGTGAAGCTCGCGGAAATCTACGAGCGCACCATCGAGCTGATGCTCGCGAAGTAACCGATGAGAGCGACAAGACCGGCCTCTGGCCGGTCTTGCAGTTAGAAGCGAAGGGTATTGGCGCGGGACTTCTTGGACTTGGCGACGATGTTCACCAGCACGGCCCACGAGCCCAAGCCCACCAGCGCGATCAACACCCACCAGGGCATGGACAGGCCCAGCAAGGTCCAATCGATCTTGCCGCACTCGCCGGAGCCGAACAGCACTTTGTTGACCACCTCGGTCACCGGCATGATTTCCAGCAGATAGTTCAGATCGGCGCCGCAAGCCGCGACGCTGCCGGGCGGCTGCGCCTGAATCCAGATATGACGCGCTGAAATGCCGATACCGATCAGCGCCGCCAGATCGATGAGCAGGCCGTAGCCAATCGCGCCGCCTCGGCTGGACGGGTTGTGAAGCGCGGCGAGCAAGAACAACACGCCCACCGAAATCACAGCAACGCGCTGAAAGATACACAGCGGGCACGGCTCCAAACCGAGCACGTGCTGTGCGTACAGCGCGTACCCCATCAGAGCCGCACATGCCAGGAAGCCCAGCGCGTTACCCGCGCGACGATTGACTGTCAGCATGTATCAGCGGGCGGGCGGCAGAGCGTCCTGCTGACGCTGCGAACGGGACTGCAGATGCTTTTCCACGTCTTCCATGGACAGATGACGAATGTCTTTGCCGTGGACCATGTAGACCACGTATTCGCAAACGTTCTTGGCGTGATCGCCGATGCGCTCCAGCGCACGCGCCACCCACAACACGTCCAGGGCACGACGAATGGTGCGCGGATCTTCCATCATGAACGTGATGCACTGGCGCTGGATGGCTTCGAACTCTTCGTCCACCAGCCGGTCCTTTTTGGCGATGGCCACCGCGCCTTCCGGATCGAGGCGCGCGAACGCGTCGAGCGCTTCATGCACCATGTCGCCGACCAGCCGGCCGAGATGCTTGATTTCGCGATAACGGTCCGCCGGGCGCTCCACTGCCGCGAGGCGCGAACCGATGTAGCCGATTTTTTCGGCTTCGTCGCCGATGCGCTCCAGGTCCGTGATGGTCTTGATGACCGCGACGATCAAGCGCAGGTCGGAGGCCGCTGGGCTACGCGTTGCCAGGATGCGGCTGCAATCGTCGTCGATGGCCACTTCCATGGCGTTCACTTTCTGATCGCCGCGCGCCACCTGCTCGCCCAGCCGGCTGTCGCCCTGAACCAGGGCCGCCACCGCCTGCTTGAGCTGTTCTTCGACGAAACCGCCCATCTGCAGCACGTTGGTACGCACGCGCTCCAGGTCGTCGTTGTAGCGACTCAGAATGTGATGAGAGAGATCGGACTTTTCCATGACATCACCTATTAGATCGTTGGTTGTATAACCTGCGGACCGGCAAAAGAAAAGAGCAAAGAAAAAGGGCGACGGAGCGCCTTGCGCCCGCCGCCCCATTCAAGCCTCGGCAACAATTAGAACTTGACGTTGAAGTCCAGCTGCAGACGATCGTAGTCGATCTCGGTCTGACCCGAGCTCGCCGGACGGTCGACGTTGCGCTTGTTGAGGAAGTAGGTCGCGTTCAGCGTCCAGTTCTTGATCGGCGTATAGCCGGCACGCAGCACCCAGCCCTCGGTGTCGGACACACCCGCGCCGAAGTCCGAATCGATCAGCTGCGCGAACAACGCATCCTTCTCGATGACCTGGTACAGGGCACCCACTTCCCAGGTGCGGTAGTTGGAAGCCTTGCCCAACAGCACGCCCGCCGACCACGCCGTATCCAGATCGCTCGGATCCTGGTTCTGCGCCACGTCCGCCCAGATCTGCAGCGGCAGCGCACCGATCTGAGTGTTGAACTCGGCGCTCAGGTTGATGACTTCGTAATCGTTCAACAACACCGCCGTGGCCGGCGTGCCGACGTTCACCGTCGTGTTGCCGTTGGCGCTGCTGTTGTAGAACGGCGCACGGCCCTGCCCTGCGCTCAGATCATAGTAGTGAGCCGCGAGCATCAAGGTGCTGCTACCGATCGGCAGACGCGTGCCGATCTGCAAGCCGTGCAACATCGTGTCGGCAGTGCGCGTGGTTTCCAGACCCGACTGTTCGGTGAGCCAGTAGTTGTACGCGGTACCGAAGAAGATGCCGCTGTTGAAGCCGACCGCCAAACCTTCCGGATTGATGTCGTTGTCCCAGAACAAGCTCTGGCCCGGCTTGACGAACGGCTGCTTCATCTTGCCGCCGATCAAGTTACCCCACGAGGCGAACTTCCAATCGAAGTAAGCCAGGTCGAGGTCCAGGCTCTTGCGCGAGAACGAGCCGGTGAGCGTCTGGTTCGAGGAACGCGGATCGCCGTTTTCGGTGGTCGCGAAGCCGACGCCGACGGTGATGTTGTCGGTCGCCTTGGCAACCGCGTTGACGCGGGCACGCACGCGATCGCGATAACGATCGGCCGTTTGCACGCCACCGCTCAGCGTTTCGTCGCTGATCATTTCGTAGCGGTAACGCACATCGCCGGTGATGGCCAGCTTGCCGGCCCAGTCGGCGCCCTTGACCTTGCTGACTTCCGCGGCCTGCTGGGCGGCTTCTTTGCGCAAGCCCTTGGCTTCGGCCTTCAGATAATCATCGTTGGCCTGCAGCTTTTCATCGGCGGCCTTGAGATTGTCGTTCTCTTGCTTGAGCTGAGTGTTTTCCTGCTCCAGCTTATCGACCCGCTGCAACAGTCCTTCGAGCTGCTCGCGGATCTGCGCCAAATCGTTATTGGGACTCGCGGCAAAGGCGCCCATCGGCACCGAGGACAGTGCAGTCGCGACCGCGGCTGCGAGGACGAGATTCTTCACGGGGGATGTCTCCGTTTGTTTCATAACCTGACCAGACAAATCGACTTGTTGAAGTGGCCGCGCTGCTGCGCGTGTCGGACAGGCGTTATACGGCGGAGTTATTACAACAATGTTTCAATCGACGTGATCATCAAGCAATGCGCCGTTGTTGTGAATTTGACCCGAGTGCCAACGCACCCGCGGCAATCTGTGTTGCGCACGCGTTTATGACATGCCAGTGACGCGGCACCGGCATGACAAGGATGTTACAAACGACGAAAAAGAATCAGGCGATGGCGAGAACGTCAGCACTGCGTGCGACGACGCGAGCGCTCGGGAAATGACAAGTGAAGGTGCTACCCACGCCTTCCTTACTTTGCACCTGTAGCGTGGCGTCGTGGCGCTGTAAGGCGTGTTTGACGATGGCCAACCCCAGCCCCGAGCCGCCCATGCTGCGCGCTCGGCCCGGATCGACGCGATAGAACCGCTCCGTCAAGCGCGGGATGTGTTCTTCAGCGATGCCCATGCCGGTGTCGCGCACCGACAGATGCGCGCCGTCATCGTCGACCCACCAGCGCAACTCGATCTCCCCTTCCACCGGCGTGTATTTCACCGCGTTGGAGATCAGATTCGACGCAATCGAATGCAACTCGGACTCGACGCCTTTCAACAGCGCGTCGCTCTGCAACTCCAGGCGCACGTTGCGAGGATGCGCCTCGAGCGCCATCACTTCCTTGCGCAATAGCGACAGCATGCCGGCCATGTCGACCGGTTGCTCCTCTTGCGTGTGTTCGCCGGATTCGAGCTTGGACAGTTCCAACAGATCCTTGATGATGGTGCGCATCCGCTCGGCTTGGCGACGCATCTCCAGCACCGGCGAATTCCACGCCGGATCCAGTGCGTCATCGTCGGCGAGCGCATCCAGATAACCGCTGATCACAGTCAGCGGCGAGCGCAACTCGTGCGAAGCGTTGGCGACGAAGTCCTTGCGCATGTGCTGCAGCTGTTGTTCCTGGCTCACGTCGCGAACCATCAGCAACTGCCGTTCGGCAGTGCCAGTGCGCACCACGTTGAAAGCCAACCAGCGGTCGGTCTCCAGGTCCTCCACGACGGCGCCGTCGCTGGGATAGCCGGTCTTCAAGTACTCGACGAAGCTCGGATGCCGCACCAGGTTTTCGATACGAATGCCGACGTCGCGCTTACGACGCAGCCGCAGCCATTCGCCGGCGCGACCGTTGAACCACAGGATTTCGTGATCGGGCCCGAGCAACACCGCGCCTTCGGGCATCGCGGTGGTGAGACGACGGAACTCGCGCAGTAGTCCGGTCACTCGGGCGCGATGAAACTGTTTGCGACGATAGATGCGGCTGATGATGGTCACGACTTCTCCCCACACGCCGCTGATGTCGGGCGGGGATTCGACCCGGCGGTTACGCAGCCAGTACTCCACACGCAGTACGTTCCATAGCTGCACGATCGAATAGATGCCGAGCACGATGGCCAGCACCAGCGCGACGCGGCCCAACGCCAGGCCCAGCAGCCAGGCAGCCAGCAACGCGATACAGAGCCGGGATACCGATTGCCAGCCCGACGGCGAAAAGGCACTCAGTATCTTCTTCAACGGCTACTCCGCGCGCGTTGAGAACCGGTACCCGGAGCCTCGCACGGTCTGGATGAAACGGTCGTAGCTGAAAGCTTCGAGCGCCTTACGCAAGCGACGGATGTGCACATCGACCGTTCGTTCTTCCACATAAACATTGCCGCCCCACACGCGATCCAGGAGCTGAGCGCGACTGTACACCCGCTCCGCGTGCGTCATGAAGAAGGACAGCAGCCTATACTCGGTCGGTCCGAGCTGCACAGTGCGGTCGCCCACGGTGACGCGGTGACCGGCCGCATCCAGCACCAGGCCTTCGGCTTCGATCAACTCTTCGCCGCTGCCGTTGGTCGATCTACGCAAAACTGCATTGATTCGCGCCAACAGCTCGCGCGGCGAGAACGGCTTGGTGACGTAGTCATCGGCGCCGCTATCCAGGCCCATGACCTTGTCCTGCTCTTCGGCGCGCGCGGTGAGCATGATCACCGGCACTTCCTGAGTTTCCTTGTCGCGCTTCAAAGCGCGGGTCAATTCGAGACCGCTCATGTCCGGCAACATCCAGTCGATCAGCACCAGGTCGGGGCGCTGGTCGGCGATGCTGGCGCGGGCGGCGCTCACGTCGGCGGCCTCGCGCACCTCGAAACCACTGCGTCGGAGTCCGAACGCAATCATTTCGCGGATCGGCCGCTCATCTTCGACGATCAGTATCTGCTTGGTTGCCATGAAGGTATGAGGCTAGCAAATCAATGACATGGATGACGGAGCACATTACAGCAATGAAGTATTACAGTCCCATTACGCAAAGCGCGGAATTTGGCGGACAGATGACAAAGCTGCGAATTCGTGACGATAAACGCGGCTTTATTGCAGGCTCTTTACAGGCCCTCGTCAGGGGACTTTGACGTGCGCGACCTGATCGCGAATGTAAACCGGCTCGGCCTCGGCGGCCGGCTTGGCCCGGCCGGCGCGAAATTCCGGTTCGGCGAGTAATGCGATATCGCTGGCCTTGGGCAGCGTCACTTCATGAATGACGCGCGCACCGGTCGCCAGTCGCTCGGTCAGCTTGGGATAAGCCTTGAAGCCGGTGCCAGCCAAAGTGCTGTAATCGCCTTCATCGACTGCGTCCGGTGCATCGACCCGCTCGGCCGCGAGCGGCGTGACCAACTCACTCCCCTGCTCGCGCACGAAGCTCGACCAATACACCTGCTCCATCCGCGCATCCATGCACACCAGGACCCGATCGCCGGGTTGCGCCACTTGCTGGGCAACGGCGGCGAGATTGGACACACCCACCGTCTTCAAGCCCGCACCGAAAGCCAGCCCCTGAACCACACCGACCGCGATTCGCACGCCGGTGAACGCGCCTGGCCCGCGCCCGTAAGCGATGCCGTCGAGGTCGGCCAACTTCAAGCCCGCCTCTTGCAGCACCGACTCGACCATCGGCAACACCAAATCGCCATGACCGCGCGGCATCTCGATGGCGCGCTCGATCACCTGCCCGTCGATGCGTAGCGCGACGGAGCAACGTTCAGTAGCAGTATCGATGGCGAGCAGGCGCATGGAATTACCAATCAATCGCAGCGGAAGGGTTCATGGCGTCCGGATCCGGCGCCAGACCGATCTCGCTCAATCTCTCATATAAGAACTGTTGCACGTCGACCAGGTTCTCGGTACGCGGCATGGTCGGCAGACTGTCGAGGAAGATTCGTCCGTAGCCCTTGGTCCGCAAACGCTCATCGCACAACATGATGACGCCGAAGTCGTTCGGGTCTCGCATCAAGCGGCCGACGCCTTGTTTCAAGGTAATCACCGCCTGCGGAATCTGCTCTTCGAAGAACGCATTGCCGCCGCGACGCTCGATGGCTTCGAGCCGGGCTTTGAGCACCGGATCGTCGGGTGCGGCGAACGGCAGCTTGTCGATGATCACCACCGACAGTGCCGCGCCTTTCACATCGACGCCTTCCCAGAAACTGCTCGTGCCCAACAGCACCGCGTTGCCTCGCTCGCGAAATCTGGTCAACAAAGCTTCGCGGGGCGCGTCGCCTTGAACCAGCACAGGAAACGGCAGTGCCGGACCGAGACGCGCGAGTAACAGGTCAGCTGCTTCACGCAAAGCTCGATGGCTGGTGAACAACATGAACGCGCGACCGCCGCTGGCTCTCAGCACCGGCAACGCTGCGTCCACCACGCTCGCGGTATGTTTTGGCGACGACGGCGGCGGCAACCCTTTCGGCAGATACAGCATCGTCTGCGACTCGTAGTCGAACGGGCTACCGAAGCGTGCCGTGCGCGCATCGTTCAGCCCAATGCGTTCGATGAAATGATCGAAGCTTTCGCCGATGGCCAGCGTCGCCGACGTGCATACCCAGGCCGCGGCGTTGGCTTGCACCAGAGCACCGAGTTGTTCGGCCACGTCGAGCGGCACCAGATGAAACGAAACGCCGCGCGTCGCGCCTTGAATGCTGATCTGCGCCCAACGCACGCTCGGTTCGCTGGCCGCGGATTCTTCTTCGATCAACGAACCCAAGCGGCTCGATGCTTCGACACAGCGCCGCCGTAAATTGGCGAGCCCGGTGCTGTCTTTGGCAGCTTCGGTCAGCGATTGAACCAGGTCGTCCAGCGTAGTGCGCAGGTTCGCCAGCCCTTCGATCACCAGCGACGGCCAATCCTTGAATTCGCAGCGCTCGCGCCGCGTGCCGAGTGCGTCTTGCACGTCGATGAGCTGACGATCGATGGTCTGTGCAAAGGTCGCGGAGACCGCCTGTTGCGGACCGCTCAATAACAACTCGCCGGCCAGATCGCGCGCCAACGCTTGCAGCTGCCGACTCGAAACCGTGAAGCCGAGAAAGTTCGACGCGACTTCCGGCAGTTGATGAGCCTCGTCGATGATGATGGCGTCCGCGCCCGGCAACAGATCGCCGAAGCCCTCTTCCTTGAGCACCAGGTCAGCCATCAACAAATGATGATTCACGACCACGATGTCCGCGCCCTGCGCATTTCGGCGCGCATTCACCACGTGACAGCTATCGAAAGACGGGCACTCAGGACCGAGACAATTGTCCCGCGTCGACGTGACCCACGGCCACACCGGATCCGAATCGCTGAGTTGTGCGAGCTCGGAAATATCGCCGCCTTTGGTCGCGTGCGACCAAGCTCTGACCCGCGGTAACGCAGTGGCGACTTCACGCCGCAAGCCGCGCGAGATGGCTTGTTGTTCGGCAACTTCGAGCCGATGCAAACAAAGATAGTTGGAGCGCCCTTTCAACAACGCGACGCGCGCCGGCCGGCCGATAGCCGCGCTCACCGTCGGCAGATCGCGATGAAACAACTGATCCTGCAGATTGCGCGTGCCGGTGGAGACGATGACTCGACGACCCGACAACAACGCCGGCACCAGATACGCGAACGTCTTGCCGGTGCCGGTGCCGGCTTCGACGATCAAGCGGCCATGCGAACGCAGTGTTTGCCACACCTGTTCCGCCATGGCGATCTGTTCGTCACGCGTGGCAAAGCCCGGGATCGCTGTGGCCAGCGGCCCTTCGCTGCCGAAGATTTCCTCGAAGTCCTGCATCAATTAAAGGTAGCGCGAAAGCGCGCCAACGCGGTGGCGCCTGGGGCCAGCGGATTACGCAATCGCCAGCGAATGTGGGTGTAGCTCTCGGGCGGCGCACGAGTCCGGCCGTCCGCCATCTTCAAGTCGGCGGCGCGACCGTAAGTCTGACCGCCATCGATGGAAAACTCGATCTCGGCCGCCGGCCCAGCGGCCGAGCCCGGCAGATACGTGGTGTTGGCCGGGATCAGCTGACTGACCTGGACCTTATTGGCAAAGACTGGCGTTGGGTTGGTGATTTTGACGGTGTAATGCACGACCTGGCCCTGCGACAAGCGCCTGGCGGGAACCAGCCGAAAGCTCGGCCGCTCCGGCGTACCGACGCTTTCGCGCACTTCGGCGACCAATTGGGTGCGCAACTCGACCGCTTCCGTGGCCCAGGCCACAGTGGCGAACGTTGTCATGCACACCATTACTAAAACTAAGGATTTCATTCAGTTACGCAGATTTCTCGGCTTGATGTCGCTGGCGGGCATCGAGTTATGCCTAATCCGCGCGTTAAGGAACCCGACAAGCCATGCAGCGCGGGAGGCGCTGGGTATAATCGCCGCCACTAATAGATTTATGAGTTTTCATGAAACCGCGAGGTTGCCGTTCTAATGTCCACGTCTAATGCATCGCTGAAACGCTGGGTGGAGGAAGTCGCCCGTTTGACCCAGCCCGACTCCATCCACTGGTGTAACGGGTCCGATGCCGAAAACGCCACGCTCATCGAAGCGATGCTCAAGAGCGGCGATCTTATCAAGCTCAACCAAGAGACCCACCCTAATTGCTACCTGCATCGCTCCAGTCCTTCGGACGTGGCGCGAGTCGAGCACCTGACGTTCGTCTGTACGCGCAATAAGGAAGACGCGGGTCCGAACAATCATTGGATGGATCCGGCCGACGCCCATCGCAAGATCGACGACCTGTTCGCCGGCGCGATGAAGGGCCGGACCCTGTACGTGATCCCGTACTGCATGGGCCCGATCGATTCGCCGTTCGCCCGTTGCGGCGTCGAGATCACCGATAGCCCGTACGTCGTCGTCAACATGCGACTGATGACGCGCATGGGCGACGCCGCCCTGAAGCGCATCGAGCGCGACGACTCGTTCGTCAAAGGCCTGCATTCCATCGGCGACCTGAACCCGGATCGTCGCTTCATCATGCACTTCCCCGAAGAGCTCACCATCAAGAGCGTCGGCTCGGGTTACGGCGGCAACGCGCTGCTGGGTAAGAAGTGTCATGCGCTGCGCATCGCCAGCTACCAGGCTCGCGAAGAAGGCTGGCTCGCCGAACACATGTTGCTGATGGGCTTGCAGAGCCCCGAAGGCAAGACCCATTACATCGCCGCGGCCTTCCCGTCCGCGTGCGGCAAGACCAACCTCGCCATGCTGGTGCCGCCGGAATCCATGCCGGGTTGGAAGATCTGGACGTTGGGCGACGACATCAGCTGGCTGCATGTCGATGCTGAAGGTCAGTTGCGCGCCATCAACCCGGAGTCGGGTTATTTCGGCGTGGTCCCGGGCACCAACCGCAAGACCAATTGCAACGCCTTCGACATGATCCAACGCGACACCATTTTCACCAACGTCGCGGTGACCGAAGACAATCAGCCTTGGTGGGAAGGCCTCGAGACCGGCAAGCCGGCATTGGATTGGCAGGGCAAGCCGTACACCGGCACCGGCCCGGCCGCTCATCCGAATTCGCGCTTCACTGTCTCGGCCAAACAGAACCCGATTTACTCCTCGCTGGCCGACGCGCCGGAAGGCGTGCCGATTTCTGCGATCCTGTTCGGTGGTCGCCGTCGCGAAGTCGCGCCGCTGGTTTATGAAGCGCGCAATTGGGCGCACGGCGTGCTGGTCGGTGCGGGCATGGCGTCCGAGACGACGGCCGCTGCCGTCGGTCAGATGGGCGTGGTGCGTCGTGACTCGATGGCCATGAAGCCGTTCGCCGGTTACAACTTCGCCGACTACTTCAGCCATTGGCTGAAGCTGGGCAACGCCAAGAACGCCAGCAAGCTGCCCAAGATTTTCCACGTCAACTGGTTCCGCCAGGATCGCAACGGCAAGTTCATGTGGCCGGGCTTCGGCGAAAACCTGCGCGTGCTGCGTTGGGTTGCCGACCGCTGCGACGGCAAGGCCGAGGCCATCGAGACGCCGATCGGTTTCCTGCCCCGCAAGCAGGACCTGGACATCCATGGCTTGAACATGGATCAGGCGACGCTGGAAACGCTGTTGTCCATCGATGCCGCCGCCTGGCGCCAGGAAGTGGACGCCATCGGCACGTATCTGGATGAGTTCGGCAGCCGAGTGCCCAGCCAGCTGCGCGAAGAGCTGAAGAGCGTGGCCTCGCGGCTGGAAAGCGCTAACGCCGCTTAAGAGCTGTTACTGACGATACGAAGGCGGCGATACCCCAAAGGTGTCGCCGCTTTTTTATGCGCGCCATTCCCAGCCGGCGCGAACGATTCGAAGAACAGGGAATTCGGCGGCGTTATTCTTCGCAGACGTAACGAACCGTCAGCGACGAGTTGTTCTCGGGCACGCGGCCGAAGCCGATCAGGCCCTCGCCTTTCAATTGCATGGTGTCGCGACGAACGAACGCTTCCTCGCCTTCCTTGGTGGTGACGAAGGTACCGTTGGTGCTCTGGTCCACCAGCTGAAACTTGTTACGGACCAGCTCGATCTTGGCGTGCAGCCGTGAGATCAAGTTGCCCTTGACCACGATGTCGTTTTCTTCGGCGCGGCCGATGGCGATGTTGGCGCGGCTGTCATCGACCACGATTTCCTGGCCCTGAAAGCGCAACCGCAGTCGACGCGTGCGTTGCTTGTCGCGGCTCGAAGCGGACTGGCCGAGCGCGATGGCCGGCAACATGCTGGTGGCATCTTCCTTCTGCCACAACACTTCGTACAGCTCGTCCTCGCTGGTCTTGCCCTTGAGCGTGGCCACGTCGATCTGTCGAACCGCCGATTGCCACTCCGGCGCGAGCCGCTCGACCATGGCGCTGGTGACCATGATCTGACCGGCCTTGGCCTGGCTGGTCATGCGATTGGCGGTGTGGACGGCGGCGCCGAAAATGTCCCGATTCTCGAGTACCACCGGCCCAAAGTGACCGCCGATACGAATGGCGATGGGTTGGCCTTCGACCTTGAGCTCGGCATGGATCCGGATGTCGTGTTGCATGCGACTGCCGGCGTTGATGGCGTCGTTCGCGGTCGGGAACGTGGCCATGATCTCGTCGCCGATGGTCTTGATCACAGTGCCATGATTCTGTTCGGTGGCGGCCCGCATGATCTCCACACAGGTCAGCACCATGTCACGCGCGCGCAGGTCGCCCATGACTTCGTAGATTCGCGTGCTGCCCACCACGTCGGCAAACAGGATGGCTAGTTCGATGTCCTTTCCCATGACCTCTTGGCGCTCATCGTCGTCTCGGGCCTCGTCGCCGCCCCCCTTGGTATCGGCCGGGCGCGGACGGCAGTATATACGACAACGCTACATAACCCTGCTGGATCCCACGCGGCCGGCCTAATGGAGGAGCTCGGATGCTTCAAATGGTTCCCTCACCGCCCCGGCAACGCCGGGCCCTGACCTGCGCCGGTGCCACGTTTTTGGCGCTTTTCCTAGCCTTTACCGTTCAGCTTCGACCAGCCTCGGCCCAGAGTGTGCCGGTCACCGATTGGACCGATGCCGACCTCGCAGCGGCCGCCGCCTTGCGCGACCGCGCTCTCAAAGGTACCTCGGCTTACGAACATGTGAGCTCGCTGGTAACCGAAGTCGGCCCTCGCTTGGCGGGGTCCGCCGGCGACGAGGCCGCCGTGCGCTGGGCCATGAACCGGCTCGGCAAACTGGGCTTCACCGGTGTGCGGACCCAGGACGTGCTGGTGCCACGCTGGATTCGCGGTACCACCGAAGTCACGTTGCTCGGCCCTGCCCCGCAGCCTTTGGTAGCCGCTACTTTGGGCGGCAGCATCGGCACTGCCGAGGAAGGCATCGAAGCCGGTGTAATCGAGTTCGATTCCTTGGCCTCGCTCAGCACCGGACAAGCCAGCGACATCAAGAACAAGATCGTGTTCATCAACGAGCGCATGGAACGGACGCGCGATGGCGAGGGCTACGGGAAGGTCGTCAAGAATCGTGTGCAAGGCGCGAGCGTCGCCGCGAATCTCGGCGCCGTCGCGGTGGTGATTCGATCGGTTGGGACTTCCGACGAACGTTTCGCGCACACCGGCCGCATGGTTTACGACGTGAGCGCTCCGCGTATTCCAGCGTTTTCATTATCCAACCCGGATGCCGATGTTTTGTCTCGCCAGCTCAAGACGAACAAACAAACTCGTCTGCGGGTGAAGTCGTCGGCTCGTGAGATGCCGTCGACTTGGTCAGCGAATGTCATCGGTGAGATTCCAGGAACGGATCGCGCGGGTGAGATTGTGTTGTTAGGCGCGCATTTGGATTCTTGGGACTTGGGCCAGGGCGCGTTGGATGATGGCGCCGGCGTGGCTATCGTCGTTGAAGCCGCGCGACTCATTTCGCGCATGGACCGCAAGCCGTCGCGGACTGTTCGGGTGGTTTTGTTTGCTAACGAAGAGTTTGGTTTGTCAGGTGCGAAGGAGTACGCACGCTTGATCGGCGAGGAACATGCGAAACATGTGTTGGCGATGGAAGCGGATACCGGCATCGGGCCGGTGATTCGTTTGGAAACTCAAGTTGCGCCCGAATCGCTCGGCGCCATCGAGAAGATGCGCAAGGCCATGGAACCGCTGGTCATCGACAGCGGCGTCAACACCGCCTCCGGCGGCGCCGACCTCGGCCCCCTCCGCGCTCTCGGCGTGCCGGTGTTGGATCCTGTGCTGGATGCGACATTATATTTTGATGTGCATCACACGATGAACGACACGTTGGCCAAGGTCGATGCCAAGACCCTGGACCAAACCGTTGCCGCCTACGCCGTCGCGGCCTACCTCGCCGCGACCAAACAAGGAGACTTTGGGCGGCTGTCGCCGGTGCCGTTCGACCGCTGACGCGCTAACGCGGCGCTCAATCGGCGCTGGCCTTGGTCGACCTAAGAGCTATGTTTCAAATTTTTGCCGGCGCTGGCGTTGCTCGACTTGCAAGTCACATTCCACTCAGGCCGGCACGTGTCAGCCCGACCGAGCGCTAACGAGTGCTCTCAGTCGGCACTGACTTTGGTCTACCGACGAAGTCAGGTTTCAAACGTGGCCGGCACAGCCGGCCCGGTGATGGGCAGTGTCAGGTTCGAGTAGCCGGCACGCGAAAGGATCGAGCACGCCGCGACGTGGCCCTCATTAATGGCTGCTGCGTTATTCCACCCACAGCTCCACGTGCGACGGCCGTTTCCGGTCGTGATAAATCGTCTGTCGCGCCGGGCGCGACTCAGTATCGGTGGCTACTGGGTTGCCGGTGTTCGAGTTGGGATACACATATCCGCCGGCGCTGCTCATCACCTCGATCCGAATCCGGTGTCCCGGCACAAACGTATGAGCGATATCGAACAACTCGATTCGATATTCCTGCGGCGCTGACGAATCTAGCAGCACTTCCTTCGCATACCCCTTCCGATATCGAGCCCGAATCACCCCCGCCGGCACCGCCCCAACCTTGACCGCCCGACCGTCAGGCCAAACATCAACAAGCCTCGCCACGAAATCTGTATCTCGCGCGTCCGTGCCGGCGAAGAGATTCACAAACACCGGCCCAACAGCAGTCACAGGCTTAGTCAGCACGTCCGTCGAATAAACAAGCACGTCATCGCGCTTCTCGATGTGCTGATAGTCGACAGCGTAGTGATAGTCATCGATGAAAGCCGGCACAGGATTCAACGGATCGTGCACGAAACTATCCGGCGCCTCACTGCCGGGAGCCTTCCATTGCAACAAACCGCTCTTGCCGCCACCCAAATACAATTTCTGTAGCTTGGCCTTCGACTGCGGAATCCCGTCCAGATCCCGCCACTGATGCACGCCAGTGTCATAAATCCGCGTCCGGGGAAAATCAAACGAACCCCCACTCCCCTGCAAACAACTGTCAAAAAACTTCAACTGCAACTCAGCAAAATCGACGATAGATCTCTCCGGCAAATCCAACTCACCCACCTTCCGCACCCCACCGGTGGTGGTATGCCGATGACTCCAAGGCCCAGCAATCAAATACTGTTTATCCTTGGCAGGCGAATGCGCCGCCATGCCCCGCCAATAAAACATACTGCCGGGCAACGCCGAATCGAACCACCCAGTGATGTGCAACACCGGCACATCGATGCGCGCAAAATCCGACGGAGTCAAAACGATCCGCCGCCAGTAATCATCCAACGTCGAGTGCTGTAGAAACTCGCGATACAACGGCATGCGTCGACCGAAAGCATCGTCCATGGTGAGCAACGGCCGATGCGCATCGATACGATCCATATCCAACTTGGCCGCACCGCTGTCGAACTGCGCCGTCCGGGCAGCAGTGCGATTGACCCAAGGCAAAGCCCAATCCATCCGAAAAGCGCCACCGACATAGGGCAACTCGTCGAACGGCCGGCCGACCGCCGAAGTCGACACCATGCAGGCCAACTGCGGCGGCCGTTTGGCCGCGGTCAACCACTGCACGGCGCCGAGATACGACGGCCCCATGGTGGCGACGCGCCCGTTGGACCAAGGCTGCTGGGCGAGCCAGGCAATGCTGTCGTAACCATCGTCGCCTTCGACGAACAAATATCCGAACTTGCCATCCGAATCACCGCGGCCGCGAGTGTCCTGAACCGCCAGCACATAGCCATGTCGGGAAAAGAACTCGCCCAATTCCGGTGCCTTGAGCCACTCGGTCTCGGTCTTCAAGTACGGCGTTCGCATCAGGATGGTCGGGTACTTCCCCTGCTTGGCAGGCAT
>NZ_JAEUPY010000888.1 GCF_016790065.1 Steroidobacter sp.
AAGGTTGCCAAGCAGGAGATCGCGCTGATCAAAGTCGTTGTTCCCAATATGACTTTGCAGGTGGTCGATTGGGCGATTCAGGCTCATGGCGCGGGTGGTGTTTCCAACGATTTCCCGTTGGCTAAGCTTTGGGCTGGGCAACGCACTTTGCGTTTGGCGGATGGGCCGGATGAGGTTCATCGGAATGCCATCGCCAAGTTGGAATTGGCTCGTCATGCTGGGACGCCCGGTGTTGACGTTGATATGCCGGTTACTCGCGGGAGCTGATTTGGTTGCTCGCTTCGCGGTGCTCGCTGAGGCTTAGTCGGCTTGCGCCGACTTCGGAGTCGGAGGCGGAGGCCTCAGTGGCTGGCGCCGGCCGAGGTGCCCTCCCTCCTGCCCGGCACCGCGCACGGCCGCAGCGCGTTGCGCTGCTTGCCGCACATCCATGGTGAGCGCTGCTGCGACTAGCACGTCCCTGTACGTCGAAGCTGCCGGCAGGAGGGAGGGCACCTCGGCCGGCGCCTTCAGGTCAGGTGCGCGTTTCGGGTGAGAGCCGGCGTCCTCCTCCGCCTCCGATCTGTGTCTTTCCCCATGCAAAACCTCCGAAAGACGGTGAGTGCTGCTCTTTAGCCAGCGCTGCAACCTTCTACCTCTGTGTCACGTCTCAATCACAAGAGCACTGGCCAGCCTTGTAAAGGCGGCGGTGGGGCGACTTGATGGGAGAGGGCAATGACTTTCGTATTAGTTGTGTTCGTCTGGTGTTTGGTGGCTATCGTCGCCTGGCCATTGGCATTGCTGTTGCTCTTGCTGATGCCGCTGCTCTGGCTGATCTCACTCCCGTTCGTGGCGTTGGGCGTGGTCATCCAAGCGACGTTTGCGCTGATGAAGGCAATCCTGTTCTTGCCAGCCCGATTGCTCGGCTATCGCGGCTAAGCCAACTGCTTAGCGGGCCGTAAGGATCGTCCGCTTAATAACAGCAGCGAGCACATCCACCTTATAAGCATTCTTAGCAAGCGGAGTAGCGCTGCGGACAGCCGCAGCGGCTGCCGCCGAAGCTAGCGACTCATCGACACGCCGGCCAACCAAAAGCTCTTCGCTAGCAAGAGCACGACGCGGCGTCGGAGCAACCCATCCCAGAACAATCTTGGCGGCAGCGATCGTGTCGCCGCTCATCTGCAAAACGACAGCGACGTCGCAGATGGGCCAATCGTAACTATCTCGTTCCGTCTGCTTGAAATAAGCACACCGCGTGCCCGCGGTAATAGCCGGCACGCTAACGTGCGTCAAAACCTCACCATCGGCGATGGCAGTGTCGCGATCCCGCTGCATCGATGGCGGCAATAAAAACTCACTAAGCAACACACTCTGCGACGAACCGTCGGAGCGAGTCAAATGCACGCTCGCATCGTAAGCGACCAAAGCGGTCGCCGGCGTAGAAGCATGCACCATCACCGTCTCCGAATTATCAAAGATGGCGTGATACTGATGCTCGCTATGATCCGCCTCAGCGACCTGATGAAAGTGTTCGTTTCGAAAATACCAACACCGCGACCGCTGCAGTAAATTCCCGCCGATGGTGGCGGCATTCCGCACTTGAGGCGTAGCTGCATGCGAGGCTGCTTCAGCCAACGCGCGATAGTGCGAGCGAATCCCAGCATCGCGTTCGATCTGTGCCAAAGTCACCAACGTGCCGAGCCGCAAGCCTGAATTGTCGAGAGTCCGCTCGCCGAGCGAGGAGATCGACTTCAAGTTCACGACCCGCGATGGCCGCACGATCCGTTCTTTCATGAGATCGAGCAAATCCAACCCGCCGGCTTTAGCGACCACGGGTGCCTGCGCTGAAGTAGCAGCGAGCAGCGACGCAGCTTCTGCGACGGACTTGGCATCGACCCACTCGAAGCTCTGCATGATCACTCCGACCGTAGGGCCGCGAGCACGTTCGCGGGTGTCATGGGCAACGTGTAGATGCGTTTGCCGGTGGCATTGAAAAAAGCATTGGCTATCGCAGCGGCAGTGGCGACGTTGGCGGGTTCGGCGACGCCGCGAGCGTCGGTGGAGGATTGGCGGCCGAGAAGTTCGATCAGGTGCACATCGATCTGCGGCGTCTCGCGAGAGCCGACGATTTTGTATTGATCGATGTTGGCGTTGAGCTGCACGCCGGTGGCACCGTCGAGCCGACGATCTTCGTACAGCGCGAAGCTCACGCCTTGAACCACGCCGCCGAGGATTTGGCTTTCGACCAGCTTGGGATTGATTGGGCGGCCGCAGTCATGCACGGCGACCACGCGCTCCACTTTGACTACGCCGGTCTCAGTGTCGACGCTCACTTCAGCGAACTGCACGCCGCCGATTGCGTGCGGGCTGATGTGTAGATCGCCGGCTTTGCGCGCGTAACCTTCGTAGTCGTCGCGGCGATCAGCGCGATGCGTGAGCGAATCGATGCCGGCGCGTTTCAGCGCTTCGGCGAAGCCAACGAACACCGACGGATCGTCACGCTTCTCGATCCGTCCGCGACGGAACACTAAGTCATCGGCCTGAACATTCAACAGCGGTGCAACTCGCGAGGCGATGTCGCGAGCTGCGGCATAGGCGGCGTTACGCGCGGCGGGAGTCATCGAACTCGTGACCCGACTGCCACCCGAAGGCGGTCCCGGTGGATAGCGAGTGTCGCCGACGTGCACAGAAATATCCTCGGCTCGAAGTCCGAGTTCTTCAGCGACGACTTGCGCGAACACAGTCCGCGTGCCGGTGCCGATGTCTTGCGTGCCGCAGAACGCATCGACAGAGCCGTCGCCGCTGATGCGAATCTCACAAGTGGCGTAGCGGTTGACGATGTAAGGCCACATGGACTGAGCCATGCCCACGCCGCGTTTGACCGGGCCCGAGTCGCTAGCCGGCGCGCGCCGCCTCGACCAACCGAATTTCTCTACGCCGATGCGTCGCTCGGCAGCGCGGGCGCGAACATCGTCGGCGTCGCGCGTGTCGATCTTGTCTCGTAACGCCACTGGGTCCATGCCGAGGTTGGCGGCGATAGCATCGATGGCTTGTTCGAACGCGAAGATGCCTTGCACCTGGCCGGGCCCGCGAAACGCTGTGGATGGCCCGCCGTTGGTGAACACGTCGTAATGTTCGATGCTCACGTTCGGGCACGGATACATGTTGTGGTGACATGAGCCGACGCTAGCGCCCGCGGCGACGCCGCCGCTGCCGAAGCTGTGCAATTCGATGGCAGTCAAGGTGCCGTCGCGTTTGGCGCCGACCTTGAGTCGTTGCAGGCTGCTGGGTCGATTGCCGACGGACACATGTTCTTCGCGCCGGTCCAGCACCATGCGCACCGGCGCGCGAGCTTTGCGCGACAGGTGGATCGCCAGAATGCCGTAGTTGCCGATGCCGTACTTGGCGCCGAAGCCGCCGCCGGTGTAGTCGCTGATCGCGCGGATCTTTTCCTTGGGCAGATTGAAAACATCTGCGGCTTCGTCGCGCACGCTCATCACGTGTTGCGTCGATGAGTACAGAGTCAGTTCGTCGTCGCGCCAGTCGGCAACGATGCCGTGCGGTTCGAGCGGCGTGTGAGTTTGCACTTGAGTGCGATACTCGCCTTCGACGATCACGTCGGCATCGCGAAAGCCCCAGTGAGTGTCGCCGCGTGAGCCGCCTTTGCTGGGGCCGCGCAAGTTGCCTTTCTGAGGCAAGCCTTTCGCCGCGCCGCCGCCGCCCGCGGTGGCAGCTTGTTCGGTGGGACCAGGAAACACGGGCGGCGCGTCCGTCTGCATCGCCTGTTCCAGCTCGGTGACGTGGGGGATCAGTTCATATTCAACTCGAATCAGCGCCAACGCGGCTTCGGCAGCTCGTGCTGATGTCGCAGCGACCGCGGCGAGAGGTTGTCCCGTGAAGCGCACGGTGGGGTAGGGCTGCTTTGCTTCGTCGCCTGGGTCGCGCAACTGCGCAACCATTAGCAAACGTTCCAGCACATGCACGGCGCGGACGCCGGGATACTTCTCGGCGCGTGAGGTATCGATAGACTTGATGCGTGCGTGCGGCACAGTGCTGTTGAGTGTGCGCGCGTACAGCATCCCGGGCAGTTGTACATCGAACGTGTAGCGTGCACGGCCGGTGACTTTGTCCAACGCGTCCATGCGTGGGACGTCTTTGCCGACGACCTGCAGTTCAGCGTTGATGGGCCATGCGGGTGGTTCCGAGCCGGGTACGTTGCGAGTGACCGGCTGCATGCGGTCGCCGACGATACCGGCCTGTAACTGACGTTCTTGAGTGGGGGCCGCGTCGCTCATGTCGCGGGTTCTTTCTCGTCAGCGCGCACGGCTTCGGCCGCAGCCAGCGTGGCTTTGAAAATGTTTGGATACGTTCCGCAGCGACACAGGTGGCCGGAGATCGCGGTCTTCACATCTTCGAGCGTGCAGCGAGGATTGTTGTTCACCAAGTGTGCGCAGCTCATCACCATGCCCGGCGTGCAGAACCCGCACTGGAGCGCGTCGTGCTCGATGAAGGCGCGTTGTACCGGATGTAACTTGCCTTCGCGGCTCAGGCCTTCGATGGTGGTGATGCTTCGCTCGCGCGCATCGAAGGCAAGTGTCATGCAACTGGCGGCGACTTCGCCGTCGATCCACACGGTGCATGCTGAGCACGCGCCGCGGTCGCAGCCGATCTTGGTGCCGGTGAGTCCGAGTGCGTCGCGCAGGAACTCCACCAGCGTGGTCGCTGGGTCGGCGAGCGCGGTTTGTATTTCGCCGTTGACGTTGAGAGACAGCGACACGGGTTCCGGACCCAAAGTGTCGGGAGTTTCGCTGCCTGAGATATTACGGGTGGCGACGTTCATGGGAGCCTCCGTGAAGCCAATCCTTCAGCGCCAGGTCCCTGTGCCGGTCGCACGTGATGTCGACCAATTACGGCAACGCTTCGGCGCCGGTTGAGTTCCGGCGCCTGCCCCGTGAGTGGGGGCGCGCGAGATCAGCGTGTAATCGGGCGCTCGCGTAGTGACGCGTTGATTTCTTCGAGATCGGCGCGGTCGAGTGTTCCGGTCGCCAGCTGCAGCTGTAGGACGTTCAAGATGTAGTCGTAACGGCTGCGTGCATAGTTGGTCTGTGCTTCGAACAACCGACGGCGTGCATCGAGCACGTCCACGGTGGTGCGAGTGCCTACTTCGAAGCCAGCTTCGGTTGCCTGCAAAGCGGTGCGGCTGGATTCCAGCGCCTGTTTGAGCGCGCGTACGCGTGAGATTTCGCTCAACACGCCGAGATAAGCGTCGCGAGCAGAGCGTTCGGTTTCGCGATTGGCGCGTTCCAGGCGTTCACGAGCCGCGCGGTGCAGATAAACCTGCTGACGCACGCGAGACGAAGTGGCGCCGCCCGAGTAGATCGGCACGGTCACTTGGATGCCGATGGAATCAGTGGTCTGGGTCGAGTCGGCAGGCGCGCGGGACACGCCGGCTTGGTTGCGACCGACTTGATCGCCGGTGTAGTCCTGATCGCCACGGCTTGCCACCAGATCGATGGATGGCAAATGTCCGGCGCGCGCCACGCGCACGTCCTGCTTGGCGATGTCGGTGGCCAGGCGCGCGGAGATGACTTGGAGATTCTGGTCCAGCGCGGTGCTGACCCATCTTTCCTCGTCAGCCGGCTCGGGCGACTTCAACGGCATGTCATCTACCGGCGTGGCGAGCGTGTCGAACGATTCGCCAGTGAGTTCTCGTAACAGCTCGCGAGCGGTGGCGAGGGAACGTTTCGCTTGAATCAATGCAGCGGCGGCTTGGTCGTGCGCGGCGCGTGCTTCCTGAACGTCGGTGATGGCGATCAAGCCCACTTCGAAGCGCTTGTCGGCCTGTTCCAACTGCCGAGAAAACGCGTCCAGCGAGGCCTGCGCGGCGTCGACCGTGTCCTGCGCGGCGAGTACGTCGAAGTAACGTAGCGACGTGCGCTGAATCAGATCCTGCTGAGCGAACTGATAATCCGCCTCGGCTTGCGCCACTTCCGCGTCGGCACGACGCAGCGTCATCCATTGATCCCAACGGAACAGCGTCTGACGCAGGCTCAGATCATAGGATTTGGCGGTGAGGTCCGAGGTGCTGCTGATATTGATCGGCACCAGCGGGCTGAGCGGATCGGCGGGGTCGCTGCGCGTCAGCGTGGTGCGACCGCTGTCTTCATCGATCTTTGTATACGAGCCGCTGACTTCGAACTGCGGTAACAGCGCGGCCAGTGCCTGCGGCTTGGATTCGCGGCTGGCGAGACGATTGGCGTCCGCTTCGCGGATCTGCGGATCGTTCTGCAAGGCGCGTTGATAGACGGCAACCAGGTCGGCGGCCTCGGTTGCGGCCGAGGTGAGGAGCAAACTGCAGGCGGCGACGAGTAGCGGGGCGCGTACTTTCATCTTGTGCGTTCCAGTCCCAGTTCCATTCGCCGAATGATGACACGCTGGCGAATTAATTAATGGCGTGACGACGCGGCGTGGCTGCGCTTAACCATTCATGCCACTGGACCGCGCTGTTAAGCCACCGTCCCTGCGTTCAGTGGCGCCCCTTGAGACGTTTCAATACGTCGGAATGGTTGCATCCAGATCGCGCGACCAGGCGAGGATGCCGCCCGCGACGTTAACCGTGCGGAAGCCGTTTTGTTGCAGGAACTTGGCGACTTCCAGACTGCGCCGGCCGGAACGGCACAGCACCGCCACTTCTTTGCTCTTGTCCAACTCGCCGAGACGATCGGCCACTTCGCCCATGGGAATGTGCACCACCTGCTGTTCGGCCGGCACGCTGGCGACGCCGAGCTCCCAGCCCTCGCGCACGTCGAGCAGCGTCAGCACGTCACCGCGCTGGCGGCGGGCCAAGAATTCGGCGGGGGTGATTTCGGCGATCGGTTGCGGATTGCTCATGGGGGTATCCGGTCAGAACACGAATTCCGACGGGCGGGGGGCGTTCACCAGCGGCGCGAGCACGGTCTCGAACAGGCTCTCGCGCTGCCATTCACGTTCGCCCACGCGCGTCACCTTCCAGGCTTCCATGACCGGCGCCTGGCCGACCACGACGAACAAGCGGCCGCCGATGCGCAGCGCCTGCTGGAAGCGCTCATCGTACAGCGGTAGCGAGCCGGTCACCGCGATCACGTCGTAAGCCGACTGTTCGGTGAGCTGCAGGGCGTCGCCGACCTCGACCGACACATTGTTGACCGCCGCGGCGAACAGGTTGCGCCGGGTGAGTTCGGCCAGCTCTGGAAATATTTCC
>NZ_JAEUPY010000889.1 GCF_016790065.1 Steroidobacter sp.
TTGCGAGATGCTGTCGTCGATCGACGCGCCCATGGCGCGACTACGCCGCGCCACCTGCTTCGTTTGGTCCGCTGTCAGCTGATAGCCCACCGACATCGACGCGGCCGTAACTTTCGTCGGCATCGCTGCCGCTCCGTCGCCCAGAGTCGACAAATTCAACAACCGCAATGCCGAGCACGAGTCAGTGACCGGCGGCGGTGGCGATGCTTGCGCTTGCCCGAATCCGACGGAGACACAGAGCGCGATCAGTATCGCGCCCGGACGCCAGCGCAGTCTGGAGAAATTCAAACCCATGATAATTTCCACCTTTGCAAAATTCTTTTGAAACCCGCCGCTCTCAGAACGATTTGGTTAACGTCACCGAAACGGTTCTGCCGATGATCGTCGCGTTGGTTGCGTCGTACGGCTCCGGTGCGTTGCTGGCACTGATGGTGCCGGTGTCGATGAACGGCGCATTCTCATCCAACGCGTTGTTCACGCTGAGTCGAACACCCGCCCCCGCGAGCACGCCGCCGTGCCCTTCGAAGTCGTAGCCGACCTGCAGATCCAGCGTCACCCAGGAATCGATCTTGACCGGCGCCGTATTCAGAACCGGAGCTCCGGTAGCGTTCGGCACGTAGCAACCGGACAAGCACTGGTAATCATCGGTGTAGTTGACCGTGGCGGCGGCATACAACGGTCCTCGCGCGAATGAAATGCCCTGCTTGGACTTGAAGCGCAGCGGATTGCCGGTGCTCTCATACACGCCGAGCTTATCGACGTAGGCAGAGCCCGGAGTGCCTTGCATCTCGTAGGAAAGCACCACGGTGCCGTTGGCGAACAGCTCCCAGTTGCCGAGACCGGTTTCCCACCGGTAGCGCGCCGACAAATCCAGACCATCGGTCTTCAGCGAAGCGAGATTGGTCTGCGTGGCATAGATGATGGCGGCGATATCGCCGGGTACCGACGGCGTCCCCGGACCGCTGTGTCCGATGAACCGCGGATCGTCGAACAGCGCCTGCACCGTCGCCGCATCCGGATTGAAATCCAGATTCGACAAGTACGGGCTGGTGCCGGTGGCAAAATAATTCGCCAGGATGCCGGGCAACAGGCCCTGGGTGATACGCACCAGGCGATTGTCGATCTGCAGGTTGTAGTAACTCGCGCCCAGGCGCAGACCAGGCACGCTCAGCGGCTCGAAATCGATGCCCACCGTCCAGGTGTCGGCCTCCTCCGGCTTGAGCACCGGCCCGGCGCCGCCCGAGACGATCATCGAAGTAAAGCTACACGACGTTGGCGAATCGAACTGACCATTGAGCTCGACCAAGGTCGTATCGCAGGGCGCAGTCCAGAAGGCGGGCGTCGTAAAGATCGCGTTGCCACCGGATACCGGCTGCGGGCCGTTGTAGGCGAAGCGCATCTGCGGCGCGTGGAAGCTCGTGCCATAACTGCCATTCAACGTGAGGCTGTCGGCCGGCTTGTAACGAAGCCCGAACTTCGGATCGGTGGATGAGTAATCGCCCAGGCCTGAAGAACGCTCATGGCGCACCGCCAGCGACACATCCAAAGCCTGCACTCCCGTCACCGCGTTACCGCGGCCGACGATCGGCACTGCGAACTCGGCATACGCCGAATTGACCTTGCGTTCGGTCTCGCCGTACGGCTGATGGATCGGAGCGATGCTGCGATAGTTGAAGTCGAGCTCGCCGTCGATGAACTCCTTGCGATGATCGAAGCCGATGGCTGCCTTGAGCGGACCGCCGGGCAGCTCGATCAGCGTGCCGTCGGCCTTGATCGTGCCCTGCGTGATCCAGGAATTGAACTGCAGGTGTTCGAAGCCGATCAACTGGTCGACCACTTGCTGCGGCAACCGCTGCGTCGAATAGGGATTGAAGGCCGTGTAGTTCAACCCAGCGCAGTAAGTTTGCGCGGCCGTGGGTGAAGCAATCGAGCCGATGTTGGCTGAGTTCAATCCGCTCAACGAGCAGGTCACCGAGTTTGGCGCCGCGACGAAACCCGCACCCGTGGGAATGAAATCACCGATGTTCGCATCGCGCTCGACCTGCGCCTTGCGCGTCTGCTTCTCGCGGCTATGTGAACCCGTCACATCGAGCATCCAATCGTTCACCAGCTCGACGCGAACACCCAGCTCCGCACCGTAGCTCTCGACTGATACGTCGCGCTGGGTCAATAGTTCATCGACGAGCACGCTGAAGTTGTTGGTCACTCCGGCGATACGGTACGGGCTGGTCGTGGGCACCGTCCCGACCAGATCCACGTAACCGGTCCGATACAAGCCGTCCCGACGCGTCAGGCGAGCGCTGCCGTACATGCTCACTCGATCGGTGATGCGCTGATCACCAGTCAGGAACATGCTATGACGTGTCATGTCCGGCAGGATGTCCCATCCCAACCAAGGGTCGCTGGTGTAGCCGATGCCGCCCGTCGCGGGCGTCAGATCCGCCACCGTGAGCCCGGTGCCCGGGCCCTGCGGAGCCATGTAGGCGACGTTGCCGGTGTAGTTCGCGGACCCGGTGAAAATATTGGCGGCCGTGCCGACCCGACGTGTGTACAGCGGCCAGTTCACGCCGCCCCGGGCGGACATGTCGCCGTTCATATCGCGATCCGCCGCTCTGACATGACCGCGATCGCTATATTCATAGCCGAGCACGACACGACCGGTGTCCCACTTCTGACCCCACGCGGCACTGGCGAGAAATTCATCGCCACCGCCTTGAGTCGTCGTGCCGACACGCGCCAACGTGTGGAGCCCTTCCAAGTCACGCTTCAAGATGAAATTGACGACGCCGCCGACTGCATCTGAGCCATACACTGCCGAGGCACCATCGGGCAGGATCTCGATTCGCTCGATCGCAACCGCGGGAATATTGGAGATGTCGACGAAGTCGCCGAACTGACCCGACGCGGCGACACGGCGCCCATCGACCAGCACCAGCGTAGACAGCGCGCCGAGACCACGCAGGTTCACGCCGCTGCCGCCGGTCAGATTGGAGCCGGACGAGGCTGTATCCTGGCCGCCGCGGTTGTTGTCGCTATTGGCCACGCCGCCAGCAAAGTTCGCCGGCAATTCGCGCAGCATCTCCGCTACCGTGGCACGCCCGCTCCTCGCGACTGCTTCGGAGTCGATGGTTTGGATGGAGCTGCCGATCACCGGGACATCTCTGATATTCGTCCCGGTTACCACGATCTCCTCGAGGGCGATCTGCCCGGGAGCGGTATCCTGAGCAAGCGCCGCAGTAGCGACGAGCGTGCTTAGAGACATTGCAAGCTTGAACGATCTGTTGTGCACGGACATTCTCTTCCCCAATTTGACGTTTCACGCCTTGTTCGTTGAATCGGCCGCCCCGCCGCTGCAGCGTGGCTGTTGCAAATCAATTCGGATCAAATCAGTTCGATTCACGGATCGCTGCCGACGACTGACGCTTTGGCCGGCGCACGACGCCGCCCGCTCGAGCACCGCTGTCGGCACCGTTGATCCACGTCACGACACCGTTGACCCACACCGTGTCGATACCGATCGCATAGCTGATCGGTGCATCGAACGTGGCCGTGTCGGCGATCTTCTGCGGATCGAACAACACCAGATCGGCCCAGTTGTTCGGCGCGATGCGCCCACGATCGCGAATACCCAAGGAGTCGGCGCTTAAACTCGTCATGCG
>NZ_JAEUPY010000911.1 GCF_016790065.1 Steroidobacter sp.
GAACACGCACATCACGACGAACATGGTCAGATAAAACAACAGGCTCATTTTTACAGCCTCCCAAACGCTCTCTCTGTCCAAAAAACGACCGGCCGAGGTGGTCGGTTCCCTGGGTAGATGCTGCCAATAGACGACACCCCAGGCGCTCAAGGTTGCATTACCCGGAAAAAAACAAAGCCCCCGTGAGGGGGCTTTGCCAACTGACCTAAGACAGCTGAACCTTAGTTCTAGTCATCCATCAAGAAGCTGCGCAGCTGCTCGCTGCGGCTCGGATGACGCAGCTTACGCAGCGCCTTGGCTTCGATCTGACGAATGCGCTCGCGCGTCACGTCGAACTGCTTGCCCACTTCTTCCAACGTATGGTCGGTATTCATATCGATACCGAAGCGCATCCGCAGGACCTTGGCTTCGCGCGGCGTCAGGCCGGCGAGTACCGAGTGAGTGGTCTCACGCAGCGATTCCATGGTGGCGGAATCGATCGGCGAGTCCACCGAAGTGTCCTCGATGAAATCGCCCAAGTGCGAATCCTCATCGTCACCGATGGGGGTTTCCATGGAGATCGGCTCTTTGGCGATCTTGAGCACGCGGCGGACTTTGTCCTCCGGCATTTCCATGCGCACCGCCAGTTCTTCCGGCGTCGGCTCGCGACCCATCTCCTGCAGCATCTGCCGCGAAATGCGGTTCAGCTTGTTGATGGTCTCGATCATGTGCACCGGGATACGGATGGTGCGCGCCTGGTCGGCGATGGAGCGAGTGATGGCCTGACGAATCCACCAGGTCGCATAAGTCGAGAACTTGTAGCCGCGGCGGTATTCGAACTTGTCGACCGCCTTCATCAAGCCGATGTTGCCTTCCTGGATCAGATCCAGGAACTGCAGGCCACGGTTGGTGTACTTCTTGGCGATCGAGATCACCAGACGAAGGTTGGCTTCCACCATCTCCTTCTTGGCGCGGCGAGCCTTGGCTTCGCCCACGGCCACTTCGCGGTTGATCTCTTTGACTTCCGCGATGGTCAGGTGCACGCGCTCTTCGAGAGACATCAGCTTCTTCTGCTGCTTCTCGATTTCCTCACGCAGGCGCGCGAGCGCGGCCGAGTGCTTGCGCTTGGCGCGGATGTGCTTGTCGAGCCACTTGGTGTTGGTCTCGTTCTTCGGGAAGGTCGAGATGAAGTCCTTGCGCGGCATGCCAGCGTCGCGCACGCACAGGATCATGATCTGCTTCTCGAGATTACGGATCTCGGCGACGTTGTCGCGCATCTGCACGATCAGCGCGTCGAACATCTTGGGCGAGAGCTTCAGCTCCATGAACTCGCCGGCGACTTTCTTGCGCAGCTTGACCGACTTCGGGTCCTTGCTGGTCTTGTCCTCGGCCATGGCCTTGAGCACCTGCTGGTGCTGCTTGGAAATGGACAGGAAACGGCGCGCCGCCTCTTCCGGATCCGGGCCGGTCTCGAGCGTCTCTTCGTCTTCGCTGCCGCCTTCGGTCTCTTCGTCTTCGCTCTCTTCCTCGGCAGGCGCGGCGGCCGCGGCCAGCTTCGGATTGACCGGCGCGGCGATTTCGTCCGGCGCGTTCGGGTCGATGAAGCCAGTGATGATGTCGACCAGGCGGCCCTGACCGGCCTTGACCTGCTCGTACTGGTTGAGCATGAAGGTGTAGGTCAGCGGATAGCTGGACAGGGCCGAGCGCACCGTATCGAGGCCTTCCTCGATACGCTTGGCGATGCGGATTTCGCCTTCGCGCGTCAGCAGCTCGACCGTACCCATCTCGCGCATGTACATGCGGACCGGGTCGGTAGTGCGGCCGAATTCGGCATCGACAGTCGCCAGGGCGGCGGCCGCTTCTTCGGCTGCTTCCTCATCGGCCACCACCGGCTCGGCCAACAACAGGGCTTCGGATTCCGGTGCCTTCTCGTACACCGGGATGCCCATGTCGTTAATCATGTTGACGATATCTTCGATCTGTTCCGGATCGACGATTTCGCTGGGCAGGTGGTCATTGACCTCGACGTACGTCAGGTAGCCCTGCTCCTTGCCTCGGGCAATCAGCAGCTTCAATTGCGATTGACGCTCATCGGCGATCTGCGCCGGTTCCTTTTTTGCTGCCAAGGTCTTGCTCAAGTGTCAGGCCCTCACGTAATTCGGGGTGGGCGGGCTTAAAAAGACCGCGCAGTGTACTTTGATCGTTTTCCGGGCGCTAGGTTCGCGTTTACGCACCAGGATCGACCATGACTTTTCGGCCCAACAGGGCCTGCAGTTCAGCCTTTTCCGCGTCGGTCAGGCCGCCCTTAGTTAACAGAAGATCGGTTCGCAACCGGGTCGCCTCGTCACCTAGGTGCTTCACCGCTCCCGCCAGCTCGTTAGCGGCGCCGGCGGCATCGACCAAACACTCCTGAGCGGCCAATTTCGCCAGGTGCTCAACATCGGGGCGGTCCCGCCAGCGTTCAAGCAGCGCTCCAGTGTTAGCGCACGGGCGCCGGCTGAGTTCCTCTATCAACCCGATCAGTAGGGCAATGCCCGGCCGATCCAAGGTCGCCAACGCCGGGGTCAACACCACTTTGTCGGCAATTTCCGGGTAATGCACTAATAAATGAATCGCCTGGCGGACCTGGTTGCGCCGGCCGACCGACACTTTCGCAGTCATTGGGCGTATCGGCAGCGGGCTACTGCCCTTGATGCCGTCGCCTTCCAGCGCGGCCATATAGCCGCGTAAGCCGACCGCCTTGGCCACTTCCTGGGCCAGCAATTCCCGATAAATGCCGGTGGGAATGCGCTCCAGCAGTGGCCGCGCCAGTTCGCCCAGTTTGGCTCGCCCGTCGATACTTTTGATGTCGACCTGCGCGCTCAGGTGATTAATGAAGTACTCGGACAACGGCAGCGCATTTTCGATCCGTGTTTCGAACGCTTCGCGGCCCTCTTCGCCGACCAAAGTGTCCGGGTCGTGACCGTCCGGTAGAAACAAAAACCGAATCTGCCGGCCTTCGCGCACCTGGCTGAGCGAGTTCTCCAGCGCTTTCCACGCAGCCGCGCGGCCGGCGCGGTCGCCGTCGAAACAAAAGGTCACTTCATTACAGATCCGAAACACGCGCGCCAAATGCTCCGGGGTGGTGGCCGTGCCGAGCGTGGCCACTGCATACGTAATGCCTGCCTGATGCAGCCGAACCACGTCCATGTAGCCTTCAACGATCAACAACCGCGTCAGGGTTCGGGTCGCCTGCCGGGCTTCATATAAGCCATACAGCTCGCGGCCCTTGTGAAACAGTTCGGTTTCCGGCGAGTTCATATATTTGGGCTCGCCCTTGTCGAGCACCCGACCGCCAAAACCGATGGTCCGGCCGCGCGCATCCCGGATCGGGAACATGACCCGGTCCCGGAAACGGTCGTAATGACCGGAGCGGTTATCGCGCTCGATGATCAAGCCCACTTGTAACAAACGTGACCGCTCCGCTTCGCTGCCGCCCAGTAGTTTCAGCACCGAGTCCCACGCGTCCGGCGCGTAACCCAGGCTGAACTTCACGGCGGTGTCGCCGGTAAGACCACGCGCCTTGAAGTAATCCCGGCCGCGCGTCGTGGTCATCAATTCGTTTCGATAAAAACCGGCCGCCTTCTCCAGCGCCGTAAACAAAACATCCGACGGCGGCGGGCGTTGGCCCGGGGTTTGCTCGCGCGGCACGTCCACGCCGACCCGATCCG
>NZ_JAEUPY010000071.1 GCF_016790065.1 Steroidobacter sp.
TCGGTCACCTTCCACTCGCTGGCCAAATCGGAATCTTCGTAGGTCACGGACGTGCGCACGCGCAGGTTCTCGCTGGGCTTTGCCAGCAGCACGATGCGGCCGCCCGAACTCTCGAACGAGTTGGCGTCGCGCACGCCGGCGCCAGTGAAGTCGATGAAGCCGGCGTCGTCCTGTTTGAACGCCGTCAGCCGCAGACCGAGAACGTCGTCGATCAACGGCATGCTGAACGTGGCATCGCCGCGCCAGTTGTTGCCACTACTGTGGCTGTAGCTGCCCCACGAAGCAGCGACGCGGCCTTCGAAGCGCTCGAGTGATGGATCCTGAGTGACGAAACGGACTGCACCGCCCATCGCGCCTTCGCCGTAGAGTGTGCCTTGCGGACCGCGCACCACCTCGACACGGCTCACGTCGAACATGTTCCAACTACGCTGCGTCGGAAACGGCGTGACGACCGAAACGTCGTCGAGGTAGATGCCGACGGTCGCGGTTGAACGCTGCCAGTCGTTGCCTTCGGTGACGTTCGCCATGCCGCGAAACGACACGTCGATGCGATTCGGGCCGCGATCGGACAGGTTGAGGCCCGCCATCTGGCCCGCGATGTCCTGAAATGTGCTCGCGCCGGCGTCGCGCAGTGACTCACCGGAGAGGGCCACCGCCGATAAGCCAATGGTTTGCAGGCGTTCTTCCTTGAAACGCGCAGTGACGACGACTTCTTCCAGACCCGCAAAGGATTCGGCCGACTTGTCGTCCGCCACAGCTCCACTCGGCACGTCCTGCGCTTGCGCGCCGGCTGCATGAGTGGCCAGACCCAGCGCCAGCAATACGACTGCATTCTGATTCACCGCTCTCTCCCCATTCGTTGTCGGTGCCGAGGTCCGGTCCGTGTACATACATTAATCATCTAATGTATGTTGTCAAGCGGCTTGGCTATGATTCGCCCCACAGGCCCGACCCGGAATGAGGAAGTCGATGACCAAACAGCGCCCTGTACTGCCCGTGGCCGATGCGAGCCCGGCAGCACCCGCCGCAGCGCCGCGGCAACGCCGGACACAGGCGGAACGCAGTACACAGACACGGCAGAAGCTGCTCGATGCCGCGATCCAGCTGGCACACGAGTCGGGCTTTTCACGGCTCACCATCAACGACGTCGCCAAACGCGCCGGCTTGACCAGCGGTGCAGTTCAGCACCACTTCTTCTCCAGCCGCGAACTGCTGCGCGCAGTGGCTGAAGCGGTCTATCCAATCTTCCAGCTGTCGCTCGACGAGACTGCCCACACGAAGTCCTTGCAGCGACGCCTCGACCAGATCATCGACATCTACTGGAGCATGTACCGCTCGCCTGAGTACCTGGTGTTCTGGGATCTGCTGTTCGGCACTCGCGGCAATGCCGAGCTGCGCGAAGTGCTGGCGACGATGCAGAAGGATGTGGTGGCACGCGCGGTCGCCGACCTATCGCGCGCGTTCGCCGATATCGGATTGCGACGCACGGCCGCGTTCAATCTATGGACGTTCGTGACGAGTCAGATGCGCGGACTAGCGCTACTGGCAATCTTCGAGGACAAGCGCGTGCTCGATGACGACCTCGGCTTTCTGAAGAAAGCCGCGTTTGATCTGTTGAAGGATCAGAGCAAACGAACTACGGGAGCGTGAGCCGAGCGCTCACCACGTCATAACGTTTCGTCAGCGTTTCGTATCCAGCCGGAAGCGCCCGCTCGATCGTGGATTCGCCCGCGCTTAAAGCGCCTCGATGAAACGATCCAGCGCCGCGGTCAATCTGAGCGGATCGGTGGCAATACACCAGCGAACGAACTCAGGCGAGGCGTCGCCGAATGCAGATCCCGGCGCTAACCCGATCTTGGCGTTTCGTACCAGACTCTTACAAAACGCCAAGCTGTCGCTGAGCCCCTCGATACGAAAGAAGGCGTACATTCCCCCCGGCGCCGGAGCACCCAGCTCGATCCTATCCACTCGCGACAGGCGCTCATGCAGTTGGCGTTGATTCGAGCGCACTTGCTCCACTAGAAATTCGACATCGGCCTCGCAGTCGGTCAGGGCAACGCGACACGCCGCCTGAATGAAGCCAGGCACGCACGACGTATTGTATTCGATGAGCTTGGCATAGTTCGGCGTCAGCGCTTCAGGCATGACCGCCCATCCGGCCCGCCATCCAGTCATGCGCCACGCCTTGGAAAACGAATTACAGCCGATGAATCGATCCTTGGGGTCGACGATTTCCAGAAACGATGGCGCACTCTTGCCGGCGAAATACAGTCGCTCATAAACATCGTCGGCAATCAGCCAGACCCCGCTCTGCCGACAGCGGGCCAGGATGACCTCTTGCTCAGCTCGGCTGAGCGTCCACCCGGTCGGGTTGTTGGGACTGTTGATGAATACCGCCTTCACTCCAGGCTGAATGCTGTCGAGCAACTGGTCGAGATCCAGTCGCCAGCCCGCTTCGCCAAACCTCAGCGGCACTGGGATCACTTCAGCGCCGAGTATCTTCGGCATCTCCTGCAGATTGGGCCAAACCGGCGTGACGATCACCACCGAATCACCGGGCTCGAGCAGCGCTTGCATCGCAATCATCAACGCCGAAACGCCCGAACTGGTGATGGCCACTCGCTCACTGCCGATGGGCCGATGCAACCGCGACAGATAAGTAGCAACGGCTTCTCGCAGCTCTGGCAGCCCTAGATTCGGGGTATAGAACGTCGCACCGCTGGCCAAGGCCGCAGCGCCCGCTGCTCGAATCGGCTCCGGCGTCGGCAGATGCGATTCACCGAACCAGAACCCCAGCACGTCCTTGGCACCCATGGCCGCATTGGCCACTTCGCGTATCTGCTGATTTCGCAACGTCTGAACACGTGTGCGACCTTCGAGGTGTGACATGTTTACGCTCTTATCGAATCGGGGCTCGCCTGAATCGCGGGCCGTCTCGGCGGCTCGCGATCGACGAACAGTTCAAGTGCCCCCATCCTCTCGCTGCCACGCAAAGGCCGCAAGCCTCGCGCGTCTTCTTCAAGCGATCGAAGCCATCGTACTCATGAGTCGCCCGATTACCTTCGCTGCAACCCCGTGCCGAACCCCGCGCTAGTCGAGAACTCGCATCCAGGAAAGGTTCTCGTAGTTACTGGCCAGGCAGGTTCCCGTGCCCACGAGATAAACCGTCGCTCCGGAAGCCTTTGAACTCATAAGTTTCCGACTCCGTTCTTTAACGTGGCGTTTTATTGTAACAGAGCGCGCGCGTTGGCCGGCGCAAGCGCAGAATAGCCGCCCAGCGCTTGCTTTATTGCGAAGCGAAGGAGAACGCGCGTGAAGTCGTTCATGACCGCAGTAGCCCTGTGCGGCTTGTCGTTTCTGTTGCCGGCGACCGCGCAGGAGACCCTGTCCCACGGTCGCTTTCATGGCGTCAAAATCTACCGCCCCGCCGGCGACACGAGCAGCGTCGCCTTGTTTCTATCGAGCGAAGCTGGCTGGGATGCCAGCACCGAGACGCTGGCTCAAGACCTCACCAAACAACACGCGCTGGTGATCGGGATCGAGACACCGCAATTCTTCAACAATCTGAATCACAGCGCGCACGAGTGCCTCAGTCCTGATGGCGACCTGGAGAACCTGTCGCACTTCGTGCAGGGCTACGCAAAACTGCCGACGTATCACACGCCGCTGCTGATTGGTTATCGAGGCAGCGCTTCATTCGCTTACTTGATGCTGGCACAAGCGCCTACCGGCACATTCGCCGGCGCGATCTCCATCGACTTCTGCCCGGACATCGCTGTGAGCAAGCCGCTGTGTAGACGCACGGGCCTCGCGCCATCGACACGCTCATCGGCGAGTGGCATCACGGTGTCGCCGCTCCCATCGCTGCCGGCACCGTGGATGATCCTGCAAGGCGATCGAGATCGGCGCTGCCCGCTGGCGTCCGTACGAACACTCGCCAAGAACATTGCCGATGTCGAGCTCACACCAATCGAAGAAGCGCTGCAGAACGATGCGGCCGATGGACGACGATGGCAACCGTTGCTGATCGACTCGTACCAGAGACTCGCTGCCCGACACGCCACCACCTTACCGACCCCGCCCGCCTCGCTCGGCGATCTGCCCATCGTCGAAGTCATGGCCACCGGCGCGCCTGCATCGCGCTTCGCCGTCATCCTCTCCGGCGACGGCGGCTGGGCCGGGCTGGATCGCAGCGTCGCAGCCGCACTCGCCGCCAAGGGCATTGCCGTCGTCGGCTTCGACTCGTTGCGTTACTTCTGGCGCGCACGTACGCCGGAGGGATTGGCCACCGACCTCGACCGCACGATTCGCTTCTACGCTTCGCACTGGCAAAAGAGTGGCGTGATCCTGGCGGGCTACTCGCAGGGCGCGGATGTACTGCCATTTGCGGTGAATCGATTGACACCCGAGACTCGCGCCCTCGTCGCACGCACAGTGCTGATCGGACCGGGTAAACGAGCGTCCTTCGAGTTTCATCTGGGGAATTGGCTGGGCGCCGAGTTCGGTGGCGCACCCATCCTGCCCGAAGCGAATCTACTCACCGCCGGCACAACCCTGTGCTTATATGGCGCGGACGAATCCGGCTCCCTGTGTCCGCAGATCACCGCCAGCAATGTTCGTATCGAAGTGCTTCCTGGCGGACATCATTTCGGCGGCGCCTACGACGCGCTCGCCGCTCGAATCCTGAATGGCTTGTAGACGCCTTTTACTCAGGCGCGCTGCGCTCTTTTCGCAGATGCTCGAGAAGCTCCGCTTGCTTGTCCGCGATGAACCGGCTGCATCCCTGAGCATCGACAAAAGGATTGGACGACTCCTGCGCCTCTCCGGCAGAAGCTGGTACTCGCATGCGTTGATAGTAGTAGCCGTGCGGGTCGAGCAGAATGTCGCAAGGGAGCGCCTTCACAAGTTGGAGCGTGCGTAGATAGTCGCTACCGCGGTCCGGGTACTCCGCGTCGCTCTCGAACCAGAACCAAGCAGAGTCGAGCAACACTACGTCGCGCTTGCGACCATCCTCGACGACCTGGAATGTCCAGGTGGTGGCGCCCTTGGTATGTCCCGGCGTTCGATGTGCTCGCAATGAGGTTCCGCCCAACGTCAGCTCATCGCCATCCTGAAGCACCCGATCCACCGGCGAAGGCGTCCAAGTCGAATCCGCACCAGCCTCGCCTGCCCGAACGCTCGCATCATCTCCAGCCATCACCATCACCTGTGCTCCAGTAGCACGCCTCATCTCGGCATGCCCGCCCACGTGATCCATGTGACTGTGAGTGCACAGGAGGAATTTGATATCGCGCGGCTCGAACCCGAGCGCCACGATGTGTTCCTGTATCTCCTTGGGCCCGACCTGTTCGTCACCACGGTCGAGCAATTTCGGATCGAAGCCGCTGTCGATCAGAAAGTGCCCGGCAGCGGTCGTGATCAGAAAACTGTTGTGGCCCTTGCTCCCTACATTGTAGAGATTCCCGGCGATACGATGTGGCGGCGGCGACAGCGGCCCGAACGCTTCCGCTGCCGCCAAACTCTGTATCAAAGCAACGAGCGATAGCCACGATGCAACGACGGCCCACTTCACAGCTGACTCCACTTAGAAGTCGTAAGTGGCCCCGAAGCGAAACGCCCGCCCGGGATTCTGGAAGGCAAAGCTGCCAATCGCGCCCGACGCCGTAGTCATGTGATTATCGTCGAGCAAATTGGTACCGGCCGCGTACACACCCCACTGGCCTGCGTTGTAGAAGATCCGAGCGTCGACCTCGGTAAAGTCACCCAGGTCGAGCAGCAACGGCTTGCCGGTTGCAGGATTGGTCACGCCACTCTCGACACCAGTCTCACGTCCACGTTTGTGAACTACACCCGCGCCAAACCCGAGGCCTTGCAGCGGGCCACCCAATATCTCGTAGGTTCCGAACAACGACAGACCCAGCCGCGGAGCTTCAACTCCATTGCGCAGGCCCTTGTCGGGTGCTTGGTCATAAGTCATGTCCTGGAAGGCAAGGCCGGCAAACAGATTGATGCTTGGTGTGACCCGACCTTGCAACGTCAGCTCGACGCCGCGATTGTTCCAGCCGGGCGAGACCAGACTGAAAGTCGGATGCTCTGGATCGTCCGTGACCACGTCCTGTGTCATGTCGAACGCGGCGAGCGTGAACTCCAGGGCGCCGAACAACTGTCCCTTCACCCCGACCTCATAGCTTTCGGTAGTCAGCGACTCGATCAGATCGCCTTCGGCGTTGCCTTCCACATAAGCCCACGCGAAGCTCGGCAGGAAGCTCTCCCCGGCGCTCGCATAAACAGTCAGCTTGCCGGTCGGCGCGTAGGTCACCGCAATTTGTTTACTGAAGTTGTCGTAGACGGTGCGGCCATCGGACGTTTCTAGCTTGCGCGCCATACCCAGCGCCTGCGACCTGTTGGTCAGCGTCTCGGCGTACGCACTTCCGCCCGCATCCGTGCTGAACCGCCCGCCGAGGAATACGCTGACCCGATCGGTCGGCTTCAGAATGACTTGCGTCGTGACGCCGAAGTAGGTGTTGTCAGTGCGACCTCCTCGGAAGGTGTTGCGCTGAGCGTCGGTAAGCGTGATGAGCTGTGCGGCCGCCTCATAGTCCGGGTTGAAAAGATTCAACACCGCTTCCTCCGGTCCGAAGTTGCCGCCGCGATTGGTCAGCGCACTCTCGAAGTAGCTGGACTGCGCGTAGTCGACGCCGAGGAACAGCGTGTGGTCACGTCCCAGCAGATTGAAGTCGCCGAACAGATTCAGCTCGCCACTGACGTTTCTTTGCAAGGACTTCAGGTTCAGGCCCCGCTCGAACGACAGCGCATTGCCCTCGACATCGAACGGACCGATCAGGGTCACCGTTCTGCGGTCGGGAATTTCGACCTGGGCGTACTGCAGATTGGAGCGCAGCTTCCATCCCGAGGGCAGATTGTATTCGTACTGCGCCTGCCCCAAGTAAACGTCACTCTCGATGCCTCCGCCGATGGGCGACAGCCAACGCGAACGAGGTACGTCGACATTCTTCAACCCGACCACACCAGTCGAGAGCGCCTCCTCCCAAGCCATTCCCTCGGGCAGCGGCCTATCCAGCGTGAAGGTCGGAGCACCACTGGTGGCATAGGAAACATCCTGATGCTGATAGCGCCCCCTCAACACAAACGTCGAGTTCTCATCTCGGTACATCAGCGACGGAGCGAAGGTCGTTCTGTCGTCTCGCGAGTAGTCCAGATATGTATCGTCGTTCTGAGTCGCCGCCAGCAGTCGATAAGACCACTTATCGCTGCCGAGCAACGGCCCCGTCAGGTCGCCTTCCACGCGCTGGTAGTCGTTGCTGCCAGCCTCAGTCTTGAGGCGCGCCGCGAAAGTACTTTGCGGCAACTTCGAAACAAAATTCACGACGCCGCCGGGATTGGTCTGCCCGTACAGCGTGCCCACACCGCCCTTGATGATCTCGATGCGATCGAACGGCGCAAGATCGTTGCCCACGGTAAAGAAAGGATTACGAAACCCGTCGATCCGCTTCTCTGTCTGGAAGCCGCGGATGCGGTTGTCACCCGCCGCCCCGTCTCTGTTGTTGGCAGCGCCGGAGGGGTCCAGTTTTTCCAGATCATTGAGGTCTCGCACGGTCGCGAGCTCGATCAAGTCGCCGGTAATCGGCAGCACGCTGAACGGCGTGTCCTTAATGGGCAGGCCCATCTTGGTCGCACCGAACGCATCGTTCTGAGTGAAGATGATCTGCGAGGTAACCACCACCTCTTCGAGGTTGCGCGCGTCTGTTTCTTCGTTGACAGCTTCGGCCTGCGCCAGACGCAAAGATGACGTCCCCGTATCCGAGCGACGGAACGTCGTCTTCTCGCGGCTCGGCTTTTCTACCGCCACCGTTCGCGCACTCACGAACTGATAGGTGTATCCGCTGTTGCCGAGCAGGCGGACCAGCGCTTCTTCCGCCGTGAACTCGCCGATCACAGCGCTCGCGATCAGCGCGTCCACCCCTTCCTCGGTGGGCACCATGACCATCATCCCGGTCTGCTCGGCCCATTTATTCAGAGCCGCAGTCAAGGGCAGCATCTCGATGCTGATTGCCATCTTGGCCGCCGGCTGGCTTGCCGAGGACATCTGCGCCTCAGCAGTGCCCGCGAGCAGCAGCGGGCTAGTGGTGAGCGCTACAGCGCTCAGGATGCTCAGGGTGCTGGTGGTCATTGTCGAAGTCCCCATCGATCGGTTCTGATTATTGCTGCCGGATGCCGCCGGATGCGCACGACCGGTAACTCGTCTATGCATATGGACGGGACTTCGCCGACAATCGTGAATAATAGTTTTCGCGATTGGCCCAAAACTACCGTCCTATTCATTGATGACGCCAAAACCGGAACCAGCGGGAACCTCGTTTGCGCGCCTCGCCTATGAGGGGTATGCCCGCATCTTGCGGAACTACCTGATGAATAGAGTCCGAAACCGAGAGGACGCACGGGAGTTGGCGCAGGAAGTCTGGACACGGCTGCTGCGAGTAACCGACCCCAACAAGATCAGAGAGCCACGCCGGTACATATACAGGGTCGCGGCGCACGTGGTCGCGGAATACCAGGACTGCAAGCGCCGCAGTCCAGTGGATTTCGACTCGGAGATTTTCGACCAGTCGGCCCTGGATGCGGTCGAGAAGAGCGATGGCCTCGAACAGCTCAAAGCCCAGGCTGACGTCATGCAAGCTTTGCGGCCGGTCCCGCCGATGTTGCGTGAGGTTGTGCTCCTCAGACTGCGCGATGGGCTTGCCTACGAGGAGATCGGCGCACGCCTCGGCCTCACCGCCGGCACGGCGAAGCGCTATTTCTTCAGCGGCATGACCCTCGCCCGCAAGGGTTGGACGAGGACTGGCCAGTGACTGCTCCAACGCCGATCAACGGTATGAACGACGACTCGAACCCGGTACTCCAGCGCGCCATCCAATGGCTCAGCGATCTGCAGGACGGCCAGACAGATTCAGCGAGCCTGTTCCGCTGGCTGGCCGAATCGCCGCGACATGTAGAAGAGTTCTGCCTCGTGCTCACCTTCGCCGACGAGATCGCCGGCTTGACCGAAGCGCAATGTGCGGACATCCGCGCAATGAACAGTGCAAAGAATCCGGCGCCGGCCGTTATCTCGATCAACGAAACAGTCGCTCAGCCCCTGCGCTCCGAGATCAGCCCTCGCCGCTGGGCTGTAGCAGCGTCAGTGGCACTCGCGATACTGGTTGGCGGGCTACTTTGGTGGGATGGCGGCTGGAAAACTTACGCCACGGATTTCGGCGAGCAGCGCGTCGTCGAATTGCCGGACGGCTCGGCCATGCACTTGAACATAGAAACCCGAGCCCAGGTGAAGTACAGCGACACCGGGCGTGACATTCGGCTGCTACGAGGCGAGGCGCTCTTCAAGGTCAAGCACGATCCGGCGCACCCGTTTCGAGTGCATGCCGATGACAATGTGATTCAGGCCTTGGGCACCCAGTTCAATGTCTATCGGCGTTCGCACGAAACCACCGTCGCCGTGCTCGAAGGCAGCGTCAGAATCATCAGCGGCGCGACCTCGAGCGTAGCGACCGAAAAACTGCTCATGGGACAAGAAGCGCGGATCGCAGCTAGCGAACCCGTTCAGCTACGGCCAGTGGATGCAAAGCAGGTCGCTGCCTGGCGGCAGCACCGGCTGGTATTCCAGAACGACACGCTGGATGACATCGCAGCCGAGTTCAATCGCTACAACCGTCGGCCGAAGATTCGGATCCTGGACGAACACGCGGGCGCTCGGCGGTTCGCGGCAACGTTCGATGCCGATGCGCCCGAATCGTTGTTACAGATACTGCAGACCCGTCGCGAGTTGGCGGTCGAGCAAAGCGGCAACGAGATCTTGGTGCGTAGCCGAGAGTTGCCGCCCGCCGTCAGCGAGTCGCGTTAGCGCGGATGACTCAGCCAGGGCCGAGAAAATCTTTCTTGCCGACCTCTACGCCGTTATGACGCAGAATGTTGTACGCCGTGGTGACGTGAAAATGCACATTCGGCAGCAGATGATTCATCAGATAAGCCTGGCCCTGCATGCTCTTGGTACTGCTGCGCGTCTGCCAGGAGATGGTCTTGTCTTCGCTGCCATCGATCTGCGCCGGCTGCAGCGTTTCCAGAAAGCCGACGGTATTACGAATGCGCTGTACCAGTTCCTGGAACGTCGCTTCTTTGTCTTCATAGGCCGGAAAGTCCAAGCCCGCAAGACGGGCCGCGCCACTGCGCGCCGTGTCCGTGGCGATCTGAACCTGGCGCGTCAACGGAAACATGTCCGGGAACAGTCGGCTGTTCAGCAGCACCGACTCGTCGATCTTGCGTGCCTGCCCGTGGGCAGCACCCTTTTCAAGGATGGCAGCAAGATTGTTGAGCGCGCGAATGAAGGCAGGCACCGAGGCTTGATACATCGAAATCGTCATGAAGGTCTCCGTGGCACGGCCGCACATGGTACCTGAGCGGAGATCAGTCCGCGTCAGAAGCTAGAGCGCAGCCCTCCCGACGATCTTGCTGAATTGCTTCAGCTTTAAACTTGATTGACCTCGGCGCCGTGCCGATCTATCGACCAACCAGCGCCAGCACGCGTAACGGACTGCCGGATCCGTCGCGGATTTTGAGCGGCGCAGCTACTACCACGGCGCCCATCGGCGGCAATTGATCGAGGTTCTGCAGGCACTGCAGGCCATAGCGCCCCGCCCCATGAAACAACGTATGTGCGGGATACGGCGGGTTCAGCAGATGCGCCTGCCCCGCATCGGTGCCTATCGTCTCCACGCCGAAGCCGATCACATCGCGCTGCTCGATCAGAAAGCGGACTGCTTCTGCCGTCGGACCCGGGGTATGCGCCCCATCCTCGCGACGATTGGTGTACGCCTCTGTGTCTCGCTTCGACCAATCCGTGCGGAACAGCACCCAGCTGCGCGCCGGTATCGTGCCGTACTTGGATTCCCAGGCCACGATGTGCGAAACCTCCAACAGGAAGTCTGGGTCTTTTGCCGCCTGAGCCGAGAAATCGAGCACCACTGCCGGCGCAATGAAATCTCGAACCGGCACGGTGTCCACCGAGTTGTCCGGCAGATTGGCGCCGCTCACCCAATGCACTGGGGCATCGAAATGCGTGCCGGTGTGTTCGCTGACCGTGAAGTTACTCCAGTACCAGGCGACACCCCGTTCGTCGTAACGCGAGATTTCCTGGCGGGAAAAGGCTGCGCATTGTCCGAACTGTGGCGGCAGCACCAGGATGGGCGTGTCCTCCGACAGGGTCTGAGTGAGGTCGACCACCTTGATCGCACCGCTAGCGATATCCGCCGCGAACTTCGTCAGACCTTCGGTACTGGACACTGCCCTCTCCTATTGGTTGATGCTTAAAATAATGCACCTATGGATTGGTCAGCGCAAGCCGCAAATTCGTGAACAACCGATCGACGCCGGCGTCCGTAGTCAGGTCTCCTGGCGATAGCCGCAGCGTCGAGCCGCGACAATCCGCATACACACCGGTCGCGCGTAAACGCCCAATGACTTCGCGAGTATCCACGGAAGCAGGCAGCCTGATCATCACGCTGCCGCCACGCCGCCCCTCCTCGCGAGGACTCACCAAGGGCAAGCCCATGGCGTCAGCAGCCGCGATAATTTTCGACGCCAGGCGACGATTGTGAGCGAGGCGCTCACTCTGATTCTGCTGTGCATGCCACTCGAGCACCGGCAGCGTGCCCGCACAGGCGACGATAGACGGCGTGCCATGATCGAAGCGCCGCGCATCCGATGCGTACTCGAACGCATCCAACGCCCATGAAAACGGATTCTCTTGGCTGAACCAGCCGCGCAACTCTGGGCTGCACTGTGAAAGCAAGCCACTGCGAACGTGCAAGATGCCCGCTCCGGAAGTGCCGCCGAGCCACTTCAGGCTGGTCGACACCGTGAAATCTACTTCCGGAGCACGCACGTCAAACGGCAGCAAGCCCACGCCCTGCGTGATGTCGACACCGACCAGACTGCCAACACTTCGCGCGTGCGCCACCAGGGAAGCGATGTCACTGCGGTACGAAGCCGTCGACGTGCATTGAGTCAGCAAGGCCACCGCTACATCGCCATTCCACTGCGACAGGAAATCTTCATCGCGTACCCAGGCTTCCCCGGGTCGCAACGGCACAGTGTCGAGTATGAATCCGCACCGCTGCGCCAAACCCGCGAGCAGAAAATGCAAGCTGGGAAAGCAGTCGGCGGCGACTAGCACACGGCGCCCCTTGAGCATTGCTGCTGGCAAGGAGCCGAATAAGCTGTAGAGCGCGGTCGTTACATTGTCAGACGTCGTCAGCGTGCCCGCGTCGGCATGGATCAGCGCTCGCCATCGATCGATGAACTTCTGGCGGATGGCCAGCGCTTGAGGCCATTGAGAATCATCGGGCTTGCTCCAAAGGTTCGTGTACTCGCTCAGTCCTTGCTGGATCAGCCGCGCTTTGTCGCGAAACATTCCTATGGAGTGATACAGGAAGTAACCTGCGCCACCCTTCAGGAGAGTTTCGGAATCGACAGGTCCTGCAGTCACGCGCTGGCTCCGGTTTTGAGAAGGCCTCGCAGCCGAAGTACATCTCGATGACGAGTAACGATATCGGTTCGATCGGCGGCCAAGCGCATGTCTCTGAGTACTTCCAAAGCACGCAGCAGGACCGGTAAGGGCGGACCACTGGCAGTCAGGCCGGACAACTTGTCTTCTTTCAGATCCGCCGCCGGCAGTTCGATGAAGCGCTTCACCAACGCGTCGTGGTGCAAGGCTGCGGTTTTGCCGAAGAGATCGCAGACCTCCAGATACAGACGAGCGTTTTGTTGAAACCAGTCGGCTCTCGAATGTTCCGCGCCCAGCCGCAGCAGCTCATCCAGCAAGCTGGTCCGCGTCATGCAATCCCTCAGCCGAGCCTGATCCTGCGGCAGCATGAACAGCATCTTGTCGACCAGCAACTGCGCGTAGTAAGGATCGTTGGCACGACACAACCCCAATAGCAGATCGACCTCGTTGATGCCGGAGAAATCGCCGGCATTGGCGCCTCGATACTCTTGCCGCCCGACCCGGTACGGCTTGTAGTACGGCCGCACACAATAAAAAAATCGTTGAATGTCCAAACGATCGAACAAGCGTTGGTTGACGGCCACCACATCCTGCAGCGCTTGTTTCGCCGTGCTGAACAGCACGTCTGCCACTGGGCTGGAAACGCCGAGGTGCACGATCCGCATGAGGGCGTCGGCGGCAGTCTGCAACGACAGAATGCCGCGCGTGTTCTCATCGATGAACAGCACTTCATCCGGCAAGCTCGTAAAACTCTTGCGCACGCCGGCGACGGCCAGGTTGTTCATGGCAAGGTGAGCCGTAGCGAATCGTGGCGCCATGCCGAGCGACACACCCACGTGTAACGCCAGCGCTGACGCTTCGGGAAAGGGAGAACGTTCTTCGCGAGCGGGGTTGGTCAACTCATGGCGACGGAGCGCCGCCAGATACAAACCGACATTTCCGAGCACGCCGAACGCCGTGTCGAACCCAGCGCCGGTATTGCCCTCTTCCAGCAACGCCACGACATGCACGTGACCTTGTTGTCGCAGCTGTTCTTTGAGCGGATCGCCAATGCCTACGACTTGAGCTCGATCGTCTCGCGCGTAGTACAGCTCCTCGAGCTCGGTATTCAGCTCCACGAACGCGGAGCGAATCCAACGATCGAACGCCTCTGCTCTGGTAATCATCGACGCCTCTTGCCGGACACTTCCACCCTTGCCTGGGCATCAAGTGTCCGGGATTCTGGGCAGAACATTGGCCCTGATCGTTGACGTGAAGCCGGGGTTTCAAGGAAATGGTGCTTGAAAACGCCCCTATCTCAGAACGAATGTCCTATTTCTTAGCCAGCATCGGCACGTTCATGATCCCAGAGCCATGTGCCAGATCAGTGGGAAATCAGCTGCCCGCACGTAGAGTCGACGAAAGGCTGTGCAGGCAAGCGAGAATCGACAACGGCGCGAGTCTGCTCGTGCGTGGATTGTCCGGTGAAGGCACCGATTCAACGCTCACAGTAATTCGAGCTGCGTCAGCTTCGATTCGAATGGTGTGCATGTTGCCCGTAACTGTCGGGTCCGCCCAGATTTCCACACGCGTGCGCTCCGGCCCGATGCCAGCAAGAGCGAGCGCTGCCGCGACATTAGCATTCGCAGGAAATCCAACGGCGGCTTCGAGTGCGTTTCCACGAAAGATGCACGTCGCTTCGCGGATCGCAGTCACGTCGATCCCTTGTCGTTCGAGATAAGGTGCACCAGCAAGCCCCTGCGGGCGCTTGCGTGTCTCCAAGGTCAGCGTCGAGATATTGTCGAGCGCGAGCGCGCGAATTGCGTCGAGGCCCGCAAGCGCACCGGTTGGCACAATAATGCATGCACCCGTTGCACGAGCGCGATCGATCAAGTGAAGCCGTTGGATAAGCGCGCCGACCGAAGCAACAATCAGCGTGCAGCCGCGGTCGATCGCTGGCAAGGCGATCGCTTCGAATGCAGCCGCGGGCGCTGCTTCCACGACAATGTCCGCATCCGCTAATTGTGCGGGGTCAACAACTCGAGGCGGCTTGCGAAATCCCGCAACTTTGGACTGCGCGCCGGCCCGATCATTCGCCGTAACCGCCACGAGATCGAGGCCACGAGGATCGCGATCCAGCGCACGCGCGACGGTCAAACCAATGGCGCCAAGCCCGCCGACAGCAACGGTGCGAGGAGAAGCCGGACTAGACATTCGTGTGCCCTGAGTAGAAGCGGAAACGAATTCTAGAACAGGACTCGGCGCAGAAGTCTGTTTCTTACAGTTTGCTGTTAGCAGCACAGGGCTTGCCCGGCCTCGCCAACCGGCCGCCGCCACGCGGCGACTTTAATACCGAGTTCACCGCGCCGATCACCATATCGGGCTGGTCGAAGGGCACCATGTGACCGCTTTGCTCGGCGATCAAATGTGTGCCGCCACTTTGTGCGACCAGTTCAGCGTGGCCACGCCGCCATGCGTCCAGAGCTTCGCTCGTCAAACCTTGCGGTGTCTTCCCCGCTGTAATCACCACCACCGGCACGCCGCAGATCACAGGATAACGACGCATCGTTTCGTGGGCGCTCGCGTAGCCCTTTGCAACTCGCAGGTTGGAGCGCTGCTGCTTGGTTGGACTCGCGATATCGTTCTGCTGAATCAATGACTCGGCAATCTTGGTCGCATTGAGCGCATCGATACCCGCGATTGTGGTGGGGTCGACGTAGACCAGGCCGCGCACGTCGCCTGGGTGAAAGTTCGCGTAGAGCTGGATGAGATAGCCGCCGTAGGAGTGCCCAACCAGAATCAAATCGCGGCTGCGTCCGAGTGCCAGCAGCCCAGCATGAAGTCCGACGACCTCCTCGTGAACATCGTAAGGCTCATCGGGCAGATCGCTCATCCCCAAGCCGGCGCGATCGTAGCTGATGACAGTCGCACCCGTTGCAGTCCTGAGGCGCGGCGCAAGCTGGTCCCATTCGTCAGCGCCGTAGCCGAAACCGGATTCCAGCACCACCGTCTCTTGTCCGCCGCGATACACGCGAAATTGCAGCTGGTGGCCGCCTACATCGATCAGTGTCTGTTCGTACGGCGCCGCGTCTGCCACTGCCGCAGACACGATGATCAGCAGCACCAAGGCACTGGCTCTAGCAAAGTGTTGGATCATTGCTTCTCCGTTGTATCAGCCGCCGCGGTCGGTGGACACAGCTGAAGAATGCCGCAGCCATCCCGCCGTGCTTTGCGGTTATCCCCGCGAGTTGTCAGTTCGGCCCACCACGCCGGCCCGCCCCAGGTCCCTTTCGTCAACGCGCGGGCCCTGGAGCAAAGACGCCTGCCCCAGAAACGCGCTGAATGGCACCTTGCCCGGTCGAAAACGGACCTTCTCATGCCTCGATGTGATCTGATCATTCGCGACGTCACCCTCTATGACGGAACAGGGTCGCCGGCGCGCAGGGGCGATTTGGCAGTCGAGGGCGACAGAATCGCTGCTTGCGGAGATCTGGGCGCTTGGTCGGGCACACGCGAAATCGTTGCAAGCGGCCTTGCGCTTGCGCCGGGATTCATCGACACACACACGCACGATGACCGGATGCTTCTATCGCCTGCGTCGGATATGACGTACAAGTTGTCGCAAGGCGTGACGACCGTGGTCGTCGGCAATTGCGGCGTCAGTCTCTCGCCCGCCACGTTCGCTCGCCGTCCGCCCTCCCCGCTGGATCTGCTGGGCGATGAGCGCTCATGGGTATTCGATAGCTTCGCTGCATATTCCGAGCGGCTCAAAGTCTCGCCGCCACCGCTCAATGCCTTGGCGCTGGTCGGACACATGACGCTCCGAGTCGACGCCATGCAAGGCGATACTCAGCGAGCGGCCACTGACCGCGAGATCGCATTGATGCGCGAACGTCTTGCCTTCGCCATGCAGGAAGGTGCCCGCGGACTCTCCAGTGGACTCGCCTATCCGCCGAGCCTGCATGCGCCGACGGAAGAAGTCATGGCCGTGGCCGAAGTGATCGGTGCGTATGGCGGCATCTACACGACGCATTTGCGCGATGAAGGCCAGCACGTGATCCAGAGCATCGAAGAGGCGCTGCAGATCGGCAAGCGCGCCGGTGCTCGCGTCGTCATCAGTCATCACAAATGTGCGGGGCCCGAGAACTTCGGCAGATCGAAACAAACACTTGCACTCATTGATCGCGCTAACTTGGATCAGGATGTCGACCTCGATGCCTATCCGTATGCGGCGTCATCCACGTCGCTACTCGCGGAGTTAGTGCGTGAAGACATACCAATCCGTGTGAGCTGGTCCGTGCCTCACCCGGATGCGGGTGGGCGCACGCTGGCGGAAGTCGCTGCAGAATGGGGCATCGATCAGCGCGCCGCCGCCCGACGTCTCTCTCCAGCCGGCGCCATCTACTTTTCAATGGACGAAGCGGACGTCCAACGCATTCTCGCTCATCCACGCACCATGATCGGAAGCGATGGCTTGCCGAACAGCGAAGGACCGCACCCGCGGCTCTGGGGAACGTTTCCTCGCGTGCTGGGACATTACGCTCGCGATCTGGGACTGTTCGACATGGCAACTGCCATCTACAAAATGACCAGTCGCCCGGCCACTGTGTTCGGTATCGAGAACCGCGGCATCCTAGAGGAAGGTGCGTACGCCGACCTCGTACTGTTCGATCCTTTGCACATCGCCGATCGCGCGACGTTTGAGAAACCCACCGAAGCAGCCGCCGGCATTCGCGAATGCTGGGTGAATGGAACAACGGTCTATCGCGGCGACACCGGCGTCACCGGCGCCCGGTCCGGACGTTTGCTGAGATCAGCGATGAGAGTGCGCGATGCCATCCAGTAACTCCAGGCCGCAATGACGCTACCGACCGCACCGGCCGCAAGCGCATAACGCAGCGAATCTCGGCCAGCCACAGGCGCCAGTAGATCACTCGCGATACCGACGACCTGCGGCCCCAAGCCGAGACCAATCAAGTTTCCAACAAAGAGTTGAATCGCGGCTGCGCGTGCACGAATCTTGGTCGGCGCCAGCGTCTGGATGGTCGCGACACAGGGGCCGATGAACACGACACTGAGCGCCACCGGAATCATCACCGACACGATGGTGACGGCCAGATTATTGGATAACAAAAACACCGGCCAGCACGGCAACGACACCAGTGCTGCAAGCATGGGCACATACATGTTCCAACGCGCGTCGCGCCGACTCATGCGGTCGGCGAGAACGCCCGAATAATAAGTACCCAAGCCGCCGCCGAGACCCACGACCAGTGCGAACAGCGCCCCGACTTGGGCCGTATCGAGTCCATGCGAGCGCATCAGGAACGCCGGGATGAAAGCGGCCATCCCATAACCTGAGAACGCACTCATCGCCGTGCCAAAGACAATGTACTTATAGGAACGTAGCTGCCACAGAACATCGATGCATTCCCGGAACGTGGGAGCCTGCGCGCTCATCGTTGGCCCGCTCCGCTCGGGCTCGCGGATGGTCAGTCGTGCCAACACAGCGAGCAGAAATCCGGGCACGGCCGCGGCCAGGAATGCGTAACGCCAACCGTAGTGATGCGCAATCCAGCCTCCGCCGAAGAACGCCACCATGATGCCGAGGTTGACCCCGACGGCATAAGTCGCCTGCGCCGTGGCCCGCTCGCCCGGCGCATACAGATCGGAAATGATGGATTGGGACGCAGGCCCCGTGCCCGCCTCGCCAACGCCAGTCAGCAAGCGTGCGACCAGTAGCTGCCAGAACTGTGCAGCGAGGCCGCACAACAAGGTCGTCAAGCTGAACAGCGCCAAACACATCGAGACGATCCGCACGCGGTTTTTCCGATCCGCCGCGATGGCAATGGGAATGCCCATGGTCGCGTAGAACAGCGCAAACGCCGGCCCGGACAGCAAACCCAGCAGCGAATCGGAGACGCCAAACTCCGCTTTGATTGATTCCAACAGGATCGCCACCACCTGCCGATCGATGTAATTCACGGCGTAGATGGCACACAGAACCAGCAGCACATAGCGGCGGTAGCCGGTGTCGTTCTCGGATGTCTTTTCCATGCTCGATCGTAGCCCTGCGGGCCGTGGCCCACTTGCCGTATAGGTGAGTGAATTAGCTACCAGGATCGAGCGGCCACCGCAGCTTCAGGACCGCGGGCCAAATCGCAAAAACATGGCGCTGCCCGCAAAGCGGTGACATGACGCTGCCACGAAGATCAGTCACGGCACTACTATTAAGCAACACGGGGACGGCCATGAAAAGATCTCTCGATACCACCAGCGCTCTGGCGATTTGTGCGGCGCTATCGGGGTCGGCGGCGCAGGCTCAGAGCAACGATGCAGAAACGATCGATACCATCATCGTCACGGAATCGCGTATCCAGCAACACGTGACCAAGATGGGCTCGGCGTCGCTGGAAACGCCGCAGAACATTCAGGTGCTGTCGCAAGGCTTCCTGAAAGATATGGGCGTGTCCCTGCTCGACGATGCGCTCCGCAATGTCGCGGGCGTCTCGGCGTCGTCGTTCGTTTATGCCTACGATCTGCCGTCGATCCGCGGCTTTCCCGCAGGCGGCTTCACTTTGCTCGACGGCCTGCCGCGAACCGTCGCGTTGAATATCGAGCCGCAGGCTCTCGAACGCGTCGAGGTCATCAAAGGCCCCACCTCTGCGCTGTATGGACAGGGCGCGCCCGGCGGCGTGATCAATCTGGTCAGCAAGCGCCCCGTCAAGAAATCGTTCGCCGATGCCTCTTTCACCGTCGGCAGCTACGACATGATGATCCCGGCGCTGGACATTGGCGGATCGCTCGATGCCGATCAAAGCGTCTATGGTCGCCTGAACGCGCTGTACCGCCAGGAAGGAACCTATGTCGACTACACCGACGGCGTGAAGCGGCTGTTCCTCGGCCCGTCGCTGACCTGGGAAATCGGTGCCGACACCGAAATCACTTTCATCGGCCACTACTCGCAGGAACGTAACGAGCTGATCCCCGATCGGCCCGCGACCGGCCTGCTGCTGCCCAATCCCAATGGCAGGCTCTCGCCCCGCCAGACCATCGAGGATCCGGACAGCCCGCCGCAGATCGACCAGCGCTACACCAGCATCGGGTATGAATTCGAGCATCGTTTCAGCGAGCGTCTCAAAGTGGTGCAGAACGTGCGCCAGAGCTGGACCGAGCTCGACTATTTCAACATCTACCAGCCGCTGTTCCTGGATGCCGATCAACGCACGCTGTACCTGTACGGCAACGATCTCGACGAGTCGCGCCGCTCGCTCGGCATCGATACGCTGTTGATAGGCTCGTTCGACATGGGCTCTGTTCGTCACCGATTGGCGGCAGGCTTCGAATACGGTCGGCAGCGCGTCGACAGCAAGCCCTCCTACGCTTTCTCGCCGCTGGTGGCGTTCGACCTGTTTGCTCCCGATTACAGCGTCTTTCAACGCGGCGACTTCGCACTGTTCCCGTCGCTGCGCGAGGACGAGAGTC
>NZ_JAEUPY010000126.1 GCF_016790065.1 Steroidobacter sp.
CTTGTAGGGCTGCAGCCCGCTCAAATCATAAGTAGCCGGAGTGAACGCCGCCGGTTTCGTAGCCGGGGGATCGGCAGCCACCGCACTGCCCGAACCGATGACTAGCATCGCCAGCACCACGGTGCTCATGCAAGTCGCTCGCAGCCGAGCCTTGTTGTCTGAACTCATTGCAGGTCTCTCGATGCAAATTCTGGAGCGGGCGGGTTCAACCCACCGGTCGCGAAAGCTGTTGGGACGACGATGGGCTACTTACTGCAGCTTTTTCAGTTCGGCCTGAATCATCTGCGCCGTCAGCGGCAAATACTTGCCGTCTCTTGCGATGGCTTCTTGGCCCTGCCGACTCAATACGTAGCGCAGATATTCCTTGACCTTCGGATCCACTGGCTGGCCGGGAGCACGGTTGATATAGATGTAGACCTCGCAGTACAGCGGATACTCGTGATCGCGCACCGAATCGATGGTGAGCTCGACGTAAGGTCCGCCTTCCTTCGCTGCCAGCGGCAGCGCTTTCGTCTCGCTGGTGAGATGCTGCATGCCGCTCCAGGCCATGCCATAGCGGTCCCTACTCAGGTCCTTGATCAACTCCCCCGCTGACACGGCAATCGAGCCATCGGCTTTGGCGTAGTTGGCGTACTCGCGCAGGTTCTCGTTCCACTTGTCGCCGCCATTGAATACTTTTCGTTCGAACTCGCGCGTGTCGTTGTAGCGCAAGTTGATGCCGTAAATATTGATCGGTTTATCGCGCCATTCACCAGTGAGCCCGAGCGCGCCCCAAGTGCGAATGCTCTTATCTGTGCCACGCGCCGCACTGAGTTCCCAAGTGGTGCCGTTCCAACCTCCGTCGCGCGCCGTACCGAAGATGCCGTCGAGCTGCTGCATCGAAATTTTTGCCAGCGGATTGTCCTTGTGGACGACGATCGAGTACGCAGGCAGCCAGCCAGTCACATTGAAGGAGCCGGTAGCCATCACGATCTCGGTCGGGCTATAGCCGAACATGCGCTCGAACGCTTCGATCTCGACGAAAGTGATGTGGCGACTGGGCGCCAAGTCCGCCTTGCCGGTGTACAACCCAGCGATGGCGACATGCGCTGTTTTCAAGCCGCTATAGTCGAATCGGATCTGCGGATGATGTTTACGAAAGCCATCTTCCCAGTACTTGCCCAGCGGGCTGTCGGCAAGATAGTTGTTGCCCCACAATCGCAGCTCGCCGGCGACGGTGGTCTCCGGCCGGTAGTCGGGCAGACTGCTCAGGTCGAAGTAGTTCTTGTCGTAGTGAGTGAGCTTGGCTTTCTCGGCCACCACTTTAGCGCGTGCGCTCTGCACTTCGAGGCCGTCTCGCGTTTCCTTCGATTGCTTCGCAGCTTCCAGCGCATGGGCCACGCCCAACCCGCCGGCCACCGCCATTGCACTGAGCATCCACAGCAAAAGCCTGGCATTGCGCTTGGCACGTATGTCCATCATTCCATCTCCACCGCAGTTGATACGACGATTCCGCCGCGCCGTTCGCTCAGTCGAGCTTCTTCAATTGTTCGCGCACCACCTCAGCCGGCAGTGGCAGATATTTTCCGTCGCGCGCCACCGCCTGCTGGCCCTCGCGACTGAGCACGAAGCGCAGGAACTCTTCGAGCTTGGGCTCGATCTTCTGGCCGGGCTTGCGATTGATGTAGAAGAACGTGTCTGCATACAGGGGATAGGTTCGATTCTGGGTGTTCTCCAGCGTCAGCTTGACGTAAGGACCTTCGGCCTTGCGGGCCAGATCCAATACCTTGGTTTGCTCGGTCAGGTCCATCAGTCCACCGTAACCGATGGCGTAGCGATCCTTGCCCACCGCCTGCATCACTTGCTCAGCGGCGCGCATGAACTTGCCGTCCTCGGCCAAATAGTTGGCGTATAGGGTCATGTTCTCGCTCCACTTGTCGCTGCCCTTCAGGATAGGATCGCCGATGCGCAGGCTCTGTTCGTAACGCAGGTTCAAGCCGTGCGGATTGATGGGCTTGTCCTTCCATTCGCCCGTGAGCCCCAGATCGCCCCAAGTGCGAATGTTCTTACCGGCACCCCGCGCACCATCTGTTTTCCATTCACCACCAGTCCAACCACCGACCCGCTGCGCACCGAAGATTGCGTCGATCTGTTCAAAGGAGATCTTGGTGAGCGGGTTGTCCTTGTGCACGAAAATGCCGAGGGCGTTGCTCCAGCCGGCGTAGGCAAACGATCCGGTTGCGACTACCACTTCGGTGGGGTCGTAGCCGAACACGCGGTTGAAAGCCATCCGTTCTGGCCACAGGATGGCTCGTCCTGACGCACCGATATCTGCACCGCCGGCATACAAACCGCCGATGGCGGTCGCCGCGCTGTACAGGTGATTGTCGAACTTCACTTGCGGGTGGTGCTTCTTGAAGCCCTTTTCCCAGTAGCTCCCGAGCGGGCCGTCTTTGAGATAGTTGTTGCCCCATATCTTCAGCGTGCCGCTGACCGCGGTGCGCGGCTTGTACGCAGGCAGTGCACTCAAGTCGAACTTGTCCGCTGGATAGGTCGTCGCCTTGCCGACGCGCGCGACGATGGCATTACGCTCCTTCTGGATCTCCGCCGGGTCGCGCGTATCAGCCGCGAACGCTTGGGTGGAACACAACGCGAGGGCCAGCAAGGCGAATTTAGGAAACATCTGCAAGGACCGGTTGAGCATTCATCGACTCCAATAGAATGGGCTTCTGACAACGCACGCGAGTCGTTTCAGAATCGCTTTCGCAGCATCAGCGAGAGCTGTCGCGGCTCTCCGGCACCGATGCGAATCGGCACAAACGAGTGCTGGTAGTACTCCTCGTCGAATACGTTGGCGAGCTTGAGCGACGCGTCGAACGAATCACCGACGTAGTACACTGCCAGATCCGCCACCGTGTAAGCGGGCAGTTTCAACGTCTGCCGAGTTGCAGCGGTGGGTAGCGAGCCCAGTCGCTCGGAGCGATGCACGACGCCACCGCTCACGCTGAAGTTCGATAGGAAGCCCGACAGTTGGTAACGCAGCAGCACGCTCGCGCTGTGCTTGGGCGCGTTCTGAGTCGGCGAGCCGACGCGGTTCAGCACCACGTCATCGGTGATCTCGGACTCGATGAATGAATATGCAGCAGTCAGCTGTAAAGCGTCGGTCGGCCGCACATTGACCTCGACCTCCGCACCGCGCGACTGCTCCTGGCCCACTTGGTCGAACAAGCCAGTGTTGCCAATTGCCTGAAGTACATCTTTCTTGTCGATATCGAACACGGCCAACGTACCGCTGCCGGTGCCGTCTGCTGCCTCGTACTTGACGCCAACTTCGATCTGACCGGCCGACTGCGGTTGCAACGCTCGGCTGGGGTCGAACGGACGCGCGCTGGCCTGTGGCGGCACAAACGAGGTGCTGTAACTGGTGTAGAGCGACCAAACGTCGTTTGGCTGGAACAGCAGGCCGACCATCGGCAATGTCTCGGAGTACGTTGCACGTTGCGCACTGGTGGTCACCAGGCGCAATTCTTCGGAACTCTGATCTTCCTTCTCGTGACGCACACCAGCTACTGCCTTCCAACGCTCGGTCAGCGTGACCATGTCGGTGACATAGAAGCCGTAGCTGGTGGATTTGTTCAAAGTGTGGCTCTGCGGCGGACCCACGCCGGGCACATCTCCATAGACGGGGTTGTAGATCTCGATGTCGATGATCGGCGAGGTAAAGCCGCGCAATCGATCCTGGTCGGTTTCCTCCCGACCGATGGTGAAACCCGTCAACAGCTTGTGCTCGATGCCGCCGGTTGCGAATCCGGCGGTGAGCTGACTGTCGATGAAGTTGTACTTGCGCTTGTTTAGCTGGTCGCGCTCGACGCGCTGCAGAGTCACCAGGTTTGGCCGTACCGCCTGATTGTCCAGACCGATGCTGTGATCCTGATTGCGGACGCTGCGCACTGAAACATTCAACGAGATATCTTCGTTGAACGAGTGGCGCACCAGCAGGCTGGCCACCTTGCCTTCCTCCTCCTGGGTATCGCCTGGTTCTTGATAGTGAGTCGTGATCGGCGCGATCAACCGATAGTCGAGATTGGGCGCCACCAAGCCCTGATCGTATGTGCCGTCACCGCGGCGATACTCCAACATCAGCGTGGCACGAGTGTCATCGGAGATGTTCCAAGTCAGGCTTGGCACCACCGCGAAAACCGTCTGATCGACGTCGGCGCGGAACGATTCGCGACTTTCATACTCGGTGATGGCTCGATACAGAAACTTACCCTGCGAGTCGATGGGGCCGGTGGAGTCGACCGAGGCGATATACGACAAGTCATCGCCAAACGATCGGCCGCCGCCGCCGTACGAGCTGGTGCGCAGCTCGACCGCAGTTTTGCGCGTCGCTTCCGGCTTCTTGGTGATGAGATTGACGAAGCCACCCGGTTGCGTGCGCCCATAGAGCACCGACGCTGGCCCTTTCACCACCTCGACACTCTGTAACATCGTGGTTGAAGAAGAGCCGAAGCGGGCGGAGAGCCCCGGCAAGCCGTCCACCATAATGGTGTTGCGATCGCTGCCTACCGAACTGAAGCCACGGATCGAGATGTCATAGCCCGAGCCACCGGATCGCTGTACACCTGCCATGTAGCCATACAAGTCAGCGACTCGCGGCGTATCGACAGCTTCCATGAACGATTCGCCGTAAGTCGCCAGCGAGAATGGCACGTCACGAATTTCCACGTCCATTTTCAGCGCGCTCTTACCCGACGCCTCGATGAAGCGTCCGGTCACCAGCACTTCCTCGAGGTTCGCGGCGCCTTCGCCCTCGGCAGCACAGGCCACCCCCATGCCGATGGCGCCTGTGACCACGTATGAAGCCAAGCCGCCGATGTAAGTCGCTCTTCTCATGGATTCCCCCGATGATTTATGACGCTGCCTGGCCCCGTCGTCAGTGTGTTGTCACGATCCGGGGGTGCGCCGGGGTCCTGCGATCCCGCCCTCGCCGCAGCGTCTGAAGCTGCGGGCGAACGGCTACGATCCGAACACCTTGAGCGACAGGCTATGCGCTCGTAGCGCCCTTGAGAATCGCTGTTTTTAGATAGCGGCGTTCTCGACTCTCGAACCCCGCGACCGCGGCGGCAGCACTCGCGACTCGTTGCCGACTCAATGCCCCTGCACGCCGAATTTTCGGTAGAGTATGCGCAGGCAGCGCGAGGCGGCCGCCTCTTCGACGGCTCGATATTTCGCCCGTCACGTCACTCGACAATCGACCAGCGAGGCACGGCGATGGATCACCGACAACTGAAATACTTCGTCGCCGTTTATGAGCGCAGGAATCTGTCGCACGCGGCTCAGCAGTGTTATGTCGCTCAGTCCGCGCTCAGCAGGCACATCACCAGCCTCGAGAGCGAACTCGGTTCGGTGCTGTTCGAGCGCGTGCCGCGCGGCATGGAGCCCACCGCAGCGGGCATTCGTCTTTACGAACATGCGCGCACTATCCTGAGCGCTATCGCCGCCGCCGAACGCGACCTCAAGCATGGCTCGACTCAGATCGCCGGCGAGATCGTCATTGGCATGCCGTTCAGCGCCATCGAGGGCATCGGCCTGCCGCTAATGGAGCGGGTCCGCGCGCAGCTGCCGCAAGCCCGAGTGGTGCTGCACGAGATGCTTTCCTACGAGATGTTCGACCAGTTGCTGTCGGGGGCAGTCAACATTGCGTTGTACTACAACGCATGGCCGGATTCCGGTGTGACGCTGACCCCATTGCTGATCGAGGAGCTGTACTGCGTTGGCCGAGCCGACCTGCTCGGCGAAGATCGCTCCGCCATGCGCTTCGAGGAGTTATTGGCCCTGCCTCACCTGATGCTCAAACAAGGCAATTCGCGTTCGATCTCTACCCAGACCAGGCTATTGCAGAATCTGCATGAGCACGCTGTGATGGAAATCAATTCGATCAATGGACTGCGTAAAGCGCTGATCGCCGGCATCGGCTGTATTCTCAGTCCGAAGATTACCGTTCGCGACCTGCTGGCCAGCGGCCAGCTCATGGCGAGGCCGGTGATCGAACCGACCATATCGCGCACGCTTTATCTGGGTCGAACCGCGCAACAGTCAGCGACGCCGCTCGGCGAGTTGATGCGCCGAATGATCCTGGAACTCATCGCTGAAGAGGTCGACGGCGGCGCCTGGGAAGCGAAGCTGATCTCGCAAACGGAAGCGGATAACCATCAGATGACAGCTCGATCCTAGCGGCAACGCTCGACTGCTCAGCCAGCGGTCCCCGGCTCCACCGGCTCGATGATCGAACACATGAAACACAGCGCCAGCAACGAGCATGCGGCGAGGAAGATGAACACGACATTCCAGCTGTAGCTGTCGAGGATCACACCCGTCAAGAACGGGATCGACGCGGTGCCGAACTGGCCACCGGTGTTGAGCAGGGAAGTCGCCACCGGAAAAGCCTTCTTGGTGGTCATCCGCGAAGGATAAATACTGTAGGCCGAGTAACCGACACTCAGCAGCACGCCAGTGACGAAGAGCAGCAGCGCCAGTACCACGGCATCGTTCGGCGCAGCAGTGAGCGAATACATCATTACAACGGTGGACGCGCACGTGATGAGCATAGTCGGCTTGCGTCGCTTGTTGAACCAACGATCGGATAGCCAGCCGCCGAGCAAATTGCCGAAGACGGCGCCTGCAAACGGCGCGGCGGCGACATAGCCCACCTTCATGATCGAGAAATGTTTGACCTCAACCAGATAGACCGGCAGCCACGCCAGAATGACACCGACGATGCCCTGCATGAAGAAGTAAGCGATGGCGGCGCCCCAGATGCTCCAGCAGCGAAAGATCTGCGCCGGTGTGTCCATGGGTTCGACTTGCCGCGTACGAATCACAGTATCCAGCCAGCGGAAGCGTCGCCCCTCAGTGCGAGCCGCTACCTGTGAGCTGTGCGCAACCGGCAGGTTTGCTGATTTGATGTAATCGACTTCTTCCCGGTTGCAGAAACGGCTGCCCGCCGGATCGTCCCGCACAAACCAATACCAGACCACTGCCAGCAGCAGCCCCGGAATGGCACAGAAGAAAAATACATATCGCCATCCCAGAGTAACGATGATCAACGCGCCCAGCGGCGGTACGATCAACGGACCGAACTTGGTCGCAGCGATGAAGATGCCGGCAGCTGTGCCCTTCTCCCGCGCCGGAAACCAGTTGTTGATCGTGGTCACCATGCCAATCGCCAGCGGCGCTTCGGCAAGTCCCAACGCGACCCGACATACTTTGATCCACACCACCGAGCCAGCGAAACCGATGGCAGCGGTCACAGCGGACGTCAGCAGTAATGCGGTCGGCACAACGATTCGTGTGCCCAGAGCGCGGACCATGAACGCTGCTGGCACCTGACCCAACGCATACGCGAAGGCAAACAAGCTCACGATCAATCCGGTCTGGGTATTGGTCAGGCCAAACTCTGAGCGTATGTAAGGGAGTGCGATACCGATGTTGGCGCGATCTGCAAATGCAGCGGTGTAGAGCACGAACACGATGCCCAGCACGATCCAGCGATAGCCAGTCCGGGTCGAGTCGGCGACCATCGGCTGCGCCGCTACGCGTTGCATTTCCCCCTGTCTTGAACTCATGTTGTCGTTGCGCTCACGGGCTGGCAAATAGCGTTCCGTCGGCGAGCATCGCGTCGATCTCGTCGGTGGATACGTCGCACTCGACTGCCACCTCGACGCTGTGCTCACCAATTCGTGGTGGCTGCCGACGCAGGCACGGGCGCCCGTCTCGCATCAGCACCGGCAAACCCGGCACACCGGCCACCGCCCTGGCCGCAGTGCCGGTGACGTTCTGCGCTCGTGCGAAATCGATCGGCAGCAACCCGCCGGATGCGAGCAAATGCGGGTCTTCGAACATTTGCGCTGGACGAGCGATAGGTGCGAAGGGCAACCCCAACGCCTCGCAGCGATGCATGAGTTCCGCCTGCGGCAGTTTCTGAAATACCGCGGCGACCTTCGGCAGGATCCGAGCCCTCGCTGCTGCCAACTGCTGCATGGTTGCTAGTTCCGGATCGTGGAGCAGATCGTGCAGACCAAACGCCTCACAGAACTTTCGCCACTGCGTCAGTGTCACGACGCCGACGAACAACTTCGCGCCACCGTCAGCGCAATCCAGTACGTCATAGACGGGCCAGGGCCGTCCTAAGGTGGGATCTGCAAAGCTTGGCAGCTCGCGGCCTTCAATGGCCGAGTACGCCATGTGCTGGGCCATCAGGAACATGTTGGTCTCGAACAGCCCGGATTGCACAGCGCCGCCGCGTCCCGTCCGGTCTCGTTCGCGCAATGCCGCCAGAATGGCGAGCGCGCCAAAGACGCCGCCAAGCACATCGTTCACCGATGCACCTGCTCGCAACGGCTGTCCCGGCGGGCCAGTCATGTAGGCCATTCCGCCCATCATTTGCACAACCTCATCGAGCGCCACCCGTTTCTCATAAGGTCCGGGGAGAAATCCCTTGAGTGCGCAATAAACCAGTCGCGGATTGATCTTAAGTGCCGCGTCGCTGCCAAGGCCGAGTTCGTCCATGGCGCCGTGCCGGAAATTCTCGATCAGCACGTCGCTCTGTGCGATCAACTTGCGCACCAAGGCAATCCCGGCGGGCCGTTTCA
>NZ_JAEUPY010000142.1 GCF_016790065.1 Steroidobacter sp.
GGAGCCCAGCATCATGACGCGGGTAGCGGAGGACGACAGCGGAGTGCCTAAAGTAGTCACGGTAATTGCTCAAACTGGAGGTGAGGCCGCGAAGTATCCGGCGGATGGCGATTGCATACAACCGGCGTTCTCAAATCACATTGCGAGCGGCGGCCGGGGTCATTAGGCTGCGCGCTTTCGTCAGCGAAAGGATGATCATGTCCGTATCACGCTCGTTGTTGGCAGCGGTGCTGGCCACACTCAGTCTCGCTGCCCACGCCGCGGAGGAAGCCAAGAAGACTTGGGATGTGAACTCGCCCCCGGGCGAGCGTCGCGAGATCCCCATCGACGTGCGCTCCGGCACCTGGATGAGCGTGGACGTGAGCCCCGACGGCAGCCGCGTGCTGTTCGATCTGTTGGGCGACATTTACGAACTGCCCATCGCCGGCGGCGAAGCCAAAGCGCTGACTTCCGGCCTGGCGTGGGACATGCAGCCGCGCTACTCCCCGGATGGCAATAGCATCGTGTTCACTTCCGACCGGGCCGGCGGCGACAACTTGTGGTTGGTGGATCGCAACGGCAATGCGCCGCGCCAGCTCACCAAGGAAGACTTTCGCTTGTTGAACGATCCGGCCTGGCATCCCAACGGCCGCTACGTGGCCGGCCGCAAACATTTCACTACGCGCCGTTCGCTGGGTACCGGCGAGATCTGGTTCTATAACGTCGACGGCGGCGACGGCGTGCAAGTGGTGAAACGCTCCAACGAAGACTACCAAAAGGAATTGGGCGAGCCGACGTTCTCCGCAGATGGCAAATATCTGTACTACACACAGAACGCCACGCCGGGCAATCGCTTCGAGTATGCGCAAGATGTGAACGACGAAGTGTTCAGCATCAAGCGACTCGAACTCAGCAGTGGCGAGACGTCGTCCGCTGTGAGCGGTGCTGGCGGCGCTGTGCGTCCTACGCCTTCGCCTGACGGCCGCTATCTCGCGTTCATTCGTCGCCTGCGCACACCGGAGGCATTGAAGACCGCGCTTTATACGCAAGACCTGCGCTCCGGCGAAATCAAACTGTTGTACGCCGATCTGGATCGTGACATGCAGGAGACCTGGGCTGTGAACGGTGTGTATCCACGCATCGATTGGACGCCCGACAGCAAGTCGCTGGTGTTCTGGGCCGGTGGCGCCATCAAGCGCTTGGACATCGCATCCAAAGCGCTCCAGGACATCCCGTTCCATGTGACGGGCACGCGTGCATCCATTGCTCCGCCGAAATTCCAAGTCGATGTCGCACCGGATCAAGTGCAAGCTCGCATGGTGCGTTTCGCAACCGTGTCGCCGAATGGACAGCGCGTGGTGTATGAATCGTTCGGTCGTTTGTGGATTCGCGACGTCAACGGCGGCACGGCACGACAACTCACCAACGATTCGAGTGGTGCGTTCGAGTTGTTCCCGTCGTGGTCGCGCGATGGCAAACAGCTCGTGTTCGTCCGCTGGACCGATGCGAACCTGGGCGAGATTCATGTGATCGGCGCGGGCGGCGGCAAGTCGCGAGCAGTGACGAAGCAGCCCGGTCACTACTATCAGCCTCGCTTCAGCCCAAAAGGCGATGCTATCGTCGTGCAACGTGCTGTGGGAGGACAGCTCACCTCGCCGGCCTGGTCCGTCGCTCCCGGTCTGTATCGCATTCCCACAGCCGGTGGCGAGCTGCACAAACTCACAGACACTGGCCGCAACCCGCACTTCGTCGATGGCTCGGATCGCATCTACTACACCGAAGACGGCGCGCAAAAAGAAAACGAACCGGCGCATGAGTTCGTCAGCGTCGACGCCGAAGGCAAGGATCGGCGCGTGCATGCTCGCTCGAACTACGCCAGCCGCATCGAAATCTCGCCGAGCGGTGAGTACTTGGCGTTCCGAGAAAACTTCCACGTCTACGTGGTGCCCATGCCGCCAGGCGGTCAATTGGACCTGTCGCCGAAAACCAAATCAGTGCGCGCGATTCGTGCGTCGGAGATCGGTGGCGATTATTTGAACTGGACCGACGGCGACACACTCACGTGGACGCTCGGCTCCGCATTGTATCGCGGGGAAATGTCTGCTCTGTTCGGCAAGCCTGCGGCTGATGGCACAGCACCCGCGCCGGTGTACGGCCAACGCATCGCCGATCTGGGCAGTTCACGCTCGGCCGACAAACCGACGGGAGTCGTGGCACTTACTGGCGCTCGAATCATCACGATGAACGGCGATCAAGTAATCGACAATGGCGTGGTGGTGATTCGTAACAATCGCATCGCTGCTGTGGGCGCCGCGAACTCCGTGCAGATTCCGGCCGACGCACAGCGCCTGGATCTCGCTGGCAAGACGGTGATGCCGGGACTGATCGACATTCACGCGCATGGCCCGCAAGGCGTGGATGACCTCATTCCTCAACAGAACTGGTCGACGCTGGCGCATCTCGGCTTGGGCGTGACGACGGTGCACGACCCTTCGAACAGCGCCACCGAAATCTTCGCTGCCGCCGAGTATCAACGCGCCGGCATTCAGCTCGCACCGCGCATCTTCTCCACCGGCGATGTCGTGTACGGCGCACGTTCGGAAGGCTTGGCGGACATTGCGAACATCGACGATGCGCGCCATCACATCCAGCGCTTGAAAGCTCAAGGCGGCATCTCGGTGAAAAACTACAACCAGCCGCGTCGCGAGCAGCGACAGATGGTGGTCACCGCCGCGCGCGAGAACGGCATGATGGTGGTTGCCGAAGGCGGCTCGCTGTATTCGATGGACATGACCATCATCGCCGACGGCAACACCGGCCTGGAGCACAACAATCCGCCGCAACACTTCTACGACGACGTGCTGCAGTACTGGCCGAAAACCGGCGTGGGCTACACGCCGACGCTGGTCGTGACTTACGGCGGACCTGGCGCTGAGTTCCTGTTCTATCAGGAGTCGGAGGTGTGGGCCCATCCGCTGCTGTCGAAGTACGTGCCGCCACACATCGTGCAGCCTCGTTCGGTGCGTCGACAGATGGCGCCGAAGACTGACTATCAACCCATCCTCGACTCGGCTGCGAACGCGAAGAAGTTGATGGAGCGAGGCGTGTCAGTGCACATCGGCGCACACGGCCAGCGCGAAGGCATGGGTTCGCACTGGGAAATGTGGGGCTTCGTGATGGGCGGTATGTCGCCGCTGCAAGCGTTGCAGACCGCGACTATCAATCCAGCGCGTTACATGGGTTTCGACAAGGACCTTGGCTCCATCGAAACCGGCAAGCTCGCGGACTTGTTGATCCTGGATGGCAATCCGCTCGAAGACATTCGAGTCACGGACGACATCGCTTACGTGATCTTGAACGGACGCATCTACGAAGCTGGCTCGCTCGCCGAGCGCATCACCGGTAAACGTCAGCTCGCGCCGTTGTACTGGCAGTAATCGTTCGGATCAAGGGCTGGCCGCCACGACGCGCGGCCAGCCCCTCACTCGTGAATTAGCGAGTGCGCTTATGCGGCACGTACGCGATGCATTCCAACTCGACGCGGGCGTTCAACGCCAAACCGTTAGCGCCTAACGCGCTGCGAGCCGGATACGGCTTCTTGAAGAACTCACGATAGAGGGTGTTGAACGTCGCCCACTCGGAGATGTCCGCGAGGAACACCGTGCACTTCACCACGTCGCTCAACGAGGCGCCGTTGGCTTCGAGAACACGTTTTACATTGGCCAACACCTGACGCGACTCCGGCCCGATACCGCCAGGCGGCAATTTGGCGGTGGCCGGGTCTTCACCGATCTGGCCCGACAGATACAAAAAATCGCCGGCATGCACCGCTTCCGAGAACGGCCGATCCAGCTCCTGCGCACGCGGCGAGTTCAAGAACTGCGGCTTGTCGGCAGCACCGCTGCTGACCGCAGCCAGCATGGCCAACATCCCTACCACGGCCTTCGATCCGATCCGAGCGCGAAACGACATACATGACCCCTGAGGTTAGCGTTCGAAGCCGACAGCTTAGCCCGACGGCACGGGGACGCGATAGAATCGGCGCCATGACCCCGGACGCACTCGATAATCCGATCTGGTCCGCGCTGCTTTCCGCCCAGGCTCACTTCGCCATCGGCGGTCCACTCGCCAAGCGCTATCCCGCCGACGTGGCGCCGTTCATCGCTGTGCCCGAACCGAGTGAAGCCGCGGCGGCGGCACTGGCGGAGTTGGTCGCGCCCGGCGAGATCGTGAATATCGTGAATGTCACACCTCGCCTGGAAGCGGGCTGGGAATTGCTAGCCACCGGCAACATCGTGCAAATGGTTTGGCGACCCGATGCAGCCACACCCGCAGAGAATACCGACGGCATCGTGCCGCTCGGCGCTACTGATACAGCCGATATGTTGGCGCTCACAACGCTGGTGTTTCCTGGCTACTTCCGTGCACGCACACCGGCCATGGGAGAGTACTTCGGCATTCGCCAGGACGGTCAGTTGGCCGCCATGGCCGGCGAGCGAATGAAACTGCGCCACTACGAAGAAATCAGCGCCGTTTGCACCCATACCAACTTTCTTGGCCGAGGCTATGCCGCACGCCTGATCAATTTATTGGTGGCCAAGCAATTACGTCGCGGTATCGTTCCTTTCCTGCACGTCAACGAGACCAATACTCGCGCGCGCAGTTTATATGCTCGTCTCGGTTTCTCGGACCGAGCCACATTGCCGCTGTGGTTGTTGAAGCGCGTCTAGGCGCTGGAATTTTCCCGACAGCACGCCGCTCTTTGTGTGCTGACCTTCGCAGTTTTGTGAATTAGCCGCGGCTAGTCTTCGCGCGCTGGCGGGATGGCCAGCAGGACGTGACAATTCACAAACAGGACTATTCCATGCTTCGTAAACTTCCGGCGCGCGGCGCCGTGCTTTGTTCCCTGTTGATGCTGAGCGGACTGGCGCAATCCGAGGACGGCCGTTTCGGTTTCACGGCTGAGGCCGACCTCGAGTACGGCGGCGACGATATCGCCACCTTCGACTTCGACGACGGTACCACTCAAGACGTCACCACCGGTCAGGGCGTCACCGTGGCCATCGGCGGTTACTATCGCTGGGCCGATTCGCCACTGTCGCTCCGTAGCACCGTCGGCTACAAATATGTGACGACCAAAGCCAGCAACGCCGACATCAGCGTCAGTCGTGTGGTGCTCGAAGCGGTGGGCAATTACCAATGGGACAACGGTTGGTGGGTGGGCGCCGGGCTGACGCATCATTCCAACATCAAGTTCGACGCCGACGGTTTCGGCCCGAACGCCGACTTCGACGACGCCTTCGGCCCGACCGTGGAACTGGGCTGGCGCTGGATCGGCCTGTCGTACACCAATCTGGATTACGAAGATGAGTGGGGCGGCGAGTGGGATGCCAGCAATTTCGGCTTGACCCTGACTGCTCGGTTCTGAAACGGACCGGTGCGCCCCGATCACCGACGCGTTCCGAGAACGCGCCGGTGGTCGGCGCAGCCCATGCCTAAGATCGACGTCGAACCTGAAGGGAGACGCCGATGAGTGGACGATTCAACGCGTGGGCAGCAGCACTGCTGTGCTTGGCAGCCGCGCACATTGCGCAAGCCGATAGCGTGCCCATGGCCACGGTGCCTGCGGGTTCATTTCAGATGGGCAAGACCGTGGATCGCGGTTACGGCGCGATGGACGGACCCACGCACACCGTCACCATCAAGCAGCCCTTCAAAGTAGCGAAACACGAAGTCACGCTCGGTGAGTTTCGTGCCTTCACGCGCGAGACCGGTTACGTCTCGGAACGTAAGTGCAACGTTTATAAAGAAGGCACCAACTGGTTCATCGATCCGGAACGTAACTGGGCCGATCCTGGCTTTGCTCAACAAGAGAATCATCCCGTGGTGTGCGTGAGCTGGCGCGATGCGCAGGCGTACATCGATTGGATGAATCGCAAAACCGGTCGGCACTATCGGCTGCCGTCCGAAGCGGAGTGGGAATACATCGCAACCACGGCCAAGCTCGGCGGCGGCACCGTGACTCACGACGTTGCCAACATCGGCAAGGTCGAGTGCTGCGGCGGCAAGGCTGAAGGCAAAGACACTTGGATCCACACCGCGCCGGTCGGCAGCTTCCCGGCCGACAAGTTCGGTCTGCATGACATTCGCGGCAATGTTTGGGAATGGCAGCGCGATTGCTATAACGACAACTACAACGACGCACCGGCGGACGGCGGCGCTCGCGAGTCCTGCCCCACACCAGGCTTTCACGTGGTGCGCGGCGGCTCCTACGGCGACGCCGGTGAATTCCTCGAAGAACGTTTCCGGCTGCGCGGCCCGGAAGATCAAGGCTACTTCACCGTCGGCTTTCGTCTTGCCGAATCGTTGACCAAGTAGCAAGCTCGGCGGGCGCCGTTCAACAGCGCCCCACTCCGAGAGGCTCAGCATGTCCTGCGATCACATTGCGACGGTCAAACCGCAGCCGCCGAGCGCGCAAGGTTGTGAAGAGTGTTTGAAGATGGGCGGCACCTGGGTGCATCTACGCCTGTGCCTGAGCTGCGGTCACGTGGGCTGTTGCGACAGTTCGCCCAACCGTCACGCCACGCGCCACTTCCAGCACACCAAGCATCCGGTGATGGCGTCGTTCGAGCCGGATGAGCGTTGGGCGTGGTGTTTCGTGGATGAAGAAGCGGTAGACGTGCCGCGAGCCGCGCTGCCCTACTTGCGCTGAGTCAGCTGCTCGGCGATCAACCGATCTTTTTCCAGCCACAGTTCGTTGAGCCAGGCTTGGATGCGCTCGCGAAACGCCGGATCGTTTTGATAATCGCCGCCGAGCAACTCGGGCGGAATCGGCCGCTCGCGAATATTCACCCGCACCTCGCGCAAACGATTCGCGAATAGATCCAGCATGGTCGGCCGGCCGTCGGGATAAACGATGGTCACGTCCAGGATGGAATGCAACGCGCGTCCCATCGCATCCAGCACGAACGCGACGCCGCCCGCCCTGGGCTTGAGCAAGTTCGCGAACGGCGAGGCCTGCTGTTCATGTTTGGCGCGCGTGAAGCGCGTGCCCTCGACAAAGTTCATCACCGAAACCGGAATGTGCATGAACTTGGCGCACGCCCGCCGAGTCGCGGCGATGTCCCGCCCCGCAAGCTCCGGCCGCTTTTCCAGCTGCTGCCGCGAGTAGCGCTTCATGAAGGGAAAATCGAGCGCCCACCACGCCAGCCCGAGCAACGGCACCCAGAACAACTGACTCTTCAGGAAAAAGCGCAGCAGTGGCACGCGCCGGTTCAGGGCCGCTTGCAGCACCGGGATGTCGACCCAGGTCTGATGATTGGCCAGCACCAGGTAATGGCCGTCCGGCCGCAGCTGCGCAGCCACCTCGAACACGAAACGCGTGTCGGTAAACCAACCGAGCAGCGCCGTGTTCAGGCCGATCCAACTGGCGGCAATACTGGTCAACAGCCAGTCACAGGCGCGACGCACGGGGCGCAGCGGCAGGAGGGCCTTGAGCAACGCCACCAGCAGTAGCGGCGGGACGTGTAATAGGGTGTTGGTCGCCAGCGCCAGCGTACCGAAACCGATTCTTAGCCAACTCATCGGCAAACTCTGTCGCCCAGTGCACGGGCGCGCGCAGCATACATAGATGCGATGGGGATGTGAGCGGGATGTGGCAGACGGGGCGATTTTCCCATTGCCAGAGGCAGGCAGTTGATGCCATGGTGCTTCGCATGCGCGGTCCCTCGTCAGCCCGGTTTCGGCGAGTCACCCGGGCCCTTTCCGGCCGGGGCGCGGCCTGGCGGCTGATCGCACTGATCGCGATTCCGGTGGTGGCGCTGAGCTCAGACACCACCCTGACGGCGTCGCCCAGCCCGCATGCCGAATTCCAGTTCGTCCGCATGCAATACACCGGCACCAGCTTGTTCGGCGGCCGCGAACGCTGGCTCACCGATTGGCCCGAGGCCGAGACTCACCTGATCCGCGGCATCAAGCGCCTGACGCGCATCGACACCGCCGACGACGGTCACTATCTGGGCATCATGGACGACACGCTGTTCGACTATCCCTGGATCTATGCAGTGGAAGTCGGGCACTGGGCGCTCACCGACGAGGAAACCGCGAGGCTGCGCGAATATTTGTTACGCGGCGGTTTTCTGATGGTGGACGACTTCCACGGCAGCCTCGAATGGGCCGGCTTCGTGCAAGGCATGCACCGGGTGTTTCCGGATCGGGCCATCGTCGACATTCCGCCCGATCATGCCGTGTTCCATGTGGCCTACGATCTGGACGAACACATTCAGATTCCCGGCATTCAATCGCTGTACAGCGGCCGCAACTATGAGAAAGACGGCTTCACGCCGCATTGGCGCGGCATCTATGACGACGACGGCCGGCTGATGGTGGTGATCAATTTCAACATGGACCTCGGCGATGCCTGGGAACATGCCGATGTGCCCGAATACTCTTTGCTGTACACCACACGCGCATACAAATACGCGATCAATTATATTCTGTACTCGATGACGCATTAGCGTCTCGCCATCAGCCACGACGGACGGGCCCCTCGCAATGACCATTGAATGGCATTGGCGCAGCTATGCCGAGCTGTCGCCGCTGCAAATCCACGCAATTTTCTCGGCACGCCAGGCGGTGTTCATCATCGAACAGGCCTGTCCTTATCCAGATATCGATGCCAAGGATTTAACGGCGCTGCATCTGGCCGGCTGGGCGGGCGAGCAGCTCGCGGCCTATTTACGATTGCTGGCACCCGGCGTGAGTTATCCGGACGAGCCCTCCCTGGGTCGTATCATCACCACCAAGATCGCCCGTGGCAGCGGTGTGGGTCGCGAGCTGGTGGCACGCGGCCTGGAGAAGTTGCACGAGCTCTATCCGACCTTGCCGACACGCATTGGCGCGCAAGCTCATTTGCACAAGTTCTATGGGTCGTTTGGTTTCGTGCAATCGTCGGAGCCGTACGATGACGACGGCATCATGCACATCGAGATGCTGCGGCCACCGGGGCCGGTAGCTCGCTGAGATTTAATCGACGGCCTGTCTAATCCACGGAATGGCCGGTGATCTGCGGCAGCTGCAGATCCAACTCGTCGATGTCGTCCAGCACCGGTCGCGCCGCCGGCCGGTAACCGAACGGCCGCTTATAAGAAATAAACAGCGACGAACCGAAGTTGTCTTCCAGCGAATGGCCCGCGCTCATGGACATGGTGCCGCGGCCCACGCCCATGCTTTGCTTCAGGGCGATGAGATTGGTCCGTTCGCGCGCCCAAGTGGTCTGGGTCGCATAAGCCACGGACAAATTGGCGCGCTTGGTGACGTTGACACCGAAGCTCGCCAGATCTCGTTGCATGATGGGATCGGTCAGCGCCATGCTGCCGATGTCCCGAAACTCACGGCTCTGAAAACGTGAGCGCACCATCACGTTGAACATCGTGTTGGTGTGTTCGAAACCTACTTTGGACATCCAGCCCGAACTGCCGCCCACGGCATTGCTCTGAGCAAACGCCACCGAAGCAGTGCCCAGCGTGCCGATGCGACGCGCAACGCCGAAGCCCAACGCGGCCACTTCATCGGCCAGGTATTCGCCATGACCTTCGACGGTGAAGCCCAGCGGCGCACCGCAGGTCACGGTGGTGTTCGCAAACGTCGGGCCGTAGGAGTTGCTGGTGAGCGCGTAATTCTCACGCACCTTGCCGAAACCGACGGAGAAGTCCGAGCAGCCGGACTCGACCAGCCGGGTGCGCGAAATCATCGGCGCGGATACCGATTCAGAGTGACCGAGCGCATCCCGCACGGCCAGATTCCAGCCCTGGTCGCCCGAAGGCAGCGAACGCCTCACTGACAGACTCTGCTGGCTCAAATCGGTGCCG
>NZ_JAEUPY010000151.1 GCF_016790065.1 Steroidobacter sp.
GTATGCCAATTGAGCATACGCATCGAACGACCACTAACGGTTGCGCACTAACTATGCGGGGTTGGCCTTGAGCCCCGTGTCTTATTTTTGTTGAGCTGCAAAGCATGCCCTACGCACCAGCCACGGATAGTTCGTTTTTCACCCGCCGCGGCCTAGTCTTCGCCGTCATCATCGCGTTGCACGTCGGGATGTTCTATCTACTGAACTCCGGCCTGTCGCATCAGATCATCGACGTGGTGCTCGGTCCGATCGAGACCCGCATGATCGAAGACACTCCGCAGCGCGAAGAGCCGCCGCCGCCGCCGCCGCCGAAGATCGAAACCCCGCCGCCGTTCGTGCCGCCGCCGGAAATCGCCATCGAGCTGCCGGCCGAAGCGCCGCAGACCACGGCCATCCAGACCACCACTCAGGTGCGTCCGACCACGCCGCCGCCAGTGTCCGCTCCGCCGGCACCGACGGCCCGGACCGCGCCGCGTTCGGATTCGCGTCGGCCGTTGACGCAGCCTGAATATCCGCCTTCCTCGCGTCGCGCCGGTGAGGCCGGTACGGTCATCCTCGAAGTCTATGTGCTCGAGAACGGCCGCGTCGGCGAAGCCAAGGTGAAACAGTCGAGCGGCTTCCCGCGCCTGGACGAGGCAGCGGTCCGCGAAGTGAAGCGGTCCTGGCGCCTGGTGCCGGGTACCGAGAATGGCAAACCGGTTCCGATGTGGGGGCAGTTCGCCGTCACATTTAAACTCACGGATTGAGGCGCGAGCATCGCGTGACGACGGGCCCGTTCGCGGGCCTCGTGTAAGGCAAGTAGAACTCCACCCACTGACTTTAGGTCATTGATTTCATCGTAGAGGACATCGTTCCATGGCAGCTCCGAACACCGAAAACGTCGAAAACCCCTTCGGCCTACAAGCACTGTGGGAGCAGGGTGGCGTAGTCGCGCACGGCACATTGATCATCATGGTGATCCTGTCGCTGGCGTCTTGGTACATCATCCTGACCAAGCTGTGGGACCAGCGCCGCTTGTTCAAGCAGTACAAGGAAGTGGAAAAAGGCTTCTGGACGGCCGGCAACCTGCGTGATGGCGCTGCCAAGCTCACCGGCAAGGACAATGCCTTCCGCATGATCGTGGAAGACGGCCTGCGCGCCGCTCAACACCACGAAGGCCGCCTGACCGACCAGATCCCGCTGCACGAGTGGATCACCTCGTCGCTGTATCGCACGGTCGACAGCGTCAGCAGCCGCCTGAACACCGGCCTGTCGGTGCTCGCCACCACCGGTTCGACGGCACCGTTCGTCGGTCTGTTCGGTACGGTGTGGGGCATCTATAACGCCCTCATCCAGATCTCCCTGGCCGGCCAGGCCTCGCTCGACAAGACTGCCGGTCCGATCGGCGAAGCCTTGATCATGACGGCCATCGGTCTGTTCGTCGCCGTGCCGGCGGTGTGGGGCTACAACTGGCTCCTGCGTCGTAACAAGGACCTGATCGAGAAGCTGCGTTACTTCGCTGCCGACCTGCACTCCTACCTGGTGAGCGGTGCTCGCGTCGACGCCGGCGCAGCCCCGGCCCGTGCCCCGGCGAGCGCTCCCGCTGCCGCGGTGACTCGCAAGTAATTTGCGGTTGGCCCCGAGCATTCCTGTCAAGGAATGCCCGGGGCTTCCCTCACCGGAGCATTCGCCATGAGTTCATTTGAAGGGATGTTCGCCCCTCCGCCGGCCGCCGATGACGAGGCAGCCATGTCGGAGATCAACACGACGCCACTAGTGGACGTCATGTTGGTGTTGTTGATCGTGTTCATGATCACCATCCCGGTGATCACGCACACCATTCCGGTCGAGTTGCCCAAGGTGCGTAACGAGGCGACTAAAACCGCCCCGGAAAACGTCAACATCTCGGTCAACAAAGACGGCCAGATCTACTGGGGCCAGTCGATGGTGCCGGATACTGCCGCGTTGTTGGAGCGCCTGAAGAGCGCTGCCGTGTTGAAGCCGCAGCCTGAAGTTCATGTCCGTGCCGACCAGACCACGCGCTATGAATATGTCGGCCGCGTGATTCTCACCGCGCAACGAGCTGGTATTCAGAAGATCGGTTTCATTACCGAGCCGGGTCCTTCCGGTCCGGTGCCGCGTTAACGTCCGCGCTGCTTAGATAGAGGTACTTTGCCATGTCAATGAGTGTAGGCGGCGGCGGTGCAGACGAACCCATGATGGATATCAACACGACGCCGTTGATCGACGTCATGTTGGTGTTGCTGATCATGTTCATCATCACCCTGCCGGTGATGACGCATGCGGTGAAGTTGGACATGCCGCAGACCAATCGCACCCCTCCTAACGACGCAGTGATCATCGAGCCGATCCGGATCGATATCGACTGGGACGGCAGCGTGGTGTGGAACGGCTCGCTGGTGCAGCTGGATCAGTTGGAAGGCTACTTCCGTACCGAAGCCGCCCGTAATCCGCAGCCCGAGCTGCACGTTCGCCCGGAACGCCGCGCGAACTACGATACGGTGGCCAAGGTGTTGGCGCTGGCTCAGCGCAACGGGATGCAGCGCATCGGCTTCGTCGGCAACGAACAATTCATGGGCGAATAAGTTGTCGGCCACCCGAGTTCAGCCCGCATTCACGCGGGCTGGATTCGCAGCCGTCGGACAGACTGGTTAGACAACGGCGGCGGGAGTCGAAACAATTCCCGCCGCCGATCGTTTGTAGTCAGCGACTCACACAAGCTTTAACGGTTCAGGTAGTTGCAGCGATCGTGCGGCGGCCGGCGAATTTGTAGCCGCCCCGGCGGTCAAAACCGAAGAGTGTGGTGGAATCGCACCCTTTGTTATAGATCGGGAAACCATATGACTCGAGTACGAAGTATTGCCGTCGCGATCTCTCTCGCCTTAGGAGCCGTGGTGCCCGCGGTAACTTTGCTCGCTCCTGCGGCCCAGGCCGCCGAGCAGGCTCAGAACAAGATCACTACCAAGGCAGTCGCCGCCCCGCTCAAGGCCGCCCAAGAGGCCATGCAGAAGAAGCAATGGGACGTGGCACTCACCGAGATCAAGAAGGCTCAGGCGGTCGACAAGAAGACCCCGTTCGAGGCCTACCAGATCGACGAATTCATGGGCTATGTGCTGATCCAGCAGAAGAAGTTCGGCGAGGCGGCGCCGGTGTTCGAGCGCATGCTCAACTCCGGACTGATGCCGGCCGACCAGGTCGATGAGCGCACCAAGACGGTGGCGCAGTTGTACTTCCAGATGAAGGATTACAACAAGGCCTCGCAATGGGCCAAGAAGTGGCTGGACAAGCATCCCAACACCGAAGACATGGGCATCCTGCTCGGTCAGTCGCAGGATCTGTTGAACGACTTCAAGGGCGCCGCCGCGACCATGGGCACCGTGGTCAACAATGCCGAGAAGGCCGGCCGCAAGCCCGACGAGAATTGGATCCAGATCGTGATGAGCTCGCACTTCAAGCTCAACGATCGCGATGGGATTGGCGAAGCCTTGAAGAAAATGGTTCGTTACTACCCGAAGGCCGAGTATTGGGAAAACCTGCTCGACATCTATCGCCGTAAAGAAGGCGGCGACCGCCTGACCCTGGGCTACTACCGCCTGATGAACGACGTGGGCGTGCTCAAGGACAAGGGCGACTTCGTCGAAATGGCGCAGCTCGCCATGGACGCCGGCGTCCCCGGCGAAGCGCAGGACACCGTGCAGAAGGGCATGGACGTGGGCACGCTGAAGAGCGCCGACAAGACCGAGCAGGGTCGTTATGACCGCCTGCTGGCCGGTGCCAAGAAGCAGGCCGATCTCGACAAGGCGTCGCTCGCGCAGCTGGCCACCGAGGCGGAGAAGTCCAGCTCCGGTCAACCGCAAATCGCGTTGGGCCAGGCTTACCTGAGCTACGGCGACACCGACAAGGCCATCGCCGCTCTGCAGAAGGGCATTGCCAAGGGCACCGGCGTGACCGACATCGACGAGGCCAACATCAGCCTCGGCATCGCCTTCCTGAAGAAAGGCCAGAAGGACCAGGCTCGCCAGGCCTTCAAGGCGGTCAAGCAGGGCAAGTGGAGCGATCTGGCGGACCTGTGGGCGATTCGCACCCAGTCGGCCTGATCTCGACCTG
>NZ_JAEUPY010000187.1 GCF_016790065.1 Steroidobacter sp.
GGAGAGCGGGCAGGAGCTGTCTGCCAATCTAACGCTGGTGCGTCGCCTCGGTGCAGGCAGCAGCGGCGCGGTGTGGCTAGCGCACGATCGTGAACGGAATGGCTCCGTCGCGGTCAAGATTCTGTCGCCGGAGCTGACGCAGGACGAAGCGACCTGCGCGGCGTTACGCGACGAATGTGCGCGGGTCGCTGCGCTCACCCATCCGAATGTTCTACGAGTCGATGGGCTGTACCGAACGGCGCGTTACGCTTGGATCGCGATGGACTATGCGGATGGCGGCGATCTGACGCAGCTGCGCGGCGGTGCTTGTGACCAGATTCTGCGCGCGATCATTCCGGTCGCTGCGGCGCTGGCGGCAGCGCACGACGCGGGTCTCGTACATCGGGACGTGAAGCCCGCGAACGTTTTGTTAAGTGCCGAAGGCACGCCCTTGTTGGCGGACTTCGGCGCGTTTACGACGGGCTCGCCGTTTAGCGCCAGCCCGCAGCAGCTCGCTGGTGCGCCGGCCAGCGTCGCCGACGACATGTATGGTCTTGGCGCGCTGCTCTACGAGTTATTGTCGGGCTATCCGCCGTTTTATCCGGATGCGGTTGCGGCGCGAACTGTCAGTAGCGAGCCCGCGGCGCTGCCGGCCCACGTGCCCGCTGCCGTGGCGCAGCTGCTGGCGAGGTTGTTGGCGCGTCGGCCGGAGGATCGACCGGCGGACATGCGGTCTGTAGAAAGAGAATTGCGCGCGGCGCTTGCGAGTCTGCCGCCGCCTGCGATGATTAGCAGTATGAATGAGCCTGCCCCCATCAAATCTGCCGGTGTGAAGATCGAGCCGCCAGGCATGCGCCCGCCTCCGGGTCAGGGCGAGACTTTGCGTAGCGAATGGCAGCGCGCTCCCGAAGCGCGCGTCAGCGAAGAGGTCGCCCGTCGGCAAGGGTTCCGCCGCGGTCTCGGTGCATCGCTGGTTGCGCTCGGTCTGGTCGGCGTTGGCGTGGTGTTCTTCGTGCTGCCCAAGTTGATGGAGCGTGATAAACCGGCGAAGGCGCCGGTCGCCGCGGTGGCCGCGCCCAAGCCCGAAGAGAAGGCGGCTGCCGAGAAGAAGGCAATCGATTTCGCCGCGCTGGCCAAAGCCAAACAGGCCGCCGAAGAAATTCGCACCACTATCGACGAGCGGTTACAAAAGCTCACCGCGCGCGCAGCCATTCAATGGGGCGGCGAAGAGTTCACGCTCGCCAACTCGTTGCTTGCCGCCGCCGATCAGGACGTCACCGCGCGTGAGTACACGACCGCGGAACAGAAGCTCAAGGAGATTCCGCCGCTGCTCGATGTCGTCGAGAAGCGCGGGATCCAAGTCTTGGCGGAGCAGTTGAAGGCCGGTGCAACGGCGTTACAGGAAGGCCGCTCCGACGACGCCAAGACGGCGTTCGAACTCGCGCTCAAACTCGAACCCAACAACTCGGTCGCGTCACGCGGCTTGAAACGCGCCGGCACGCTGGATCAAGTGCTCGCGTTGTTGACGACTGCCGAGCGCCAGGAGAAGGACGGCAACGCTACCGCGGCGACGGAAAACTTCCGCAAAGCATTGGCACTCGATGCCGAGGCAATCCGAGCGAGCCAAGGTATCGCGCGCATCTCGTCGCGTCAGGCCTCCGACGCTTTCGCCAGCGAGATGGCGAAAGGCTACAGCGCACTCGCCGCCACCAACTATTCGCAAGCGCGCGAAGCTTTTGAAGCCGCGCGTCGCATTCGTCCGGATGCGCCGGAGATTCCGCAGGCATTACGGCAGATCGAACAAGAGCAGCGCACCGGCGTCATCGGCGTCAAATTGCAGCAGGCTCAGCAGCTCGAGTCGCAGGAGAAGTGGACCGAGGCGCTCAAGGAATATCGCACCGTGCTGGATCTCGATTCGACGGTGGCTGCGGCGAATGACGGCGTGGCCCGCGCCGGTCCGCGTGCCGCGTTGAACGAGCAGCTCGAACTGTATCTCACCCAACCTGAGCGGCTGTTCAGTCAGTCGGTGCGTGTGGTAGCCAAAGAAACCTTGGCGCGTGCCTCCGGCATCGCCAATCCCGGCCCGATTCTGAGCCGGCAGCTAAAGACGTTGGGCGAATGGCTGGCGCGTGCCGACGTGCCGGTGCCGGTTGCCCTGCAGTCGGACAACGTTACTCATGTGACCATTTATCGCGTTGGCGAGCTCGGAGCGTTCGAACAGCGTTCCCTGCAGCTCGTGCCTGGCAGCTATACCGTGGTCGGCACTCGACCGGGGTATCGCGACGTCCGGCGTGAGATCAGCGTGATGCCGGGAGCAGCGCCGGTGCCGGTCGTGATTCGCTGCGAGGATAAGATTTGAGCGAGCTGATCGTTCGCGAGGCCTTGGGCGAGCGCCGTTTCACGGCCACCGATTTCCCTATCGCGGTAGGCGGCCAAGGCAGTGCCATCGTCATGGCGGGACGGCCCGAAGGCGCCGAGGCTTATCTAGGGTTACACGAAGACCAGTTGTTCGTGCAGCCCGCCGATGGTGCGGAGGTGCTTCACAACGGCATCCGCGTGCAGAACTCGACTTGGCTGCGCAGCGGTGACGTAATCAACTTCGGCGCGGCCCGCATTCGACTGCTCGCGCAACGTGACAATCAGCGAGTCGTGGAAGTCGACGACGGCAGCAGCGGCAACATCACCGCGCCGCCCATCATCGAGCCTTCATCGCGCTTGCAAGGCGGCGAAGGCGATGCCGAGCGCATCGATGCTCTGCAGTTTCATCCCACCGGCCAGGTCAAACCCAAAACCCAAGTATCGTTCGATCTGAAAAAGATCGTCTTCGGCATCGCTGCGGCCATCGTCGCCGTGGTGTTGTGGTTCATCTTCACGGCGACTTCGGTCAGCGTGCGCACCGAACCGACTGCCGCGAATGTCGACATCACTGGCGGCGCATTACCTGCTGTGCGTTTTGGCGATCGAGTGCTGCTGCGTCCCGGCGACTACGCGATCAAAGCAACCTTGCCTGGTTACTACCCCGCGGAATTGCAGGCCAAGGTCAACAGCGAAACCAATCAGACGTTCGCGCTCAAGCTACAGAAGCTGCCGGGCAAAGTGCGTTTCGAAGTGCCGGCGCAAGCCAAGGTCACGGTCGATGGCAAGGAGCTCGGCGAAGCGCCGGCTGAATTCACACTCACGCCAGGCAAGCACACGGTCGCGATTGCAGCCGCGCGTTATCAACCTTTCTCTGGCGAAGTGGACGTCGTCGGCGCAGGCAAGAGTCAGACATACAAGCCGCAGTTAGTGCCGGCATGGGCGGACGTCACGATCAGTTCGGAGCCCGCCGGCGCGAAATTGTTGGTCAATGGTGAAGAACGCGGCGTCACTCCGCTGACCACGCAGATTCTGGCTGGCAATCATCCGGTCGAATTACAGCTCGCGGGTTTCAAGTCGTGGACCACGGACGTGCAAGTGAAGGCCAACGAGCCGTTGCAGCTGGGTCCGATCCGGCTCGGCTTGCCCGACGGCAAACTGGCACTGCGTTCCGAACCTTCCGGTGCGAGCGTGTCGGTCGGCGGTGTGTATCGCGGTCAGACGCCGGTGGCGTTGGAGTTGCGCCCGGACATCGCACACAACGTGGTGCTGACGTTGCCGGGCTACGAAGCGGCGACGCGTGAAGTCTCCATGACTGCTGGCGAGAACCGCACGCTGTCGGTGGCGCTGGCCGGTGTGTTCGGCGAAGTCACCGTGCAGGTGCAGCCCGCCGACGCGCAAGTGTTCGTCAACGGCAAACCCGTCGGCGCGGCCAATCAAAAACTGCGGCTGGTCGCGACCACTCAAGACATCGAGATTCGCAAGACCGGTTTCGTCACCTACAAGACCAGCATCACGCCGCGGCCTGGGGTGTCACAGAAGATCGAGACCACGTTGCTGACGCCGGAACAAACCAAGATCGCCTCGACGCCGTCCAACATTCGTAACAAAGCCGATCAGGCGCTGAAGCTGATGCCGGTGGGTTCTTTCACCATGGGCAGCCCGCGGCGCGAGCCGGGCCGGCGCGCCAACGAAGCGCAACGGAACGTGCAGTTCAAACGGCCGTTCTATATGGGCTTGAACGAAGTCAGTAACGGTCAGTTCCGTAAGTTCAAGTCCGAGCATCGCTCCGGCATCGTCGGTCAAAGCACGCTGGATCTGGACAATCAACCCGCGGTCAACGTGGCCTGGAACGACGCAGCGCTGTTTTGTAACTGGCTCTCGCAGCAGGAAGGGCTGCCGCCGGCGTACGAAAACAAGAACGGACGCATGATGGCCGTGCAGCCGCTGACCACGGGCTATCGGTTGCCCACCGACGCCGAGTGGGAATGGGTGGCGCGCTTCGAAGGCGGCGGCAAGTTCCGACGTTATCCGTGGGGCGAGTCGCTGCCGGTGACGCCGCGATCG
>NZ_JAEUPY010000202.1 GCF_016790065.1 Steroidobacter sp.
CGATAGCCAGCACCATGCCGAATAGCGTCAGCATGTTGATGGAGAAACCGAACATGTACATGGCCGCGAACGTGCCCACCAGCGACACCGGCACCGCCAGCATCGGGATCACCGTGGCACGCCAGTTCTGCAAGAACAGCAACACCACGAAGAACACCAGCACCATGGCTTCCAGCAGCGTCTTGATCACTTCCTTGATCGACACCTTCACGTACTGCAACGTGTCGTAGGGCACGGAGTAGGACATGCCCTTGGGAAAGTCCTTGGCGAGCTCGGCCAAGCGCGCTTCCACAGCACCGCCGGTTTCGAGCGCATTCGCGCCAGGCTGCAACACCAACGCCATCATCACCGCGCGTTTGCCGTTGATGGTGGATTGGTTGTTGTACATCTGCGCGCCCAGCTCGACGCGCGCGACATCCTTCAGGCGCACGATGCCGCCCGACTCCGTCGTGTGTACGACGATCTGCTCGAACTCTTCCGGCTCCTGCATGCGACCTTGCGCAGTCACCGCGTACGTGAAGTCGACTTGATCGCTCACCGGCTCGACGCCGACCTGACCCGCCGCGTACTGCGAGTTCTGTTGCCGAACGGCGCTGGCGATATCGGTCGGCGTCAAGCCGAGCTGCGCCAGCTTGTCGGGCTGCATCCAGATACGAATGGAATAATCCTGACCCCACATCTGGATGTCGCCGATGCCGGGAATACGACGCAGCTCGTCGACCACGTTCAAAGTCACATAGCTGCTCATCGTGAGCATGTCGACGCTGTTATCGGGCGAATGCACCGACACGATCTGCAAGAACGTGGTCGACGCCTTGCGCACCACCACGCCTTGGCGACGCACTTCTTCCGGCAAGCGCGGCACGGCCGCTTGAATGCGGTTGTTGACGTTGACCGCCGCCATGTCCGGATCGACGCCGATGTTGAACGTGACGGTAATCATCAGCGTGCCGTTGCCCGAATTGACGGAGCTCATGTACAGCATGCCTTCGACGCCGTTGATTTCCTTTTCCAGCGGCGCCGCCACGGTCGAGGCGATGGTTTCAGCAGTCGCGCCCGGATAGGTCGCAGCCACCGTCACCGACGGCGGAATGATGTCGGGATAAGCAGAGATGGGCAGCGCACGCATGCCGCCCAAGCCGGCGATCACAATGAACGCCGAGAGCACGCACGCAAAAATAGGCCGCGTGATGAAAAACTTGGAGATCATGCAGCCTCCTTGCGCTTCGCCGCTTCAGGCTGCTGCTCGGCCTGCTTGGAAGCGGCATCCACCGACACCGCACTAACTGGAATGCCGGGCTGCACCTTGAGCACGCCCTCGACGATGAACTGATCGCCAGGCGCCAGCCCGTCGGTAACGATGATGTTGTTACCCATCGAACGGCCCAGCTGCACCGGACGGAACTCCACCTTCTGTTCGCCGTTCACGATCCAGATGAACTGCCCCTGGGCGCTCGACATCACCGCCTTGCGAGGCACAGCGACGACGTCGCTCAGCTGCACGCCTTCCACGCGCGCGCGAATGAACTGACCCGGAATCAACTGCGCCTCTGCATTCTTGAGCACGGCACGCACACGCACGGTGCCAGAATTCACATCGACGGCGTTGTCCACGAACGTGACTTTGGCCGAGTCCGGATATTCCTGGCCGCTTTCCAGCAACAGCTTCACGGTCGGCGCGCTGGTCTTGTTGGCCGGTGCCAGCGATGCACGAATCATCGCGGCTTCCGCCTCGGGCACCGAGAACTCCACATACAAAGGATCGACCTGCACGATCTTGGTCAGCAGGCTGGAGCTTTGCTCGGTGGACACCAGGCTGCCTTCGGACAGCACTTCGCGACTGGTCAGGCCCGAGATCGGCGCGCGCACGTCGGTGTACTCCAGATCGAGCTGCGCCATGCGCTGTGCCGATTCGGCTGCGGCGTGCGTGGCTTCCGCCACTTCGAATCCGGACACGGCTTCATCGCGACGGCTCTGGCTGACCGCGTTCTTTTCGAACAACGGCAACACGCGATCGCGCTGACGACGCGCTTCTTCCAGACGAGCTTTGGCGACGGCCACTTCGGCACGAGCCGAGGCCAGGCGCGCACGCACCGGCTCCGGGTCGATCAAAAACATCGGCTGGCCTTGTTTCACCGAGCCGCCTTCTTCATAGCGGCGCTTCAACACGATGCCGCCGACACGGGCGCGCACTTCCACTTCACGCGAACCGACGGTGCGCGCGGTGTAAGTGAGATCCAGCGGCACTGGATTTTTTGCCACCGTCTGCACGGTGACTTCCGGTGGCGGCATCTGATGCTGCGGTTCCTGACCCTTGCCGCATGCGCTCAGCAATGCCGAACTGACAGCGATGACAACCAGAGATTTCAACAATGACTGGCGAATGACGTTCATATGCGTCTACCTGACGAACTCAAATACGTTGCCGCGAGCGATGTTTCGCTCGGGGATTGGAAAACGGGTGGCTGTGGACGGGAGTCCGGCTGCCTTATCGCTACCGGGTCAAGCCAAGGCTCGCAACCTCAGCGGTAAGCCTCATCGGCGATTTGCAACAGCTGTTGCACGACACGCTCACGCTGCTCCTCGGTAAAACATGAAATGCGCAACGATTCGCGCATCACCAGGCCATCGATCGCCAAGGTGACGACCGCGGCTCGGGCAAAATCCACATCGCTACTCTCGAGCTGCTTGGTGTACTCGGCGATGCGCTCACGAATCACCTCCAGCAAGGTCAAGTCGTTGGCCGCCGCTGCGAACAGCGCCGCGCCCATCCCGACGATCTTGGCGCGTGGCTGCTGCTCGAGGATACCGACGATGCAGGACTTCAGATCTCGGCCATCGGTCTCACCGGTACCGCTCTTCGCCTGCTGCACGCAGTCGTGCATGCTCTCGACATACCGTTTCGCCAGCGCGCCGAGCAACGACTCCTTGGACGGGAAGTGGTAGAGCAAACCGCCTTTGCTCACACCGGCCGCTTGCGCGACCCCGTCGAGCGTCATGCGCGCTGCGCCGACCTCACCGACAACTCGTTCGGCCGCCTCGAGGATCCGCTCGCGGGCCGGACTGGTTGTGTTTGCCGCCAACTCCGCCATCCTCAGACACCTGACTGTACCGACTGGACGGTGAATATACCGTCCAGCCGGTACAGTTTGTAATAACTTTGCGGCATGCGAGCTACTGGCTTTTATGCCTCGACATGCCAGTCGAGTCGCATGAGGCGCTTGGACTCGGTTCGAGCACTGTTTAGAAAATTGAATAAAAACCGGATCCATATCAGTTCAGCGCTCAGATTCAGCAATTTTTTCTAAATCATCCGAACAGCGAAACCGCGCTGCGTAAAGTACCAGTTCGCATTGCCTCGACGTCAGCTTCACAGTCCGAGGGCTTGCGCAAATGCCGGGCCCGCCATGCGGTCGCACATTGAATGCCTAAATGAAGACGAAATAGGTCAGGCTTTTGCGACAGCCGGTGAGCAAAAGTTCGTTCTGCTGTTTCGCGTGCTGCAGCAGGGAGTAATCGAACGGAGCCCACCGTGAGCGGCTTACAATGCGCGCCGGTTGAATGACGACTTGAGGAGAACGCGCGCATGCCCGAAACCGGTGTGTCCTGGTTTAGCGGCGAACATTTTTTGCCGCATGGACACTGCTACATGTGGACGCCGGGTATTTTGTGGATGCACGTCGTCTCGGACATCCTGATCGCGATGGCGTACTTCGCCATCCCCTTCGTGCTGATTCATGTGTCGCGGCGTCGGCGGGACTTGCCCTTCAACTGGTTGTTGGTGGCGTTCGGCGTGTTCATCGTGTCCTGCGGACTGACGCACGTCATGGACGTGTGGAACGTCTGGCACACGGCGTACTGGCTCGAAGGCCTGATCAAGGTCATCACCGCTGCCGCCTCGGTGCCGACGGCGATTCTATTGTGGCGCTCGTTGCCGTTCATCCTGTCGGTGCCGAGTCAGCGCCAGCTGCGCGACGCGAACGAGTCGTTGGCGCGCGCCAATCGTGAGTTGGAGGCCTTCACTGCCTCGGTATCGCACGACCTGCGCTCGCCTTTGACGACCATTGCCGGCCAGGCAGGGTTGTTGGAACTGTCCATGCCCAACGCCACCGAAGAACAGCGCCGTCGCTTGACCCGCATTCAAGGCAGCGTGAAGCAAATGTCGGAGCTGATCGATGCGCTGCTGGCACTGTCGCGCATCTCACGACATACGTTGCATCGGGAGATCATCGATGTCTCGGCGCTGGCCGAGAGCATCTTTCAAGACCTGCGACAGAAAGATCCCCAGCGCACGGTCGAAGTGGAGATTCAACCCGGCATGGTGGTTCACGGCGATCGGCGCTTGATCAACGATCTGTTCATCAATTTGCTGGCCAACGCCTGGAAGTTCACCTCCCGCACCGAGCACGCCCGCATCGAGATCGGTCAGTCCCAGCACGGCTCGATGGCGACGCTGTTCGTGCGAGACAACGGCGCCGGTTTCGACCAGGCCCACGACCAGAAACTGTTCAAGCCCTTTCAACGTCTGCATGGCGCCGCCGAATTCGAAGGCACCGGCGTCGGCCTCGCCACCGTGGCTCGCATCATCGATCGCCACGGCGGCCGCATCTGGGCCGAAGGTAAACCGGGCGCCGGCGCGGTGTTTTATTTCACGATGCCCACCACGCCGATCACCGAGCAATTTCTGCTGATGCAACGGGCGCTGGCTTGAGCTGACGCCCGCGCTCGATATTTGTTTCGGCCGCGCTCACCGGCGTCGCGCGGCTTTTCACCGACGCGCGTTACTTCCACCCGCCCGCGGGATTAGAATCCGTGCGCCTGCCGGCCAGGCCGGCAGCGGTTGCTCATATATATCAATGACTGAAGGCTTCCATGTCATTCGACCAGAACGCACTCGACAGCCTCCGTATCGAACGCAGCCCGGAACCCAGTCGCAACAATCGCCAAGGCGGCGTCTATAAATGGTTCATCGCCGCTGTACTGGTGCTGGCAGCGGTGGCAGCCGCATATGCGCTGTTCCGAGACAACGCCATCGAAGTGGAAACAATCACCGCGACCGCAGCCGCCAGCGGCGGTAGTAGCGGTGGCGCGGTTCTGAACGCATCGGGCTACGTGGTGGCGCGCCGCCAAGCCACGGTGTCGGCCAAAGTTACCGGCAAGGTTGCCGAAGTGCTGATCGAAGAAGGCATGGAGGTCAAGGAAGGTCAGTTGCTGGCGCGCTTGGATGCAATGACCACCCGCCCGTTGCTCGAGCTTTCCGAACGCCAGCTCGAAGCCGCCACCAAGAATTTGCAAGAAGTGGAAGTGCGCCTGACCGAGGCTGAACGTAACTTGGCGCGCTCTCAGCAACTGCGCGCCGACAAACTGGTCAGCGAACAAGCGCTGGACTCCGCGCAAGCTGAAGTCGGTGCCCTGAAGGCGCGCCTGGAAGCTTTGAAAAGCGAAGTGAAAGTTGCCCAGAGCAGCGTTCGCGTGCGCGCGCAGGATCTCGACGATCTGTTGGTTCGCGCGCCGTTCGACGGCGTGGTGGTGTCGAAAGACGCGCAGCCCGGCGAAATGATTTCTCCCATTTCTGCCGGTGGCGGCTTCACGCGCACCGGAATCGCGACAGTGGTTGACATGGATTCGCGAGAGATTGAGGTCGACGTGAACGAAGCCTTCATCAATCGCGTCAAGGCCGGACAAAAAGCTGAAGCGGTGCTGGACGCGTATCCGGATTGGGTCATTCCTTGCCACGTCATCAACATCGTGCCCACTGCCGATCGACAGAAAGCGACGGTGCGCGTGCGCATTGGTTTCGATCAGCTGGATCCTCGCATCCTGCCGGACATGGGCGTGAAAGTGAGTTTCCTGGACGACCGCGCCGGCGAACCGGCCGCCGCTGCCGCCCGACCGGCGGTGCGCGTGCCGACCGACGCAGTCATCAAAGAAGGCGAAACCCGCTTTGTCTGGCGGGTTCGCGACGAATCAGTGGAACGTGTCGCGGTCCGCACCGGCGGCGAACGTAACGGACAGACAGAATTATTGTCGGGAATCGCGGCTGGCGACGTCCTTGTAGCGAAACCGGTCGAAGGCCTGGCCGAAGGCGCCCGGATCAAGAACAAAGCGGAGTGACACCATGACCGATGCAGCGTTGGTTCGATTGCGGGGAGTGGCGAAAGATTACAAGCGGGGCGCGGAAACAGTGCATGTGTTGCACTCCCTCGACCTGGACATTCCCAAGGGCGATTTCCTGGCGCTGATGGGCCCGTCCGGCTCGGGCAAGTCCACCTTGTTGAATTTGATCGGCGGCATCGACCGGCCGAGCGCCGGCTCCATCGAGATCGACGGTCGCCGTACCGATTCGATGACCGATGGCGCCTTGGGCCGCTGGCGCGCCAGCCACGTCGGCTTCGTGTTCCAAATGTATAACTTGTTGCCGGTGCTGAGCGCCGAACGCAACGTCGAGCTGCCGTTGTTGTTGACCAGCCTCTCGGCCGCCGAGCGACGCAAACGTGCGAACGCTGCGTTGAGCCTGGTGGGATTGAGCGAGCGCGCTCATCACAAGCCCAGAGAATTGTCGGGCGGCCAGGAGCAGCGAGTCGGCATCGCGCGCGCCATCGTTTCCGATCCCACGCTGTTGTTGTGCGACGAGCCCACCGGTGACTTGGATCGCAAATCCGGCGATGAAATTCTGGATCTGTTGCAGGCCCTGAATCAGCAGCAGGGCAAGACCATCATCATGGTGACG
>NZ_JAEUPY010000216.1 GCF_016790065.1 Steroidobacter sp.
GATCACTGGTTCGCGACCGAGATCCTGCCGCACGAGGCGGCGTTGACGCGCTATCTAAAGCGTGTCTGGTTCAATGCCGCCGAGATCCCCGATCTGCGGCAGGAAGTGTATGTGCGCATCTACGAGGGCGCGAGCAAGGCACGGCCGTTGGCGCCGAAAGCGTTCTTGTTCACGACCGCGCGCAATCTGATGGCGGATCGAGCCAGGCGTGAGCGAGTCGTGTCCATCGACTACACCCAGGACCCCCGGTGCCTCGACGCGTTGGTCGATGAGATTTCTCCCGAGCAGCGCATGAGCGCTCGGCAGGAGCTGCGACGGCTCGCAAGTGCGTTCGATCAACTCACTGACGATTGTCGTAACGTCATTTGGCTGCGTCGGGTGGAAGGCATGTCGCAACGGGATGCGGCTGCGCGTCTTGCCATGCGTGAAGGCACGCTCGAGAGTCATTTATGCCGCGGGCTGCGGGTGTTGATGTCAGCAGTGTTTGGACACGAGCAGGCCGCTGACAGCGGCGCGAGCCGAGATTCGGAAAGTGAGCGCGAGCATGGATAGCGAATCGATAGAAGAAATGGCCCGACGCTGGTTTGCGAAGCGTCAAGGCAGTGCATGGAGCGAGGCGGATCAGGCGGCGTTCGATGCCTGGATCGAGGCGGCCATCGCGCATCGTATTCACTACGTTCGGGTCGAGACCGCATGGGAGCAACTTGCGCGTCTGCAAGCGCTCGGTGCTGGCGTTCCTGAAGGCGTCGTACCGCCGCGGAGTTCGTGGGGTGACCAACGATTTCCGGGAGGCGAATCACTGCCGCTGAAATCTTCTGCTGTGGTTGAGCCGCGCTCGCGAACGCAGCTCGGGCGGTATGCTGCGGCGGCAGTCCTCGTGGTGAGTGTCATCGCAACTTACATTTACAGCACGGGATTGCTCACCGACGATCGTTACTCGACCCCGGTCGGCGGGCTCGACTCGGTGGCGTTGGATGATGGTTCGCACGTCATACTCAATACCGACAGCCGTATCAGAGTGGCGTTACGCGAGCACGAGCGAAGAATCTCGTTGACGCAAGGCGAAGCCTTCTTCGACGTTGCCAAGGATGCGTCGCGGCCGTTCGTGGTCGAGGCGGGGGACAAGCGGATCGTCGCGGTCGGCACCAAGTTTTCAGTGCGACGAACCGACTCGGGCGTGCAAGTGGTCGTGACTGAAGGGTCGGTGCGTGTCGAAACCGGCGGGGGGGCGGTGCTACGACCCAAAGAAACCTTGTTGAAGGCGGGCAGCATTGCCCAGACCGCCGAGGATGATGACGTCAGTGTGCGCCCCGATGTCAGTTCGGAGATCGACAAGCTGCTGAGCTGGCGCGAGGGCTACGTGGCGTTCGAAACCATGACGCTGGCGGAGGCGGTGGCGGAGTTCAACCGTTACAACGCTCGTAAGATCGTGATCGCGAGTCCCACGATTGGCGGGCTGCGCATCAGCGGTAAATTTCGCACCGACAATACCGATGCCTTCTTGTGGCTGTTGCAGAAGGGCTTTCCCGTCGATGTCGAGCGTCGCCAGGATGAGATTGTGCTCAACGCGCGCTAGAGCTTCGCAGGATTTCAGGACCCCGTTCGTCTCAATCGGCAACGAGACAGCACCACGAGTGCGAAGGGGAATTTGAGATGCGGAAAGCAGCGGGTATTCGTTCTCTGATTGCGTTGGCCTGCGCGATGTCCATGCCGGTGGTAGTGACTGCCGAGACACCGAGCAAGCTCGATATTCCAGCGGGCGATCTCACAGCGGCGCTACGCATGCTCGCCACGCAGTCCGGTGTCGAGTTTGTTTATTCCCCGGATCAACTCAAGGGCATTCGCACCGACGGCGCGCGCGGCGAACTCACCACGCAGCAAGCGGTGCAGAAGTTGGTCGAAGGCACCGCATTGGAAGTCACCGTTCATCCCAGCGGCGCCATTCTGATCTCGGTGCCTGCCTCCGATGCGGCACGCAGCAGCGTCGAGGGTCAGATCGATGAAGTGTTCGTGCACGGCACGACCATCACCGATCCTATTCTTAGCTCGCGCACCGGCGAGACGCTGAAAGATCGACCGCAGTCCGTGAGCATCGTGACGCGTGAGCAACTGGAGGAGCAAAACCTCAACAGCGTCTCGGCCGTGCTCGAACAGACCACCGGCGTCACTGTCGTTCAGCAGAGCAATACCAACGCGTTCTTTTACTCGCGCGGTTTTTCCATCGACAGTTTCCAGATCGATGGCGGCTCGCCGATTCGAGTCAACAACATCGGTTACAGCCAGATGGCCGACATGGCCATCTACGAGCAGGTCGAAGTGGTGCGCGGCGCCGATGCGTTGTTCTCCGGCAATGGCGAGCCCGGCGGCACCGTGCACTTGGTACGTAAGCGCCCCACCAAGAACGATCAAGTGTCGTTGTCGGCGTCCATCGGGCGCTGGGACAACTATCGCGGGGAGTTGGATGCCTCGGGGCCCGTCGCCTGGGACGGTCGGGTTCGCGGCCGCGTGGTGTACATGCAGGAGCGTAGCCGGTTCTTTCAGGAGAGCATCGAGGACAGCAAGAATCGCAGCCTCATCTACGGCGTGCTGGAAACGGATCTGACGCCGAGCACGTTGCTCACGGTCGGCGGCAGTTACGATGACAGTCAATCGCCGTTTGCTGGATTCGGCTTGCCTCGTTACGGCGATGGGCGCGATCTGCGCTTGCCGCGCGAGAGGGGCTTGACGGCCGATTGGTCCCGATTGGATTCGACGACGACGGGCTTTTTCGCTCGCATCGAGCAGCAACTCGGCGATCGTTGGAGCCTGCGCTTGAACACGATGCGTGATCGTCGCGACACCGACTACAACTTCCTGGTCGCGTTCAGCGCAGTGAATCCCGTGACCTCGTTGCTCAACATGTATCTCGACAATGGTGTCGGGCGCACCGTGCAGGATGTGGCCGATATCACATTGCGCGGCAGTTTCGATTTATGGGGTGGCACGCATCGGGTGGCGGTGGGTGCGGACTGGCAGGACAGCGCCATTCGCGCACGCCGTTACGGCAGCGGGGTCGTCGCCACCGCCAATCCGTTTGCGTTCGACTCGAATGCGTTTACCGAGCCTGGTCGTACGCCGTTTCCAATAGGGATGGAGTCGTTCGGCCAGAAGCAGAATGGCATCTATGCCAACATCAGCTTCCAAGTGCTGCAGCCGATGCGCGTGCTCGCCGGGGCTCGCTATAGCAACTTCAGCTCCTGGAATGACTACTTCACGTTCGGTACGGCGGGCCAAACGCTTACCTCCGCGCTCATCCGCTATCAGGACCGCGACGTGCTGACGCCGTATTTCGGTGTCACTTACGAGTTGCCGAGCAGCTGGGTCGTGTACGGTAGTTACTCCGAGGCGTTTCAATCGCAGGCGACTAACTTGGCCGGCCCGCTGCCGGGACAGCCGTTGGATCCCATGACCGGCGAGAATATCGAATTCGGTCTCAAAGGCGATCTTGGCGATGGCCGTGCCGCGACTCAGCTTTCGGTATATCAGATCGAGCGCGTGAATCAGGCCGTGCTGGATTCCAGCTACGCGCCAGGTACGGGTGGACTCGGTTCGACCTGTTGTTACCTGTCGCAGGGCGTGGTGCAAAGTCGCGGTGCCGATATCGAGGTCAGCGGCAGATTGCAACGACGTTGGAATCTGATCGCCGGCTACACGTACAACGAAAACGAATACAAGTCCGGCTACCGCAGCAACCTCGGTGCTTCGTATATGCCGCGCACGCCGACGCATATGCTCAAGCTCTGGAGCACCTATCAGTTCGACGGTGCATTGGATCGTTTGAAGGTCGGCGGCGGGGTGAACGCTCAGAGCCGCACGTCGATCGTCGGCTCGCTGGCGACCTACAATCCGGTGACCGGTCAGTTGCTCACATCCACGCCGTATAGCTTCCATCAAGATCCGTACGCCACGGTCAGCCTGCGCGGCGAATATGAGTTCAATGACACGTGGTCGTTGGCGCTCAATCTGACCAACGTGTTCGACAAGACCTACTACCGCACACTCGGCGATGCGCGTCGAGGCAATTGGTATGGCGAGCCGAGAAGTTTCATCTTGTCCTTGAAGGGTGCCTGGTAGCCGCTCGTCATGAACACGTTCGTCGCCGGCTTGGTCGGCGCTCTCGCGATGCTCTTGTCAGTGCAAGTCTCAGCGACGTCGTTGCGGCCGGCGGTGGCGGAGGAGCCGATCGAGGCGGTGGTCGCAGCGTTGAGCGACCATCAAATCATCGCGGTTGGCGAGGTGCACCAGCTGGAGGCCCACGGCAGATTCTGGCTGAGATTGATTCGAGAGCCGCGCGTCATCGATCTGGTGAACGATGTGGTGGTCGAGGCGGGCAGCTCCACACACCAGGCAACGATGGATCGATTCGTCGCCGGTGAGCCGGTGCCGTACGAGCAGCTGCGCAGAGTCTGGGAAGATGCAAATCCCGTCGGCGTGTTCGATGTGCCGATGTACGAAGAGCTGTTCTGGGCGGTGCGGGCCAGGAATCTCACGTTTCCGACGAAGCGGCCGCTGCGTGTGATTCTGGCTGGTCCCGGCATCGACTGGTCGAAAGTGAAATCACGCGCTGACTTCGAGGTGCAAGTTCGGCAATCCATCCAGCCGGAAGCGCGTGAGGACTACTGGGTGGCGCGACGAATCGCCGAAGAAGTTGTGCGTAAGGGACGCAAGGCGCTGGTGCTCCAGGGCCAGATGCATGCGTTCAAGACGCAGCCGAGTGCCGGTCCGGTGGGTCAATCTTGGGAGATGTCCATCCTGAGAACTCAATACGGAGCGAAAGTGTTTTCGCTCGTGCCGGTATCGACTACGGTGCTGTCGCGTATCGATGCGCGTGCGAACTCGTGGCCGACACCATTTCTAATTCATCTCGCTGGCACGGCGTTCGGCAGCGTGCCCTTGAGTTCGCTGCTCAGCACCGGCGCGAGCGACGCAAGCGCGATGGAGCGCTTCAACGTGGGGTTGCGCGCGCCGGCTGAAACCCAACTCGACGCCATCGTGGTTCTGGAATCTGCCAGCGAGATGACGTTCGCGCAGCCGACGCATGCGCTGTGCATGGATAAGCGCTACATCGACAGACGGTTGCAGCGATTGCGCAGCACCGACGGATCGTCGAAGTCCGCCGACGCTTGGCTGGCGGGATTCACCGCTCGATGCGACCGGACCTTGGTGTGCCACGCGCTCTATGAGCTTCCCGAGCTATCGGGCGCGGCTCGGATCGACGGCCGGTGTGGGCGCTAGCCCCACCTCTGCTAAGACGTTACGAAATGACACAGATGCTTACAGTCTAGTCCGGCACGATCGGGCATCCTCGGCGGCGTTGTCATCGATTTCGAGTGCCGCCGCATGTCCGATCACGATTCCTCACCCCTGCTGAAGCGACGAAGCTTGTTGGTCTCTGGGCTCGCTGGCATCGGCGTCGCGGCGGTTCCGGTGCGCTCGGCATCGGCGGCGGCCGCGACCGCCACGAGCAATCAGCCGCTCACGTCGCAGACCACCGAAGGTCCGTATTACTTCGATCCGAAGCTGGTGCGCGCTGACATCACTGAAGGCTTGTCCGGCGTGCCGCTGGATATCGCGTTCACTGTGCTCGATCTGGCGGGCCGGCCGGTCGCGAACGCGCGAGTGGATGTGTGGCATTGTGATGCGCAGGGTCTGTATTCGGGCTACTCGCGCCAAGGCGAGGATGGCGGGACCGATCTCACCGGCAAGACCTTCCTGCGCGGCACGCAGCTCGCGAATGCCAGTGGCCTGGTGACTTTTCGCAGTATCTATCCCGGCTGGTATCGCGGTCGGACCACACACATTCATTTCAAAGTGATCAGCGGTACCAAGACCAATCTCACGTCGCAGTTCTTTCTGCCCGATGCGCTCAGTGAGTTTCTATACACACAGTTGCCGGCGTATCGTCGCGCCCAGCTGCGCGACACATTGAATTCCAACGACGGAATCGCGATCGAAGCGGGCGACACGGTGGAGGGCACGGTGCGTGAGGCGCAGGGTCGATACATCGCGGCGTTAACGCTGCGAGTCGATCCCACCGCCAATCCTTCCATCGATCGTCCGCCGGTCCCCGGCGCCGGGCCGGGACCCGGGGGTGCCGGTGGTCGTCCGCCCGGACCACCGCCGGGAGATCGTCCCAACGGCATGCCACCGCCGGGCGGTCCCGGCATGCGGGGTGGCCCACCGCGTTCCGCACCGTTGGAAGGCGAGGCACGCATTCAAGCGCTCGTACCCAAGCGCTGACGCTCTGGCGTCCGGAAATTCCGGTCGTCGGTGCGAGTTGAGCCGGCTTTAAAAAAAGTGTTGTCCGATTTGCCGTGCCAGCCAGTCATAGGGCTGGCAGACTGCTAGCCGTTGGGCCGGAAGCCCGGTCGCGCGCCTGCGGTCTTGAGGGTAAGGCGCTGAATCAGCAGGGATTAGCAATGATCCAGCGATTCATGGGCAACAAGGTACTCGGTGATTCCACTTCAGCGTGCGGCGGATCTGGCGGCGGCCCTGTTCAAGGCTCGCGGCGAGGATCTGCTCGGCTTCCTGCGGCGAAGGCTGCGCAGCGACGCAGATGCGCGTGATATCGCGCAGGAAACCTATTTGCGTTTCATTCGGCTGGCGGACCCCCGCCGTATCGATAATGCCGAAGCCTACCTGTTTCGCATCGCCGCCAACCTGCTGTACGAGCACCGCATGCGACAGCGCACGACCCTGACCGGCGCTGACGAGATGTTGTCGGCACAACTGATGACCGAACAAACGCCGCTGGACCTCGCGGTCTCGGCCGAAGTGGCTCGTCGGCTGCGCTCGGTGGTGGAGGACTTGCCGTCCACCCAGAGAGCCATCGTCATCTTGCACATCCGCGACGGACTGACGTACGGCGACATCGCTGGCCGGATTGGAGTGTCCGAGTCGATGGTGAAGAAGCATGCTTACACGGCGTTCGCGTTCTGCAGGAAGCGCCTGCGTGATCTGAAGCTGGAGCACACGGAGGCACCATGAGCGACACCTCGGATGTTCAATTAGATGCCGTCACGGTGCAGGCGACGGAATGGTTCGCGCGGATGCGAGAGTCGGAACTGTCCGCCGAGCAGCGCGCTGAGTTCGATCAATGGATCGCCGAATCTCCAGTGCATGTGCGCGAGTATCTGGCTGCGGCACAGTTGTGGGGCACGCTGCACGCATCGGATGACTGGACGACGCAATCGACCGACGAGTTGGTCGCACAGGCGCGGGCGTCAGCAAACATCGTGTCGTTCCCAACCAAGATGACAGCGACGGAGCGGGAGCCTGCGCAGCGCCGGTCGCGTCGACGGGCGCAACTGGCCATCGCGGCCAGTGTGCTCGTGGTGCTCGGTGCTGTCTTCACCGGATGGATGACGGGATTCCGGTTCGGTGCGCAAGTGCTTGCGACCGAGCGCGGTGAGCAACGTTCGACGGTGCTGAGCGATGGCTCTCTGGTGCAGCTCAATACGATGACTCGCATCGAAGTGTCATTTGATGCGCATGCGCGTCGGATCCACATGTCGCAGGGCGAGGCCTTCTTTCGGGTCGCTCACGATACCAGCCGGCCGTTCGAAGTGATTACCCCCTTCGGTGTAGTGCGAGCGGTAGGGACAGAGTTCAACGTATACAGCCGTGCTCGTGACATGCGAGTGGCCGTCGTCGAAGGCAAGGTTCAGGTGTCTTCGAACGAGGCCTCGGCCGGCACTGCGGTTCCCACACTGGTGGGTGCGCGCCAGTCAGTGGAAGTGGCGGCAGGTGCTGTGGAGACCAAGGCGTTGCCGCCGTCCCAAACCGAGCTGGCCACGGCGTGGCGACAGCGACGACTCGCGTTCGAGAACGAACGCCTCGATGCGGTGGTGGCCGAGTTTAATCGCTACAACCGAGTCAGCATGCGCATCGACGATGCGCAGCTGGCGGCGTTGCAGATCAATGGCGTGTTCGATGCCGACGATCCGCAGGCGCTGCTCGGCTATCTGCAGAGAGTGCAGCGCGTGGTCGTGGCTGCTGACAGCGCACAGCAGCTGACTTTGAAACGAGAAATAAATAGGTGACGATTTCACGTCACCGGCAGTCGTAGCACCCACAGGACAAATACATGTCCACTTTGGGGAGACTGCTAATGCGTTGTCGATCACTGCTTCTTGCTGCGTGTGTCTCGTTGTCGGCCGCTGCTGCGTTGGCCGATGACGTCAACACCGTCTTCGATATCCCGCGTCAACCCTTGGTCAAGGCGCTACGCCAGTTCGCGGATCAGACCGGACTACAGCTCGCGTATGAAGCGAGCATCGTCAACGGCTACACCAGTCCCGCCGTCAAAGGCACGATCAGTGCGCGTGAAGCGTTGCAGCGGCTGCTGCTTGGATCGGATCTGCAGTTCGAGTTCATCGATCGACGCACCGTGGTGTTGTCGCCGCTCGAGCCCCAGGCCGAGGTCGGTGCGGTGAGATCCGGGTTCTCGGTCGCGGCGTTGCTGATGACCATGTTCAGTCCATTGGCGGCGACGGCGCAGACCGTCGGTGCCGAGAATAGCTCCGTCATTGAAACCATCAGCGTGTTCGGCACGCTCGACAGTGAAGTCAGCATTGGTTCGAAGTCGGGACAGTCGCTGCGTGAAACGCCCAAGTCGGTGACGTTGGTGACCCGTGAACGCATCGAAGCCCAGAACCTCACCTCGTTGGCCGATACGCTGAAGCAAACGACGGGCGTCACGGTCAAGAGCTACACCTCGGCCGACAACGCCTATTTCTCTCGCGGCTTCCGCGTGCAGACCGTGCAGATGGATGGTGGCGCACCCGCGATCAGCGGCAGTTTCGGCTCCTACCTCACACCGGATACGGCGGCTTACGATCATGTCGAGATGCTGCGTGGTGTGGATGGCATGTACACCGGTGCGGGTGAGCCCGGCGGTGTGATCAATCTGGTCCGCAAGCGCGCCAAGAGTGACGCAGAGGTGCAGCTCAACCTGTCGGCGGGACGTTGGAATGCCTATCGCAGTGAGTTGGATGTGACCGGCCCGGTGACCTCCGATGGTCGCTTGCGCGCTCGCGGCGTGGCGGCCTATGAGAATCGTGATTATTTCTACGATCGCGCCGAGTCCGACCGGAAGATGTTCTTCGGCACGGCCGAATATGACATCACCGACAGCACGGTGGCCATCATCGGCGCCAGCTATGAGAATCGTAAGGAAGATGGCTTCTTCTTCAGAGGCCTGCCGCGCTACGCCGATGGTTCCGATCTGAAATTGTCGCGCAGCACCGCGTTCAATCCCGACTGGAATCACAACTACACCACCACCAAGGAATACTTCGCGCGGCTGGAGCAGCAGTTCGGCGAAACGGGCACGATCAAGCTCAATGTCACGCGCCTGGATCAGCACACTGAGCGCGCTCTGATGAACTCCTATGGTCCGGTGAATCCCGTGACCAACACGGAGCCCATGGCGCTCGGTAGTTCGACCCGCTTCGGCGCCGTGCAGGATCTGCTCGATCTGTCGGTGAGCGGCACGTTCAAGCTGTTCGGTCTCGAGCATCGCTACACGGTTGGCGCCGACTATGCCGACGTCGATGGCAGCGGCGAGCAGGGGTTCGACCTGTTGACGTATCAGTATCCGAGTACTCGCACCATCGACGTGTTCAACTTCGACGCGTCGTCGTATGCGCGTCCGGTGGCGCGACCGCTGTATCGATATCCGGACAACGGTCAGACGCAGCGCGGCTTTTACGGCACGCTCGGGCTGCAGCTCGCTGAACCGGTGCGGCTCACGTTAGGCGGCCGGTATGGTGAGTTTCATTATGAAAACACCTATCTGCCCATCAATCCGAATGGCAGCACCGGCAACCCGAGTTCGACCCGTTACAACGACAGCAAATTCATTCCCAGCGCGGCGTTGAGCTGGGACTTCGCCAGGGACTGGACCGTCTATGCCAGCTACGCGCAAACCTTCCGTGCCCAGGCCAACCTGCTGCAAGGGCCGCCGCCGGGTAGCACGCCGCTCGATCCGTTGACGGGCGATGGCTACGAGCTGGGCGTGAAGGGCGAGTTCTTCGGTGTGCTCAACGCGGCGTTCGCCGTCTATAGCGTCAAACGTCAGGATCAGGGCGCACTCGATCAGCGCTACGGCTTCTTCGCCGGCTCCAATGGCCGGAACTGCTGCTACATCCAGCAAGTCGACATCGAAAGCGAAGGCTTCGATGCCGAGCTGAGCGGCACGGTGCTGCCGGGCTGGCAGGTGTTCGGTGGCTACACCTACAACACCAGCAAGTACAACGGCGGCGCAACCACGCTGTACTCGAGCGGTGCCTACTACTTGAATCAGACGCCGGAACACATGCTGAAGTTGTGGACCACCTGGCAGCTGCCCAATGCGCTGTCGCGTTGGACCATCAACGCAGGCGTAGTGGCGCAAACGGAGACGTCCGCGACGGGCACGGCACTGGCATCGCTGAACAGCACTACGTACGTTCCTTACGAGTACACGCAGGCGTCGTATGCGGTGTGGAATGCATCGGTACAGTATCGAGTGAACGACAACTGGTCGGTGGGCCTGTACGGCGACAACCTGTTCGATAAAACCTACTACCAAGTCATTGCCACGGCAACGGGCGAGAACGTGTACGGCGTGCCAAGAAACTACGTGCTGAACGTTCGCGGCCGCTGGTAACGACAGACATGAAACTCACGCGAGCACTGCTAGTGCTCGTGGCCGTCTGCACGACGGCCCGAGCCGATCAACTCACGGATCGCTGCAAGGATCTGGGCTGTATTCGGGAGCGAATTCAGCGCCAGATGCAGCAAGAGAAGGTCCCGGCGCTGTCGGTGGCGGTGACTCGCAAAGGAGAGTTTCTGTGGGAGGAGAGTTTCGGGTTCGCGGATCTGGCCACCCGCGTGCCCGCGACCAAGGACACGATGTACTCGCTCGCGTCCATCACCAAGCCCATGACCGCAACTGCGGTCATGGCGCTGGTGCGCGATGGCAAGGTCGACCTGGATCGGCCCATCGATGATTACCTGGGCCAGGCCAAGCTGACCGCACGGATGGGCGATGCGAAAGAGGCGACTGTTCGCAGGGTCTTGAATCACACTTCGGGCTTGCCGGTGCACGCTCATTTCTTCTATGCCGATGAGACAGAGCGCCGCCCATCGATGGACCTGACCATCCAGCGCTATGCCAATCTCATTCGTCCGCCGGCAGAGCGCTATCAGTACTCGAATCTTGGTTACGGACTGCTGGACTTCGTGGTGTCGCGTGTTTCGGGCCGCAGCTACGCGGACTTCATGCAGCAACAGGTCTTTGCACCGCTGGGGATGAAACACAGCGTGGTCGCCGACGCGCATACCGTCGGCGCGACACGCTACGACGTCGATGGCACGCCAGTGCCTTACTATGATTTCGATCATCCCGGCGCGTCGGCCGTATTCGCCAGTGCCGGTGATGTGGCGCGCTTCGGTATGTTTCATTT
>NZ_JAEUPY010000264.1 GCF_016790065.1 Steroidobacter sp.
TTGTGAGCGGCGATCGCGGCCAACGTGGCCGTGAACTGTTTCGACACTGAGGCGACACAGAAAATCGTGTCGACCCCATTGCGCTTGCCAGTATCGACATTGGCCAATCCAAAGGCCTTCTGCAGCAGCCACTGATGCTTCTGCAAATCCAAGATGCCCACCACGCCACCGGGTGCCGAAGAATCGTTCATGCGCTCGATGAGCGCCGCCGCCTCACGCGTCGCGTTGGGCGCATCGGCTGCCGTGGCTGGCGCGAAATGCGCCAGCCCCCACAGAACCAGAATCAAGATCTTGTTTTTCATTCATCGCCCCTAGGCACTCGATGTGCGCGGTGGTCAGCGCAAGGCGACTTTCATGCCGGCCACGTAAGTCCGGCCTTCGCCGATCGCTACCCAGTTGGGCCCGTCCGAATCCCAGATCTGCTCGTTGGTGGCATTCTTCACATTGAGGCCGAACTCCAAATGCTCGTTGGCTACATAGTGAAGCCCCAAGTCCAGCCGCGTGTAGCTTGGAAATTGCAACCCGCCCGCTGCACCGGGATAGATGGTGTCGCGATACTGCAGCGTGCCGGACGCGCCGAAGCCGTGAAGCACGCCAGACTGCACGTCATAGCGGGTGAACAACGTCACGGTGTTCTTCGGCGAGTGCCGCAGGTCGAATCCACCTTCGGCCTCGGTTTCCAGATAGCCGTAAGCCGTCTGGAAAATCAGCCCCGGCATCGGCCGGCCGCTCAACGACAACTCCGCGCCCCGAGACTTCGCTTCGCCGATCGCGACCAGAAAGCCGGGATTGGCATTGTCGGGCGTCAAGACATTGGGCTTCTCGATGCTGTAAACCGCGACATTGCCGGTCAGGCCCGACTCGCCCAGCACGAACTTGCCACCGACTTCGTACTGAATACCGGTCTCCGGCGCGAATGCCGTGCCACCTGCGGTGCTACCGCTGCGAGGAACGAACGACGTGACTCGGCTTGCATACACCGTCAGCGCGTCGGTAACGTCATAGATCACACCGAACTGCGTCGAGGTCTTGTCCTGTTTCACACCTGTCAGAGGCGGCAATGCCGCGGGCAGCGTGCTACGTGCCGATATCGATTCGACCTCGCTCCAGCGCAACCCCACCAGCAAATCCAACTTCGCACCGATCCGGGCACGCTCCTGCAGGAACACGCCTTTGTTCTTACTCAACAGCTTGTTGTGAATGTTGAGTGCAGGAAGGCTCACCGTGCCGGTGGATGGCGTGAACAGACTCAAGTCGGCGACTCTGACGTTGGCCGACAATCCTTCGAACTCGCTATCGTAGTAGTCGACGCCCATGATGACGTTGTGAGTCACCGCTCCGGTGTCGAACTGGCCGCGCAATCCGACATTGGCGAAGTACGTGGGCTGTTCCTCATCTTGGCGAGTGATACTGCGCCGGGCCGAAATCAGATCCGGGTTGATGACGAAACTGGTGCCCCAGATGATGCCTTTGCGACTGCTCTTGTCGTAGATCGCGGTGCCGCTCAAACTCCAGTTGTCACTGAATTTGTGCACCAGGTTGGCGCTGTAGTTGTAGGCCTGGCGGTAGTAATTCGACAGGCCTGGGACGGCCGCCGACAAGTGCTCCGCGACCTGACCGTTCGGATTGGGCAGCAGCATGCCCTGCACCGGCAAGCGTCGATCGTAAGCGCCGTTCTTGTCCTCGAAGCGCGCGTACCAGGCTTCGAGCGTCAGCGTCGTCGCGTCGCTCAACCCAAACTCGACCACGGGGGCGACGTAAGTACGATCGCGGCGCCAGTTGTCATAGAACGTTTCCTTCGTTTCGTAGGCCACGTTCAATCGTCCACGAATCCGATCGCTCAAGGGTCCGCCGAGATCCGTGGTCGCCCGCTTCCAGTCATAACTTCCCATCTCCAGCTCGGCGGCGAAGTGATGTTGGCGCAGCGGCTTCTTGGTCACCATATTGATGACGGCACCCGGCTCCATGGCGCCGTAGAGCACCGAGGCCGGTCCCATCAGCACCTCGACGCGCTCGAGGCCCGCCGTGTCGGGTGCGACCAGAGGCGATGTTGCCGCATTCCCGTTGATCGCAAACGCGGTTTCGAACCCCCGAGAGTTGATGCGCTGGGGCACGACGGAACT
>NZ_JAEUPY010000265.1 GCF_016790065.1 Steroidobacter sp.
CACGACAGCCAGCCCACCAGAAAACCGGTGCGTGGTCCGAACGCTTCGTGCGCATACAGATACGGCCCGCCGGTTTGCGAGAAGCGGCTGCCGACTTCGGCGAAGCCCGCCGCGATCAATCCCATGATGAACGCGCACAACACCCACCCAGCGATACTGTAGGTGCCGATCAGGGCGAAGCTCTTGGCGGGCAAGCCGAGAATGCCAGCACCGATCACCACATTGATGATCAGCGCCACCAGATCCCAACGCCCCAGGCCTCGCAGCAGCGATGGTCCGGAATTACTCATGGACCATCTCCTGCGGGAAGAAATCGCGGGGCGGGCAACCTAGCGTACGTTTAAACATCGCGGTGAATGCGCTGGCGCTGCTGTAGCCGAGATCCGCCGCCACCACTGAGATCGGCGTGTACTCCGCCAATCGTTGTAGCGCCGCGAGCAGCCGCACTTGCTGGCGCCACTCTCGAAAACTCGTGCGCGCCTCGCCCTTGAACAAACGTTCCAACGTTCGCGAACTCGCGCCTACTGACTTGCCCCACTGTGCGCTGGTGCGTGTATCGGCGGGGTTGTCCAAGATGCCATAGCAAACTTTCTTGGCACGCGCATCGACCGGCAGTGGCACGTGCATCGGTAACACCTTCACGCGACGCATTTCCTCGAAGATCACTTCGATCATCGGGCCGGTGTCGCCCGGCAGCTCGCGAGATGCACCGAGCGTCACCAAGCGCAGAATCAATTCTCGCAGCAGCGACGACACTTCGATCACGCAGCACTCATCCGGCAGCGAGCGCTGTAACGGCCAGCGCACGAACAGCGTTCTGAGCTGCAGCGTGCTGGACGCCCGAATCTCATGATCTATGCCCGGCGGCACCCAGATGGCCCGCATCGGCGGCACCACCCAAATACCCACCGGGGTATCGACACGCATGACGCCTTGTGTCGCGTAGATCAATTGCGCGCGTTCATGGCGATGCAACTCGACCAGATGGCAACTCGGATACTCTCTAGCGAAGGCCACAATGGTCTGTGGCTTCGCCTCCAACTCATCCAAATGGATGGTCGGCACCTTGGGCGAGTAGCGCGCCATGAACGCGGACGCCATCAGATGCGGGACTTCCAAGGCTTGGCGTTGATGTCGCGCAACAGCGTCTTTTGCCGGCTGGAGACCACGTCACGATCGATGTACGCCTGCTGCATGTGACGGATGCCGCTATCGAGCCGGAAACCGCGACGGGCATGGAACAGTCGATAATTGTCCACCATGAACATCTCGCCCGGCTGCAGCTTGAACTGCAGTTGCGCGGCATCGGACATGATGATCTTCGAATACATCCGACGCGCTTCGTAAAACTTCGACAGCACGGCCGGATCGGTCGCCGTGACCTGATCGCAGCGGCCATGGAAGCGCGCATGAGTCACCGTGCCATCCTCCGTCACGTCGAGGAACGGACAGGTGTGCTCGAGGATGGCCTGATCGTCGGCGTAGCGGAACACGATAGGCACCGTCGAGAGCGCTTCGAACAAATCCGGCCGGTCGCGACGGATGCGATCCGCAACGTACAAGCCGTCGATCAGCGCCGACTCGCCTCCTTGGGCATCGTTACGAATGCAATGAAGCAGCGTGTAGCCAGGCTGCGGCACTCGATAAGGGTTATCACAGTGCGGCTCCAGCGCTCGCGGCGTCATGCTCAAGTCATACACCTTGGCACTCGGCAACGCCTTGATGTCCTCGATGCCGCCGTTGTTGGTGATGCGCATGTAGCCGAGCTGATCGATGAACCGCGCCATGCCGTTGAGCTCGGCCGGGATACCTCGCACCAGCGCGAACCCGAGCGAAGCGATGTCGTTGAGCAGAGCCAGCAACTTGGCCGGCTGCGATTCCAACTCCGACTGCTCGTACCATGACGGCGAGAAGCTGCCGTCCCACAGAATCTTCTTGCCGATCAGTTCGTCGGTGCGCGGATGAACAGCGGCTTGGTGCAGCTTGTCGAGCGAGTAGCTGCTGCTGTGGCCGTCGCTGAACTGCAGGTCGAGCGTGCCGTCACGCTGGGTGATCTCGGTCACTTTCACGTCGAGCGGGATGTCCTCCGCGTCCAGCAACTTGTGACCGGTCTTGGGATCCCGAAATTGCGGATCGACGCTGCTCTCCCGCAACCAAAACGGATGGAAGTCGTGCGTCACTCCATCGCTCCACGAAATGCGCACCCGCGTACCCAGATTCTCAACCGACATGACAGTCCTCGTGCTGGAGTCGCGCGGCTGTAGCACTTCGCTAGCCGACCCGTTGCGCGCTCCGTTGTTCGGTATCAATGGTGGCGAAGGCGCTCGCTGTCGTCGTTTTGCGATGTGGCCATGTATCTGCGCGATTGCGACAGAATGGCCGCCTGCTTTAGTTCCCCGCCCGCTTGGACAGCACGCGGCCCACCCGCGTCGGCGTCAGCCGGCCGGCGTCGATCGCCAGTTCGCCATTGACGATGACGTAACTCATGCCGCTCGAGAGCTGCTTGGGATGCTCGTAACTGGCGTGGTCGCGGATCGCCGGATCGAACACCACCAGATCGGCATGCGCACCCGGCCGAATTTCACCGCGCTCACGCAGACGCAGCGTCGTCGCTGTGAGACCTGTCATGGAGTGCACGGCCTGCTCCAAGGTCAGCACGGATTCGTCGAATACATAGCGGCGCAACTTTCGAGGAAACGTGCCATAAGCGCGCGGATGGGGAATGCCATCGTCCTCGCCCATGAGTTCACCGTCCGTAGACGTCATGGTCCACGGCTGCGCCATGAACGCACGCAGATCCTGATCGCTCATGGTGAAGGAGAACACATCCACCGATCCCTCGGAGATCAGCTCGAGTGCCGTGTCCACCGCATCACGACCGCGCTGTTTCGCGATGGCGTCGAGCCGCAAGCCTTCGATGGATTTATCTGGCGCGTAGGCACTCACTAACAGCAACCCGGCGCCACCGCGTCGTTCCAAGTTCTCCGCCATCTCGGCACGAATCCGTGCGCGTTGCGCCTTGTCGCGCAACCGTTTCTGGAACCCCTCGTTGCCGCCTTCGCGCGCCCAAGCCGGCACGAGTAGCGACGCCAGCGACGTCGCCGATGCTTCGTAAGGATAGTGATCGGCCAACACTTCAATGCCTGCGGCACGCGCAGCGGTGATGTGCTGAATCACTTCCGCCGACATGCCCCAACACGCCGGCGTACTTGCCTTGATATGCGTGACGATGCCTGGAAGCCTGGCCTCGCGAGCGATCGTGATGACTTCCTCGACGGCTGCGACCAAACCGATGTTGTATCGACTCTCATCGCGAATATGGCTGGTGTAGATGCCGTCGAACTCCGCGGCTACTTTGGCGAGTTCGATGTGCTCTTCGGTCTTGGAGAAGTTGCCAGGCGTGTAGAACGGCCCCGCGGACAACCCGTACGCGCCCTCCTCCATCCCTCGCCGAACCAACGCTTGCATGCGCGACAGCTCAGCTGCAGTCGGCGCTCGATTCTCGTAGCCAAGCACATCAACCCGGACGTTGTTGTGAGGTACCAGCATTGCGACATTGACGCCCGGTCGTGCCGCTTCAATTGCTACACGCTGTTGTCGCAGGTCCGTCGGCCCACCGCCGTCGGGATTGATCGCAACCGTGGTGATGCCTTGGGTAAGCAACGGCTCCGCGGCAGCGTACTTGGGCTCGCCGAGCGCGGGCCACGCATGGGAGTGAGCATCGATGAAGCCCGGCGCCAAATACTTTCCAGTGGCATCGATGGTTCGAGTCGCCGACGCATCGGTGAGTTTTCCGACCGCGGCGATTCGGTCACCCTTGATCGCAACATCCGCGTAGAACCACGGCGTGCCGGTGCCATCGAGCACCCGCGCCCCACGAATCAACACATCGTACTTGGAGACTTCGCCCTGACTCGATGCAGTCGGTGCGATCAGTTGCGTCAAGGCAGTGCATATCGCCAGCAGCCAAAGCTGTCGTTTATTTCGCTTCATCGGCGCGAGCTTCGCAGTCCATTCGCGGGCCGAGCTTGTCACATGCAGTCAATCGATATCGCATTTGCGACAGACCGCCATGCGCCCCACGCTGGCGTCGGCAAGGCGTGGCTATGATGGCTGCATCGACTCTCGCCGGATCCTGCTCATGAGCCTATCGACTTTGGAACTTCGTAAACCCTATCTAGTGTTCGTCGGCGACTCGACCAGCGCACCCTACGCCAAGACCGCCTACGGCGTGCGCGACTGGGCCCCCGAAGCATGCATCGCTCAATTCGGCTTGCCGGGAAGCAAAGTCGACTTGGGCCTGCCACACATGACGCCCGAAGCAGCCGCACAAGCCGGCGCCGCCTCGATGCTCATCGGCGTCGCGCCGCTCGGCGGTCGCTTCGCC
>NZ_JAEUPY010000311.1 GCF_016790065.1 Steroidobacter sp.
GAGGTGTCGGGTCCACGAGGATTGCCAGCGACCTCACCGGACGCGACCAGCTGCGCGTAGTAGTCGGGCCGATACCAATCGCTGACCCATTCCCAGACATTGCCACCAACGTCGTACAACCCATAACCGTTCGGCGGAAACTGTGCGACGGCTGCGATGCCGGGATGATGATCCTCGCCGGCGTCGTGATCGGGAAAGCGACCTTGATGAGTGTTGGCCATCCATTTCGATTCCGGCGTGAACTCATCGCCCCACGGATACAACTTGCCGGCGAGTCCGCCGCGCGCTGCGAATTCCCATTCGGCTTCGGTGGGCAAGCGCTTTCCTGCCCACTGCGCGTAGGCCAACGCATCTTCATAAGCAACATGCACGACAGGGAACTGCTCCTTGCCTGTGATGCTGCTGCCTGGTCCAAGCGGGTGACGCCAGTTCGCATCCGGCACGTACCGCCACCATTGCGAATGATCGTTGAGTGAGACGGCATGCTCGGGAGGTGAGAATACGACCGAGCCCGCGACCAGCGCTTCCACAGGCACGCCGGGATAATCTTCGGCTTTGGGCTTACGCTCACTGACGGTGACGTACTTCGTCGCCTTCACGAATTCCGCGAACTGAGCGTTGGTGACTTCAGTTGCGTCCATCCAGAATCCGTCGACGCGCACCCGATGAATCGGACGCGAGTCGTGGGTCGCCTGCATGCCGACGTCATTCATGCCTGGCGTCGGCGCGATTCCCATGGAGAACTCGCCGCCCGGAATCCATACCATGCCGTGCGGAGCTTCGCCCGGCGGTGTCGCGTCGTTTGCAACCGTTGGTTGGAAATCGTCGCGGCTCGTCGGCTTCGTCGGCGATGCCACGGATTCTTCGCTAGGCGCTTTGGCAGCTTTGTCACAACCAGCGAGACTCAGCGCCGTGAACAGCACGGCAACGCTCGCTGCTAGCTGCCACGACTTCTCAGCAACACGACGCTCTTCTTTCTTCAACAGCATAGGTTTCCTCGTGAGCCGCGAGCCGGCCTCTGACTCAGGGAGGGCTTCGGCCGGCGGGGCAACGCCACTCCTCCGCCGCGCCGGTGACCGGTTCAACAAACGGCTCACCCGCTGCAGTCCACTTCAGTTCATCGATATGCATCGCTCGGCAACGGTCCCGCTGGCCGTCCGGCAACACATTCCATGCGTGATACGCCATCACCAGACGACCCCGGACTCGCAAGATCGACTGATGCCCTGGACCGAACCAGTTTACGGACTTCGCCGGGGTCCTCAACATCGGTTGGGTGCTGGCGTCCTTGCAGGGCCCGAGCGGCCCGTCGCAGCGAGCATAGCCGACTGCATAATCTGCCTTGTCGTACGCATTCGCTGAATAGAACAGATAGTACGCGCCATCACGCTCGAGCATGGTGGGCGCCTCGATCACTTTTCCTTCCCACGGCTGGTCATTGCTCACGCCGAGCCGCGTCGTTTCGCCAACCGTTGCGAGTCCAGTTGCGTCGAGTTCGCGCGCCAAGATCCAAGTCGTCCGCCCGCAGCAGTTGCCGTCATTCTTGTAATAAAGATACCGCCGGTCGCCATCCCGAAACGGACTCACATCGATCACGCCTTCCGGAAATTCATCGCAAATCAGTGGCGTGTCTTGCGGAACGAAATCCCGATCCGGCCGAGCGCTGACGGCGGTGCCGATACACAAGCGCCCGACGCCATCGGGCCGAGTGACGTTGGCGGAGCGAGCACTGAAGTACAGGACATAGCGCGAATCGATGCGCAGAACCTCCGGAGCCCACACATCGGACTTGTTCGGATTCACCCACGCCGGCAAACGCATGAGGCCCTCAGTCGGCGCCGACCAGTGCTGAAGATCGTCGGAGGACGAAACCTGCACGCGCACTCCGCCGGAGTTGGTGGCGTAGGCATAGAAGCGACCGTCGGCTTCGAGCAGGAACGGATCCGGAAAATTCTGCCTCAGCACTGGATTGTGGACCGCCAGCGGCTCGACTCGGCCGGCGCCGAGCAGCCAGAGACCCAGGAAAACCAGGCCAATCCGGCCCGCCACCCCAGTCACGCAGCGCTGTTCGGAGGCCAACATGTATTTATCTTATAAATCCCTGAAACCGATTTCCTTTTATCATACTAATCTCTATATTGGCAGCTGGTCCGGAGCGGGGATACGCCATTCATGACTGACACGACTGCAGCGCTGGCACGGCGCGCGTTTGCCCTTTTCGCGCTGTTCATTTGCAGCTTTGCCGGCGCCGCGGAGCGGCCGAATCTAGTGCTGTTCATTGCCGACGATCTGAGCTGGCACGATGTGGGCACGTACGGCAACCGGGACGTTCGCACGCCGAATCTCGACCAGCTGGCCCGCGAAGGCATGACTTTCCAACGCGCATTCGCGGCATCGCCGACATGCGCGCCGTCCCGCTCAGCGCTTTTTACCGGCACTTATCCGATGCGCAATGGCGCACACGCGAATCACAGCGTCGTCTCGTCGTCGCTGCGCACGTGGCCGGAGTATTTGAACTCGCTGGGTTATCGCACCGTGATTGCGGGCAAGACGCACTTTGGACCGCGCGAGCGCTTTCCTTTCGAGTACCTCGCGAACTCGAACGTCAATGCGCCAGGTAAACCAGAAGTTCTGAACACCGACCTGGGCACCGCGGCCATCGAAGCACTACTGAAGTCGCATGATCGCAAGCAGCCGCTGGCATTGGTCGTCGCAGCTCATTCGCCGCACGTCTACTGGCCGGAAATCAACGGCTACACGCCTGCGAACCTGACGCTGAAGCCGTATATGGTCGACACACCGGAAACGCGTGCCGCCCTCGCCCGCTATTACACCGACGTCACGCAGATGGACCGCGAAGTGGGCATCGTGCGTGCCGCGCTTGATCGCTTCGGCTACGCGAAGAACACGCTCTTCATGTTCACTTCCGATCAGGGTGCTCAGTTTCCCGCAGCGAAGTGGTCGCTTTACGACGCCGGCATTCGCGTGCCGTTGATTGCAGCGTGGCCCGGCCACACGCCTCGCAGCGCTTCGAACGACGCCATCGTGTCGCTCGTCGACGTCCTGCCGACGATGGTCGAAGCCGGCGGCGGCGAAGCCCCCAAAGACATCGATGGCCGCAGCTTCACCGCGGTGCTGGAAGGTAAGTCCACTCAGCATCTCGACGCCGCGTTCGCCGCCCACACCGGCGACGGCGAAATGAACCGAGCCCCCTCGCGAGCGATCCGCACTGCCCGCTTCAAATACATCGCCAATCTGCGGCCCGACATCACGTATGGAACTCACATCAGCGAAGGCAATGGCAAAGACGGCCGCGACTATTGGGACACGTGGGTGAAGCTCGCCGAGACCGATCCCGCCGCCGCGCGTCTGGTACGCCGCTATCGCGATAAACCGGCCGACGAACTCTATGACCTGGCCAACGATCCGTTCGAGCTGGTCAATCTCGCGGGCGATCCCGCCTACGCACGCACGCTAGTGGATCTGCGCGGCCGACTCGACGCTTGGCGCGTACAACAGGGCGAACGTCTCGATTTCGTTCCCATGCCGGAAGATGCTCAGCGCGGCAAACTTCTTTATCGCGAGTGAACCAGCACGCAGCACTATTGGTAACGTCGCTAGCGATTCTGGCGGGATGTGCTGCACCCCGCCCCGCTACCTACACCAATCCGCTGCTGCCTTCCGGCCCCGATCCTTGGATCACTCAGGCCGACGGGATCTATTACTACACCCACACGCTGGGCGATCGAATCGCGCTGTGGCGGACCAAAAATATCGCTGAGCTGGAGCAAGCATCGAGCGTGGTCGTCTGGCGCCCGCCCGCAACGGGGCCCAATGCTCATTCCATCTGGGCTCCCGAACTGCATCGTCTCGACGGCAAATGGTTCATCTATTACTCCGCGACCGCGAGTGGCTTCAAGGATGACGCGCATCGCGCCGTGTTCGTGCTGGAGAACGATGCCGACGATCCGATGACCGGCACCTGGATAGATCGCGGCCGAGTCAACACGACTCACGCAGGAATCGATGGCACCGTGTTCGATCATGCCGGCCAACGCTACTTTGTATATTCGCCCTACGTCGAATCGGACACGGCTCTGGCGATCGCACGTATGGAAAATCCTTGGACGCTCGCAGGCCCGGAAAGCGTGCTGACCCGCCCCGATCGACCCTGGGAACAACGAGGCGGTCGCCAAATCGTCGAAGGTCCGGAATTTTTGCCGGGGCCGAACGGGGATTTGTTTCTAACCTATTCGGCGAGCGCCTGCTGGTCGGACGACTATTCGCTGGGCCTGCTCCATGCACCGCCCGGTGCCGATCCGCTCGATGCTGCAGCGTGGAGCAAGTCGCCGCAGCCCGTGCTTCACAGCGCCAACGGGGTTTATGCAACCGGACACAATGGCTTCTTCTCGTCGCCGGACGGCAAGGAAACCTGGATCATCTATCACGCCAATGCCGGACCCGGCATGAAATGCACAGCGAAACGCGCTCCGCATATTCAGCGCTTCGTTTGGAATGAAGCTGGCTGGCCGCAGTTTGGCGCACCGCTGCCCATAGGCACACCGCTGCCAGTGCCTTCAGGAACTCGCTGACGGACCAGGCCTTCTAGCACCGCTCATGGTTGGATGGTAATGTCGTTTCATATGATCAACAGCCTGACCTCAGGGCGTTCGTGATGGATCCGACTTCCTCGGATCTCAGATTACAACTGGGCCGCAACCTGACGCACGGCCTGCTGGATGCATTGGGCCGCGCCATCGTCACAGGCCGTTACGACAACGGTCCGTTTCCCACCGAAGCCGAACTCGCCAAACAACACGGCGTGAGCCGCTCGGTGACGCGTGAAGCGGTGAAGATGCTCACGGCCAAAGGACTGGTCAGCGCCCGCCCCCGCCAAGGCACCATCGTGCAACCCAGCTCGTCCTGGAATTTGTTCGATACCGATGTGCTGCGTTGGTTGTTGAATCGAAAGTTTTCTGTGGAACTGTTACGGCAGTTCAATCAGCTGCGCATTGCCATAGAGCCGGAGGCCGCAGCGCTGGCAGCGTTGCTGGCCGACGACGGCGATCGCGCCGCCATTAGTGCCGGTCTGAAACGTATGAAAGCCGCCGAGGGCGGTGCCGATGACGCACTCGAAGCCGACATCGCGTTTCATGTCGCGGTCCTCAAAGGCTCGAAGAATCCTTTCTTCGCGCAGTTTCAGGACGTGGTCGCGACCGCCCTGCGCAGTTCCATTCAATTCACCAATCGCATCAAGGGCCATGCCGCCAGCATTCCGGACCACGCGGCGGTCGAGCAGGCCATTCTGAAACGTCAGCCCGACAAGGCCCGCAACGCCATGAAGAAATTGGTCGGCGACGTGTTGGACTTGATCAATACCGTGGAGATTGCGTCGAGCGCCGCTCCCAAGAAGCGGCGCTGACGTAACCCTCTCTAGAACTTCATGCGAGCGCCGACGCTGTAAATCGTCTCGTCGCCGTTCAACTGGAACACCACCCGCTCGTTGCCCCAATACATCGCGGTCTTGTTACGCAGCAGGTTGGTGCCGCCCACATCCACTCGCAACGAGTCGTTGATGTCGTAACCGATGCTGAAGTCGAGGCGACCTGCCGGGCGAACATAGGACAGCAACGTCGGCACGTAGGCTTCGTTGACCCGATCCGCATCGAACGGCCGCAATGCCACGCTACCGGTGTTATCCGCGTTGATGTACTTGGAACGATAGGTCCAGATCAACCGGCCGCTGAGACCGAACTTGTCGTAGAGCAGACCGGTCGTGTAGTTGTACTTGGACACACCGACCAGAGGATTGCCCGCCAGCGGATCGTCGCCCTTGATCTCCGAATCCGCCAGCGTGAATGCACCCTGCACGCCGATGCCCGAGAACGCACCGGGCAGGAAGTCGAAGAAGTATTGCGCGCTGACCTCGATACCGTGCAAGTCCACCGAGCCGACGTTCCGCGGGCTGGACATCAAATAATTGAGTCCGTTGATGGTCTCTTGAGTGTTCGCGGTGACGACGCGATCCTTGATCTTGCGGTAGTAGCCGGTCACCGCCGCATAGCCGCTGTCGAAATAGTATTCGGCCGTCAGGTCGACGCTGTCCGACTGTTGTGGCTTCAAATTCGGATTGCCGCGCGTGCCGGTGTTGAGCAAGAACACGTTGCCCACCAGCGTCAGCGATTCCGTGGGATTCAGCGACGAGAAATCCGGACGCCGCATGGAGCGCGAGTACGTCAAACGCGTCTGGAACGAATTCGGGAACACCAAGCGCGCCGTCGCCGCCGGCAACACGTCGACATCCGAGGTACTGACTCGCACCGGAGTGTAAGTAGTGCCGGTACGCTCGAAGCCCTCGATGGTACGGTCGGTCTTCACTACACGCGTGCCGATCACGCCATCCAACGTCAACGAGCCCAGCGGAATTTCATATCCGCCTTCGACGTAGGCCGCATAAGTCGGCTCCTCGCCGTTGAACTGTTTGGTCGGATCGAAATCCGGCCGATGCAGCGGCAGATTGAACAGAGCGCGCAACTCGTTACGTCCGCGCTCCGAGCGCAGATACTCCGGATTCACACCGAGAAACTCAGCACCACCGTTGAGACGCGGCGCCTCGCCGATGACAGCGAGAAAGTCCGACGACAACGGCAGGCTGGAAACCAGTCGCGCGGTCGCCTCACTCGCAGTGCCGATGTTGCCGAAGCCGATCGACTGGACCGTGTTAGCCTGTTGAACCTGCTCGAATAACGCCTCGCGCTTGGCATAGCGGATGCCGGTCTTGAGCTTCTGGAAGAACCCCCCCATCTCAAACTCACCGTCGAGCCGCGCCTGGAGCAACTCACCCTCGGCCTGCGTGTAGTTCTGGTTGATCGAGTTGCGCAACGACAAGTTGGTCGAGATCAACGGAATCGAAGGATCGATGGTGAAAGACGGACCGTCATCGTCATCCAATGTCACGAAGATGGTCGGCACGCGCTGCCCGACTTCAGCATTGAAGTTCTGCAGGAACGAACGCGACGTCTGATACGCCAGATCGAAGTTGAGCTTGGCGCCACCGCGTTCGAAATTGAAACCGCTGGCGATCATCTTGTTGCGCTGAGTGATGTCCTCCGACGAAGAGTTCTGATTGATCACGACGTTGTTGAAACGCGCGCTCTTCAGTTCGCAGACACGCTGCACCGTGAACGGCTGCAACGACACGGTGCCGTCGGCATTGTTGACCAGCGTCGGGTTGGTGCCATTGGCGTTGACGCGAGCGTCGAAGCAGTAATCGCTGACGGTGATGTCGGAGATCTGCGAGTTATTGGTAAACGGCTGCGGGTTGAAACCGGCAAAGCCCGTGGTGCTGCGGAAATGGGTGAACAGACCGTCCGCATAGACCTGCAGCTCCGGTGTCGCCTGCCACTGAACTGCCGCATTCGCTTGCGCGCGGTCGATGTCGCCCACGTCGGGCATGTTTCGTAACACCTGCGGAATCAGCAGTCCGGGCACGTTGAGCGGCGACACGCCCGAATAGCGGCGCTCACCCAGGTTGCTCACGCTGCGGATGTTCTCGGCACGCGAATAGGTAGCGTTGATCAGCGCGCCGATCTCTCCGATCGAGGTTTCGGTCGTGCCGGCCGCGAGCATGCCGAACTGCGGATTGTGGGCTTCGGCGATCGTGGCGTAATTGTCGCGAGCAGTGATGACCGCCGTCGGCTCGTTGAAGCTGAAGGGACGATTGAGCCGCAGGTCGAGCGCGCCAGCCACGCCGCCCTCGATCTGGTCCACTGTCTGCGACTTGTACGCGTCGATGCGGGCCAGCGCCTCGGCCGGCACGTCTTGAAGATCGAAGCCGCGACCGGTGGTCGTGACCACTTCGCGACCGTTCACTGTAGTGAGGATGTCGGTCAGGCCGCGAATGCGGACGCCCGACAATTCGTTGTTACGGTCGTTCTGCACCTGGATGCCAGGCACGCGTTGCAAAGCTGCAGCAACGGTCGGATCAGGGAGTTTGCCGATGTCGGTCGCGACGATGGAATCGACCACGCCAACGGCATCGCGCTTCAACTCCGCCGCGCGTTCCAGCGACTGACGCACGCCGGTGACGACGATCTCTTCCACCTGCGAGGGTGCTTCCTGCGTAGAAGAAGCTACATCTTGTGCTGCCGGCCCACTCTCTTGAGCAATGGCAGGCATGGCAATGAACACAGCCGTGGCCGAGACGGCGAACAGGTCGAACCGCATATCCCCCCCTTTCCAAGTTTTGCGCTTGTACGCCACCGAACATCCAGCGTGGCGTCTATTGGCGGATTAATATTATAAAACTGAAAAATGGTCAACTGCTGACTGGATTTGCCGTTAGTTACCTGCTTGTAACTGGCTGTCCGAATTCGCACAGTCGGGCCGGCTCGAGGGCTGCGAATATTAGCTAACTCATTGATGCCCGCAAGATTTCACGAATCTGCGTAGTCCCTTAAACTGGCGCTCGTGACTCGCCCCGCCGTGACTTCCATGGACCATCCCGTCGTTTTGCCCTGGTGGCGGCGGCGTTGGATCAATGTGGCACTGACAGTGCCCGCGCTCATCGGTGTGCTCGTTGCGCTCATGAGTTGGCTTGGTCCCGCTGCACGCAGCGTGCGTGCCGAGCAAGAGAGACTCAGCATCGCGACTGTGAGCGACGACGTGTATCGCGACTTCATCCCGTTCCGAGCAACGGTGGTGCCGTTGGAAACTATCTATCTGGACGCACTGGAAGGCGGTCGTGTCGAGCACGTGCATGTGCAGCCCGGCGATGCGGTAACAATCGGGCAACAATTAATCGAACTGAGCAACACGGAACTGGAACTCACAGTGCTCGACCGGGAAGCACGCTTGATCGAGTCCATCGTGCAATTGCAGGCGTACCAAACGCAGCTGGAACAGAATCATCTCAACAATCAGAAGGCGCTGGCCGAGATCGATTACAACATCGCTCGACTCACCCGCTCCTCCCAGCGTCGCGGCAATCTTGCCGAGCGTGGCGTTGAATCGCGCGAGAACTTCGATGCGGTCCAGGACGAGTTGCGCTACGCGCAGACGCTACGTCCTCTACAGGAGCGCAGTAACGAACAACAGAATGCGCTTCGCGTGCAACAACTACCGCAGATCGCTGCCCAGCTCGACAAGCTGCACCAGGATGTGGAGATCACGCGCAGTAAGCTCGACGCTTTGAATGTGCGTGCGCCGGCAGCCGGCCGCATGACCGCCATCGATCTCAAGGTGGGCGAGAACCGAAATCGGGGCGCGCGGCTGGGTGAGATCACGCCCGCCACCGGCTTTAAATTGACCGCTGAGGTCGATGAGTATTACTTGAACCGGCTACGCAACGATCAGATCGCCACGGTGGAGACCGGAACCACTCATCGGCAATTGCGTGTGACGCGAGTTTATCCTCGCGTCGAGAACGGTGTGTTTCGCGTCGACCTCGCCTTCATCGACGCCATGCCCAGCGACCTGCTCCCGGGTCAAACACAGCAAGGAAAAATTGCGCTGGGTGGCGATTCACGCACGCTGGTGCTGCCCACCGGCCCCTTCCTGCAACACACGGGTGGCAACTGGGCGTTCGTGGTGAGCGAGGATGGACGCACGGCCGAGCGCCGAGCCATCAAGATCGGTCGGCGCAATATCGAACAAGTAGAGATCTTATCCGGCCTCCGCGCGGGCGAGCGGGTGATCGTCTCCGACTACACCCGCTTCGAGCGCATCGATCGTATCGAGCTGGATCGCTGATGATTCTCAGGGCATGTCCACTCGGTACAGCGGCACACCAGTTGCCTGCAGGCGTAGCGTCACGCCGTCATCGAGCGTGTCGAACTGAAAGCGTTCGGGGCTGTGCTCCGGAGCTGCGGGCCGAAACAGTCCGGGGCCGACGGCTACCAGCTCTTCACTAAACGTCGCATTGCCGGAGGGCGCTACCATGAGGCGACCGCCGCGCACGAACACTCGTACGTCCGGCCCTTCATCGGCGTGATTTCGGTATCGCCCAACGTACGCGCGATACTCTGGAGGTGTCGCTGAGACCTGCTCTCCAGCAGAGCTGTGCTTTGTGTACCAAGCCGCGCCGTTGGACACGCCTTGCGCACTACCGCTAGCCTGCTTCGGATCGACAAAGAATAGGTATGCGCCTGTCTGGCGGCTGCTGTAAATGTCTCGCCCCACTCTGGTGAGATTGAATCGCGTACCGTCCGCTCGTTGCACGCTCAATCCGCCAGGTGCTTTGGAGAAAACGATCGGCCCGCCGTCTTGCGTTTGGTACGTGCCTTCATAGGCGGATGTGTCGTTGACGTCTTCCACCGGCAGGCGCTCGTACTTCCGAAACTCGCCGGGTTTACCGTCACCGCCCACAGCCTTCGAAGCAATGCCGACGATCTTCCCTATCACTTCTCCATCCAGCCTGGCGTTACCCAGAATCGTCACCGCAAAGCCTTCATCGATATGTGCTTCGAGGTGACTATTGAAAGCGTAGATCGCCCCTCCGTGGCCTACCACAGTGTGCCCCTGCGCTGTGGACACCTGCACGCCATAGCCATAAGTCGCGTCGTCGCTAGTCGATGTGATGATTTTCTGGAAGGCTGCTTCGGAGATGATGCGCCCGTTCGGCGTGGCGCCGCGATTTAGCAGGAGTCGCGCGAAAGCATCCATGTCGCCCGCGGTGCTCGCGATGCCGCCATCCGCCGCGATGTATGGAAACCAGTTCGCTTCGACGAAGCTGCCGTCTTGCGGCGAGCGTTCGTAGCTGATGGCGAGCGAGGGCCGGACGGTCTCATCCATCTGCGGCACTGTCGCTCGCATCCCAAGGGGCGCGAGTAGCCGTCGCTCCAGAATCGATGCAAATGCATCGCCATCGATTCGCTCCGTCACATAGCCTAGCAATTGATACCCCGTGTTCGAATACGCAAAGTGCGTTCCGGGCGCATAGGTCGGCTGAAAATCACGTAGCGCGTAGATTGCATAGCGCATCGAAGACAGATGCACCAAGTAGTTGGGTAAGCCGGACGTGTGATTGAGCAACGAATGGCCGGTGATTTCCGGAAACGCCGAGTTCACTCGAAGCTGCGGCAAGTAGCGACTGACGGGTACGGCGGGATCGAACTTTCCCGCATCCGCCATCTGCATCAAAACCACGCTCGTAAACGACTTGGAGATCGAGCCGATCGCGAACTTGGTCTCTGCGGTGACTGGCTTGCGAGCTTTCAGATCCGCATAGCCATGCAGCACCGTGCCGAGTAGCCGTTCCCGATTCGAGATACCGACGGCGATTCCCGGCACGGCATCGGAATCGGCCAGCACCGTCTTTATTTGCTTGAGCGCTTGAGCAACGCGCTCGTGCTCTTTGGCATCGGACCGGCTGGCGCCGTGAGCCCCCAGCCCCGCCAGCAGAATCGACAACCCACCGAGCATCACCGAGACACGCCTGAAACGTTGCATCGACGCTCCCAATTCTTGTTAACGACCCAAAATTCTCTCGACCAACTCGCCCAGTTCGGGACCGCCGCGCACTGGGTCCGCGACTGGTAACTTCAACGCCGCGGAAGTTTCTCGGAGCACCTGCCTCGCAGCGGACTCATCCAATCGCGAGGTGTTCAGTGATACACCGGCGCAACGTGCGTTCGGGTTGGTCATGCGCGCCAAGCGGGTCGTGAGTTCAATTGCCTCTGGCAGACTCGGCGTCGCATAGCCTTCGAGCCCGACGATGCGATCCCGCCCCACTTCATGACAGAGCACGAGGACATCGGGTTGCGAGCCATGCAGCAGTCCCAACGAAACGCCCGCATACGAAGGATGAAACACCGAGCCCTGCCCTTCGATGACATCCCAATGATTCGCCGGCGCATCGGGACTGAGCATCTCAGCTGCACCCGCGACGAAATCGCTGACGACCGCATCGATGGGAATACCCGCCCCTGAGATCAAGATTCCAGTCTGACCCGTGGCTCGAAAATCCGAGTCGATTCCTCGACTGCGCAGCTCGCGATGAAGGGTAAGTGCGGTGTATTTCTTCCCGAGTGCACAATCGGTGCCCACGGTCAGTAATCGCTTGCCGCTGCGCTTGCGCCCGGTTGCTACGGGAATCCCTTGCGGCGGCACCCGGATGTTGATCAAAGATCTGCCGGTACGCTCGGCGGCTTTCTGCAAAGGGGAACAATCGCGCAGTTTGGAGTGCGCGCCACTGACGATATCCAGCCCCGCCTCCATCCCCCGCACTAGATAGTCGATCCAGCTCGGGTCGATGATGCCGCCGATGTTTGCAACGCCAATGACCAAAGACCGCGCGCCCGCTCGATAAGCAGTCGCTGGATCCATATAAGGCAAACCAATGCTGATCGGAGTGGAGTCGCATCGATACTCACCGACGCAAAGTTCGCGCGCCCAGTCGCGCAGACCCAGCGCAGTCTTCATGAACGTGGTTTCGTGGGCATTGCCCAGGAACAGCAAGTACGGCTGCGGGATCCGCGTGACTGCAGCTGCATGGATAACTGGAACGGCTGACATGATTTGTCGATCCCCGCGTAAACTGATCTGGTTCTAATAAGGCTCGGATTAGTGATCGTATCGAGCCTGCACCGGCGCGCCGGGAAACGCGTTGTCCACCAGCTTGCCGCGATCGACCACCAGCACGCCGTTGACCATGACGTAGTGGAAGCCTTGCGAGTATTGCTTGGCTTTCAGATACGTTGCCTGCTCGCGCACCGTCTTCGGATCGAACACGACAATGTCGGCATCCGCGCCTACCTGTAGACGACCTTTACTTTTCATCGCCGGAACGAACGCTTCCAGGCGCTGCGCCGGCTTCAAACTCATCTTCGCAATGGCCTGGCTGAGCGTTAGCGCGCCCACATCGCGCACATAGTGTCCTAGGACCCTAGCGAACGAACCGGCAGTGCGCGGATGACTGTAGTCTCCCGCTTCGAGATTTCCTGAGTCGCTGACCACCATCATCAGTGGGTCACGAAGCAACGCGACGATGGTCTCCTCGGTGTTCATATGCATCAGCACGCCGTCGTCATCGGTGCCGGTGCGAAGCGCGTCGAACTGCGCACGCGTGAGACGTTTGCCGGTGGCGGTCGACTGCAAGTCTTCCGGGCCAACGCCCCAGCGCTGCTCCCAACCGGGATCGAACATGACGCTTCGGATGCTGTCGGAGGACGCATCCCACGGATAAGTCTCGGTGCTCACGTCCAGGCCGCGATCTCTAGCGCCGTGAATCAGTTTGAGCAATGCCGGCGAGGCAGACATGCCCATGCTGTTCAGATGCATGATGTGAACG
>NZ_JAEUPY010000333.1 GCF_016790065.1 Steroidobacter sp.
ACCAGGCTCGGCACCACCAGCACTTTGGTTTCCAACTCCACCCCGCGTGAGCTCGCCTGGCCGGCATTGATCACGGCGTTGTAGCCGCAAGTGCCGAAGACGGTCACCGGCAAGCCATCCCATTTGATGTCGAAGGCGGCAGCGTTGATCTCGACGCGATCGGACCAGCGCAGCTTGGCGCCCACTTCGAAGTTGTCGAGATTGTCCGGATGCACAGCCGACAAGCGCGTCGACACGCCGTTCAGCCCGTCGATGTAGCCGTCGCCGTCGAGATCGCAATTCGCCGGCACCGGTGCCTGCGGGAAGCCGAGCCGGAAGCCTTGTGAGAACGTGGCGTAGACCATCGCATTTTCACGCGCCTGATAACTCAGTGTTCCCTTGTATACTTCGCCGGAATCCGTGCCGGTGTAGTACGTGTACGAGTAGCCGCCGAAACCGATGCCATCCAACGTCGTCGGCCGCTCGATGTCATAGCGGAAGGCTCGTGCGCCGACGATGGCCTTGAGGCCTTCGACAATCTCGTAGCTCACTTCGGCGTAACCGGCCTTCTGTTCGGTGTTGTCGCCGACCAGGAACTGACCCAGATTCAGATTGGGCGCACCTGGGTAGTACAGGTCCATCTGAGCCTGCGTGCCGCCGAACTTGTTGGCACCGCTGCGTAACATCTCCGAGTCTTCGTAGTACAGGCCAGCGATCACCGACCACGGCCCGTCGAACTTGGACGTGAAGCGCGTCTCCACCGCGGTGGATTTGGAAGCCTGGGTGTAGTTCTGCACCATCGGATTGCCGCCTTGCTCATCGCCCCAGAACAGACCGATGTCGTTCAAGTTCTGGAACGCCTGCTCGCTACGCGACACCGAGCCGAGCAGTTCGCCCCAACCCAAGTCGTACTCCAGCAAAGCATTGGCGATTTCAGTGTCGTCGACTTGCAGCTCGCCGCGCCCGAAGGTATTGCCGAACGTCCAACGCACCTGATCGTACTTACCGCCGACGGCCGGATAATAAATGCCGGACGACGCGGTGGTCGGCGAGGCGAAGGCCTGCACTTCCAGCTTGCCGTCTTGAGTGAGCTTCTGTTTTACGAAAGTGAGCGTCAACGACAACTCATCGCTCGGTCGTAACAGCGCCGCGATGCGCCCGCCCTCGGCAGTCGTGTTGCCCACCCTGCCGTGACCCGCAAGCTCAGGAACACCCAGCGCCGCCGCTTGAGCTGCGAACGTCGAATTGCTGGCCGCCACGTTGCGAACGTAGCCATGATCGAAGTAACGATAGGCCACGGCACGCACGCCGAGCACATCATCGATCAGCGGCAGATTCAGCACGCCTTCGATGTTGTCGTTGGTGCTGCCTTCGCCGCGAGTCACCGAATAGCCGGCCTTGACGTTGCCCGACACCGTCGATAACTCCGGCGGCGCTGGAATGTAACGCAAGGTGCCGGCGATGGCGCTGGAACCGAACTGCGTGCCCTGCGGCCCGCGCAACACTTCCACTCGCTCTATGTCGATCAAACGCAGATCCGACTGACCAACGCGGCCCGACGACAACGGCACTTCACCAAGGAACGTCGCAGTGGTCAAACCGAGATTGAAACCTTCGCCGGTGGGATTCACCGCGATACCGCGCATCACGATGGAGCTGGCGCCCGCGCCACCTTCGATCTGATTCACACCGGGCACGGTGCGCAGGAAGTCGGTCTGGCTCACCAAGTTACGACGGCTGATTTCCGCCGCGCCGATGGCCGCGATACTGATGGGCACGTTGGCCAGGTTTTCTGAACGGCGTGTGGCGGTGACGACGATTTCTTCCAAGCCCGCCTCGGGAGCGTCGACTCGACCGGTTGTCGAAGCAACGTCCGCTTGCGCCATGCGCAGCGGCCGTTCGCTGCTCGAAATAGCAGTTCGCTTCGCTGAATTAGCCGGACGGACCGCGACAGTGCGCCCATCCAAATACTCGGCCTTCAAACCCACCGGCTGCAGTAAGCGCTGCAAAGCTTCGTTGGCGGTATAGGAACCGGACAACGGTTCAGCGGTGATGCCGCGACTGACCGAGGACTCGACGATGATGGTCAGGCCGCTTTGCTGACCCAACGCGGTCAGCGCTTCGCTGATGGGCTGACGTTCCAGATTGAATTGCAGCTTCTTTTCAGCCGTATCGGAGACGCGCGACATGGCGCTCTCGACGCTCTGAGCCGTACTGACGGTACTGAACACGCCGCCCGCGGCGAGCAACGAAAAGATGGCGACGGATTGCGCTTTGCGCATGCAGGCTTTCTCCCCGACTGTAGTTGTATCCCCTGTCGATAAGACCTGGAAGACCCCAGCTCGGGTACGCCGCGAAACCACGAATTTTTCAGCTGATTATTTTTGCGCTTGACCGTACCCGGGCCCCACCCCTACAAGGTCTTACCTATATGTACTCACTGTCGAACAGCTCGCAGGACCCGCCCGGCGAAGACGCCCTGGCGCGGGCCTACGAACAGTATCGGCAGGAACTGCGGCGTTTTTTCGAGCGCAATGCCCGCGATCGCCAGACCGTGGACGATCTGATGCAGGCCATGTATTTGCGCCTGGTCCGGCGCGCCATCGGCGAACAGGTGCAGGACCCGCAGCGCTATCTGTTTCGGGTCGCCTGGAATCTGCTCCACACCACCAATCGCCGGCAACAGGAAGAACGCACGCGCACCGTGTCGTGCCACACCGCCGAGTTCGATGCGCACGCCGATCGAGGCAATGCGCTGTGGCTCGAAGACAATGCCAGCACCGCGCTGTTTCAAGAAGAGATGAATCGGGCACTGCGCGAATTGCCCGTCGCTTGCCAGGTCGCCATGTTGCGTCAGTATCGAGACAATCGCACTTATAAGGAGATCGCCGAGGAACTCGGTGTCACACCGCACGCCGTGAAAAAATACATCGTGCGCGCGCTGAATCACTTTCGGATGCACTTCAATGAAATGCGCCGACCCGAGGACACGGAGGCCGAAGCGCGATGAGTAAACGAAACATCGATGACTCCAAGGCGGCGGCGGACGCGGAGCTGGGATTACAAGCGGCGCAATGGCTGGTCAGCCTGAGCGATCCGGAGTTCGACCCTGAAGAAGGCTTCATCAGCATCGAGGCACGCAATCGCGCCTTCATCGAATGGGTGCGCGCTTCGCCCGACCATCTGCGGGTCTTCTTGGAAACCGTGGAGAGCCACAAGCATCTGCTGCAGATCGATGCAGAGCGGTTGGTGGATATCGAAGCACTGCTGCGCGAAGGCCGTGCTGATGTCATTACCTTGCACGCTCAGACGCCTACACCGTCGGTCGCACTTAGTCGGCGCACTGAGGTTCCGTCGCGCCGGCGACGGGTTGCTGTTAGCGCCGCTGCATTGGTGCTGGTAGCGACCGGCGTGATTGCATGGTTGGTCGATAGCCAAGGTCGATATACGACCAGCGTGGGCGAGCAACGCACCTGCAAGCTCGAAGATGGTTCCTTCATTTATCTCAATACCGACTCACACGTGGAAGTGACCTTCTCCGCGCAGGCACGCAATATCCGCTTGGTTCGCGGTGAAGCGTTGTTCGTCGTTGAGAAAGATTCGGCTCGTCCGTTCACGGTGACGGCAGGCAACACCACCGTTCGCGCGGTGGGCACTCAGTTCAATGTCCGCCGCCGGGACGAGCAAGCTGATGTCGCCGTCGTCGAAGGCACGGTGCAAATCACGACTGGCAACGAACCTCAGCGCCTGACTCGTGGCGAACGAGTTCAGATCGCTCGAGGCCGTGTCGAATCGCAGCGGCAGCGCACGGTGGAAGACGCCGTTGCCTGGCGCGAGCGGCGTTTGGTGTTTCATGATGCGCCGTTGGCCGAAGTGGCCGCCGAGTTCAATCGCTACAACCGCACCAAGATCCGAGTGGAAGGCGAACAGGCGCAACAGCTACAACTGTCCGGCATCTTCGATGCCGATCGTCCTCAAGCACTGATGTTGTACGCAGCCCAGAGCGATGCCTTCGCCGTCGAGCCCGACGGCAACGACTGGGTGATTCGCGCTCGCTAACTCGCAGACTTGCGTCGGCGCCATAACCAACGGACGCCGAACACCACCGTTGCCAGCAGCACCAATGCCGCAGGCACAACGCCTTCGGCAAGCCCCGCCGGAGGTTGCTGATCATGCAACGTAAAGCCGAGCCACAAGCCAACCCAAAAGAGTGAGCCGACGCCCGGCATCACGAACAGCACCAGCCGCTGCCGAGGATTCAACTTTATTTGCGGCGGCGCTGGCTGCGCGGCGGGAACAGGTGGAGCTGGCTGCTGAGGCGGGAATGCCGACGGTTCCTCGGGCATGTTGGGCGCGAGTAGCCAACCCAACCCGAGGCCAGCCAACCCCAGGCCAGCGACGGGCAACACGACCATCATCGACAGCCCGGCGAGCATCGCGAGCGTGTCGCTGCTAATCAGCACTGCTACCGCGAACGACACCACCTGCACGCCGATCACGAACGCCGCGACCTTGGCGACTTTAGGGAGCAAACGAATCCCGCGTCGTCTCGACCACCAGCCGATGGCCACACCGACGCAGACGATCGCGATCAACGGTAACGCATCACTCATGTCGACATTCCATGACACTGACGACGTATCGGCGCCACAGTATAAAGCGCTCATCGACCGGCCGGAATCCAACCCCGAAGGCCCAGCACCCGAAGTCGATTGCGAGCCTTGATCTCACAATCCGAGCCGTAGGCACCCCCACTTTGCCGCGCCGAGCGCTCTTACCGCTCCGAAAGGATCGGTACCAAGGGGCTCACCTATGCAGACACGCGACTTCACCCGCCGCCAGGCGATGCGGCTGACGACAATCGGTGCTCTGGGCGCCGGGCTGTTCG
>NZ_JAEUPY010000347.1 GCF_016790065.1 Steroidobacter sp.
ATATGAGCCGCCCATGATGCCGATACGATTCGGGTTCACATCAGCACGGCCTCGCAGATAGAGCGCCAGCGCCCGCAGGTCTTTCACTTCGCTGCCGCCAGTGGCGCCGCGTTGAGGCGGTAAGCGGTAATCGAGCCCGAAACCAAAACAGCCGCGATAGTTGATGTCGATGAAAACGTAACCGCGGCTCGCTGCGTACTGTCCCAAAGCAGCGTTGACCGTATTGCCGGGAGAGACTCGGCCGTCGGGTCCGCCCTTGCTGGACACGATGACCGGAAAGCCGCCCGGCGGTGGTGTTCCCTTCGGCACCATCATCATGTGATAGGACACCACGCCATCGTCGGCCGTGAGTGCTACGACGTCTTCATCAACGAACTGCTGCCAGGTCTTTTGGTTTTTCTGTCGTTCCGCTGCCAGCGGCGTGAGTACCGTCGGTCGTGCATTGCCGGTGCCGATCACACGGCGATTCGGCATTCGTCCATTCTCATTGTCGATGTAGACGAACCGATCGCCGGCCAGCATCTTCGGACTGTGTTCGACTCCGATACCTCGAGTCAGCTGTTGTGGCGTGCCCCCCGTGAGTGAGGCGCGCCATAGATGCAGACGCGGTAAGTCGCCAATGTTGGTTGCGTAGATGACGTTGCGACCCGAGGCATCGAGCGCAGGTAATGTGACTTCGCCGTCGCCCGGCGTGATCTGTCTCGGCTTACCGCCCAGCGAGGCAATGGCGTACAACGACAGCCAACCGGTTTTCTCCCAAGGAAACAGAATCTGTCCATCAGGCGTCCACGATAGCTGCGGTGTCTCGACACTGCTCTCCATCCAGGCGCCATTGCCGAACGGCTGAAACACACTGCCGGCGCCAGTATCGGCACGCCACAGCGTGCGAACCTTGCCGGTGGCAGCGTCCGCAATCATCAGGCTCCAGGGCGCAGCTTCGTTCTTGGGAGAGAAGCGATACTCATGCGTCCAGTTCCCGAGCGTGCGAGCGAAGGCCAGCTGCGAGCCGTCCGGCGACCACACCGGCGTGACATCGCGAAAAATACCGGAATCGATGTAGCGATAGTCACCGGTCGCGAAATCATGAACTGCCACGTAACTCTGACCGGCCTTGCGCCAGCTGACGAACGCGAGGCTGCGGCCGTCCGGTGAGTACATTAGATTGCTGAGACGAATCGCGGCGTAGTGCTGCGCATCCCGCTTCAGTAACGGACGACGCCGTAAGCCTTCGGCGTCGAGACGATACTCATACAGCATCGGTCCTTCCGCGGTGACAAACGATCGGCCGTCCGGTGCGAAGACTGGCGCGCCCTCCGGCACCTCCTCGCCCTTCGCCAGCAATTGCGACGTGCCGCCCGCCACCGGCACTCGCCACAGTTCACGCGAATCCTCTTGCGGATAGGAGCCGAACGCCGGCTCGAGCTTGCCTCGCGTATAGAGCAGCGTCTGTCCGTCACTCGATGCGTAAGCGGCAACCACCGACGTTGCCACCGTGCGTGCTTCGAACGTCGGCGCGGTCGCCACCAACAACGCCGCACCGTCGACCCACGCTACATAGCGGCCGTTGGGTGCAACGATCAAGTCCGTCGGCTTCAACCGTAAGGTCGCGTGCGCGGCGAGGGAGTCATCCAGCGAGAACACCTCCCGCGCGTCCGCCATCGCCCCAAGCGGCAGCAGCGCCGACATGCACAACAGCACCGGCAGTACGCCGCCGCGCACCGTAGATATAAACGTCCGCATGGGATGTCGTCGTCTTATTCTTTCCAGGCTTGCCAGCCGACGGCGCGATAGATCGCATCGGCCTCGTCATAGTGCAATTCCAGGTCGTTGAGATTCATCTCGTCTTTGACGAAGCCGCCTTGGGTCTTCAAGAACGCGCTGGGTTCGACATCAGCGCGAACCGGATACTTGAAAACGTGCTCGGACAACAGCGACTGTCCTTGCCGGCTCAATAGGAACTTCACCAGCTTCAGCCCGTCCTCTTTGCGAGGCGTCTCTGCGGCCAACCCAACGCCGGTGACGTTCACCGGTTGACCCGCGCCCTCCTGATCCAGCCAGGCAATCCCGACTGCATCCGCCAACTTGATTCCTTCCTTGCCTTCCTCGCCTCGCGCCATGACGTATGCAAGGTAATAAGTGTTGACGAAACTCAGCGCTGCCTCGCCCTTAGCAACCCGCCAGATGTTGCCGGTATCCCCGGAGTACTTCGGTTCGTCACCCGCGTTGGCCCTGACGGCACGCGCCCACTCCAGCGCCGACGCGTGCCCCTGATGCACGATCATCGAGGCGAGCAGCGAACGGTTATAGACATTCGCAGCCGATCGTAACGCCACCCGACCGCGCCATTTCGGATTCGCCAGATCCCGCAGAGTCTTGATCTC